>UQUH01000050.1 GCA_900544245.1 uncultured Coriobacteriaceae bacterium | reverse complement strand
CAGGAAATCGCTAGGCTTGGCTGCTTAGCGTCTCCAGTGATTGGGGCGCACCCCCACGCGACTGATTTGGGATGCTCATTTTGAGTCCAACTATTTTGATTCATTTTGGAGGGAAAAATGAGGGAAAAGCTACCTTTTAAGGTGGGAATAACCGCACTCTCGATCCTCGTTGTGATTGTGACGTTTCTTCTTCCGACTCCGGAAGGGCTTGCGTTTGAGGGAAAGATGTTGCTCGGCATTCTCGTCGCTTGCGTCATCATGTGGATTTGCGAGCCCATTCCCATCGTCATAACGGCATGGGCGTTTGCCGCGGCCGTTCCTTTAATGGGCATCTTGTCTTCAAATGAAACATGGATGAGCGGCGTGAGTGTCGCTATGATTGTTTGCTTACCGTGCTTTGCGTTTGCGCTGTTCGTACAATACTCCAGCATCTCATTGCGTATCATCGCGTTCATTTTAAAGTGGGCCAAGCATGATTCCAAGAAAGTCCTTGCCGGTCTAATGCTCGCAACGGCGCTTTTGTCGCTAATCATTGATGACCTCGTTCTCGTCATTGTTATGCTTCCGTTCGCATACAGAATTCTGGATGAGAACAAAACCCCTTGGGGAAACAAGTCCAATCTGGCCAAGGCCCTCGTACTCGGCATTGCGTTCGCATCTTATATCGGCGGCTGGATTACTCCCGTGGGCAGCGTTGTCAACATCTTGGCCATGGGCTTTGCCGAGCAGGCGTTCGGCATTACGGTGACGTTCGCGAACTGGATGGTTCTCGGCATCATCATGAACATTGTCTTGCTTCCCATCGCATGGTTCACCATCGTCAAGATATTCAAGCCCGAGCCGATTAGCGACGAGGCAATCGAGCGTATCCAGAAAGAGCGTTCGGAGATTTCCGGGTTTGGCAAGGACGAAATCTGGGGCATGCTTGTCATTGTCGTGACACTGGGTCTGTGGATTGCCGGCTCGTGGTTCCCGCAGCTTGACATGACGGTCATCGGCCTGCTTGCTCTGTTCCTGATGTTCCTGCCGCCGTTCAAGTGCGTCTCGTTCAAGAAGTGGTGCGATGAGAGTCCCTGGTCGGTCGTCATGCTCAATTGGGCTGTTGGCTGCTTTGTTGCTGGCTTTATCGCGACAGGTGCAATGGTCTGGCTTGTTAACACGGCATTTGCGCCTCTCATGGGCCTGCCTGTGATTATCGTTATGATTCTTGTCGCGGTCTTCGCCTGCGTTGTTCACAACATTCTTCCTGCAGGTGCAGCTGTCGCCGGTCTTATCACGATTCCCGTATGCGGTCTTGTCATCAGTCTGGGTGGCAATGTTACCGCTGCGATTTTCATGTGTGCCGTGTTCTCCTCCGCGGCGTTTCTGTTGCCATTGGACCTTTGCGTGTACGTCGCATACTCGAACGAGCGCAAGTATTTTTCACCCTTCGACGAACTCAAGGTTGGCTGGATTCCCAGCGTGGCAGCTGTTCTGATGGTTTCCATTGTCCTGCCCCTCGTCTGCACTGCCATGGGTTTGGCGTAACAGGAGGATTGCACGGACGAAGTTGTCAGGTGACAGCTTGCGAATAGTTCGAAAGTTCCGACCCCTGACGTGTTCCTAGTGACCATGCTAGGGGTCGGATTCGTTTAGAAAAGAACTTAGAAAAGAGCAAAACCATGATTACTGACGAATACTCGAGCGCCGTTGATCTGGCATCGGATATTAAAGATAAGAAGATTGCCCCGTCTGAAATTGTCGAAGAGACCATCAAGGCGATTGACGAGCGCAGCTCCTCTATCAATGCCTTTGTCTATACCAACTACGACGAAGCGCGTGAAAGGGCCAAGGACGAAGATAATAGGCTTGTTCGTGGCGAGGCAAGCGGAGCATTTTTCGGCATCCCAACCGCCGCTAAGGACTTCATTCCCGGCGTGCCTGGATGGCCGGGAACTTCCGGCGGCATCAAGGCACTCTCCCATATGATCGATGACCATTGGGGAAGCTATACGGGCGCGATGAACGACGAGGGCGCCATCATGATTGGCAAGACGAACTCGCCATCTCTCGCGTTTCGTGGCACGTGTGACAACAAGATGTTCGGCCCCACGAGCACCCCGTTCAAGCCCGGATACAACTCGGGCGGCTCCTCCGGCGGCTCGGCAGCCGCGGTCGGCGACGGTATTCTGTTTATCGCCGAAGGCACCGATGGAGGTGGGTCAATCCGCATTCCGGCCGCCTGGTGCGGCTGTTACGGATTCAAAGCGGGTAACGGCGTCATTGGCGGAGCGCCAAGGCCAAACGCCTATGGTACCTGTCATCCGTACTGTTGGGACGGAACGATTTCCCGCTCGGTCAAGGATGCCGCGTATGCCCTGCAGGCGATGGCGGGCTATGACCCCTTCGATCCCAATAGCATTGACTTCGGTGACCGCGATTACATTGCGGCATTGGAGAAGCCGGTGAAGGGTATGCGTATCGGCTTCACGCCCGACTTCGGCATCTTCCCGGTCGAGCCAGAGATCGCCGTCATGTGCGAGGCTGCTGCTGCGAAGTTCGAGGATGCCGGTGCCATCGTCGAGCCTGTGAGCTTCGATTTCAAGCGCTCTGCTTTCGAGCTTGCCGAGGCATGGGATAGGATGATTACCATTTCAGGCGGTCTGGGTACCATAGAGGAAATCAAGGCTGGCGGTATCGACCTTTTACGCGACCACGCAGACGATCTGCCCGACGAACTTATCTATTGGGTGGAGGATGCCTACAAGCGCGGATATGTCGACTTCCATGACGACGAGGTGATCCGCACCGAGGTCTTCGACCAGGTCCAAAGGGCGTTCCAGGACTATGACCTCATTGTTTCGCCCACGTGTGCGTGTCATCCCGTTAAGAACGATCCGAACTGGAATACTGTTGGTCCCAAGGAAATTTGCGGCGTGAAAACCGAGCCTCTCATTGGCTTTTGTCTCACGTTCTTCTGCAACTTCACGGGCAATCCCGCGGCATCCATCCCGGCCGGCCTCTCGAGGGAGGGCTTTCCGGTTGGCCTGCAGCTCATAGGCAATCGCTACGGTGAGATTGATTTGCTCGCGGCAAGTGCCGCCTATGAGCGCGTCAATCCGTGGATGGCAGATTACGAGATCACCAAGAACCGTACGCTTTAGAGAAAGACCAGGCGCGCTCGTTTCTGACGACGGGTGCGCTTTGTTTGAATGAAAGGACATACGATGTCTGAGAAAACCACAGACAAGTCAGTGATAAAGTGCATCGGCTTTTGTGGCTTTGGAATGGGTGCGAACATCACTGAAGTCGATGTGAAAGATGGACGTGTGGCTCGCATCAGGCCGCTGCACTACGACCAGCTCTATAAACCCGAGGATCTGAATTACTGGAAGATCGAGAAGAATGGTCACGTGCTCGAACCGGGCATGGCGAGCTGTCCGCCGCCGCTTGCCACGGCGTATAAGATGAGGGCCTATTCGAAGAACCGCATTCCGTATCCACTGAAGCGCGTCGATTGGGATCCGAATGGCGAGCGCAATCCGCAGAACCGTGGTATCTCCAAGTACGAGCGCATCTCCTGGGACGATGCCTGTGACATCATCGCGGCCGAGATCAAGAGGATTCAGGACGAGTGCGGACCGTTTTCCATCTACGCGCAATCCGATGGTCATGGAGAGACCAAGACCGTGCATGCGGCCCATGGTTGCCAGACCAACCTCCTGGCGCTCACGGGCGGCTTCCTGAAGCAGGCCCGTCAGCCGGATTCCTGGGAAGGTTGGTACTGGGGCGCAAAGCATGTTTGGGGCATGGATCCCGTTGGCATGCAGACCATCACCAACAATGTCATCAAGGACATCGCAGAGCACACCGATGCCGTCTTCGTGTGGGGTGGCGATCCCGAAACCACGCCGTGGGGTTGGGGCGGCCAGATGTCGAGTCTCATCTCATACTGGTTCACCGACATCGGCGTCAAGCAGGTTTACGTGTGCCCCGACCTTAACTATGGCGCGGCAATCCATGCCGACAAGTGGATTCCGGTCCTGCCGAATACTGACGTCGCCCTGCAGCTTGCAATCGCCCATGTGTGGTTGACCGAGGGCACGTACGAGAAGGACTACATCGCCACGCACTCCGTCGGTTTCGATAAGTTCGAGGACTACGTCATGGGCCGCGGCGAAGACGGCGTCGAGAAGACACCGGCCTGGGCGGCCGAGAAGTGCGGCGTGCCCGATTACCGCATCAAGGCGCTTGCTCGCTACTGGGCGAGCAAGAAGGTCTCCGTTGCCCATTGCAACGGTGGTGGCTACATTCGCGCAGCCTTTTCGCACGAGCCCGCTCGCATGGAGATCTACCTGCTGGGCATGCGTGGCGTGGGTCAGCCGGGTGTCAATCAGTTCCAGATGATCGAGTGGCAGCTCATGGATATGCCCACGTGGAATCCCCTACCCAGTTGCTCGGTGCTCCCGAGCGTCGAGGGTGCCTATCGTGGCGCGACCATGGATCTGTCTGAGCCGTTCATCCCCAAGACGCTCATCCCCAAGGCCATCACCGAAAAGAAGCTCGAATGGCATGGCCATGTCATTGCGGGCATTGCCACCGTCGATCAGTTCATTCCGTTCGAGTGGGAGCCTGAAGAGGGCAAGGGCGTGCGCATGATCTGGTCGGATGCTCCGTGCTGGTCGAATTGCTGGCAAGGCGGCAACGTCTTCCAGGAGGCCATGCGCGACCCCGAGCTCGACTTCATCTTGGTGCAGCACCCCTGGTTCGAGAACGACACCAAGTTCGCTGACATCATCCTGCCCACCAACACGTTGTTCGAGACCGAGGATTTCAATGTTGACGTGCGCAGTGGCCAGTGGAATGCCATTGCGTATGAAGGCCAGGCAATCGATCCCATCGGCGACACGCGCAGCGATTACGAGGCCGTGTGTTCGGTTGCCAAGGCACTCGAGAAATTCGGCGGTAACTACGAGAACCTGTATGAGCGCTACACCCAGGGACGCGATGTCATGGGCTGGATCGAGAAGGGCTTCCGCGAGTCCGGTATCGAAGATGGCGAGCATGCCGACTTCGAGCAGTTCAAGGAAGACCGATTCAAGCTCTTCCCGACGCGCGAGGATTGGGAGGACATGCCACATGGCCTTATAGGCTTCTACGAAGACCCCGTGGGGCATCCGCTCTCTACGCCGTCCGGACTGATCGAGTACTACTCCGAGTCACTGGCGCAGGTCTTTCCCGATGACACGGCGCGAGGTCCCGTCGCGCGCTGGATCGAGGAGCCGCTCGACGGACATGACGATCGCCTTTCCAGCCCGCGTGCGAAGGACTATCCGTTCCTGCTCGTCACCAACCATCCGCGTTGGCGCGTGCATGCCAATCATGACGACATCCCCTGGTTCCACGAGTTCACGACGGGCAAGGTCACCGGTCCCGATGGCTACCTGTACGAGCCGCTGTACGTGAATCCGATCGATGCTGCCAAGCTTGGCCTCGAGGATGGCGATATCGCCGCCCTGTACAACGAGCGCGGCACGGTGCTGGGTGGCGTCATCATTTCCGAGCGCATCATGCCCGGTTGCGTTTCCCAGGATCATGGCGCTCGCGAGGACGAGATCGAGACTGGCGTTGGCGGCTTGGATCGCGGCGGCGCGAACAATCTGATATGCCCGTCTGCGACGACATCCAAGAACTGTGCTGGCGAGGTGACCAACAGCTATCTCGTTGGCGTGAGGAAAGTCGATGTCATCGAGATGGCCAGGGAACGTCCGGAGGAATGGGGCCGCGCATACGATCCCGATTTCGGCCAGATTCCCGATAGCTGGATTGTGGAGGGCTAAGAATGAAAGCATTTGTTATTGACGTTGCCAGGTGCAACGGCTGCATGAATTGCCAGATTGCCTGCAAGGACGAGCATTGCGGTACCGATTGGCTGCCCTATGCCGCCGAACAGCCCCTGACCGGACAGTTCTGGTGCAAGGTCGAGGAGAAGGTGCGTGGCAGCGTTCCCAAGACGCGCATCACCTACGTTCCGCACATCGGCGGTCAGAGCGACGCGCTTGCCGCGGCGGCGGGCGACGCCATCGTGGAGCGCCCCGACGGGCTCATGTACCTCGATCCCGAGAAGGCCAAGGGACGCAAGGACCTTTGCGAGTTCGAAGGCGTGTACTGGAACGAGGCGCTCCAGATTCCGCAGACCTGCACGGGCTGCGCGCATCTGCTTGATGATGGCTGGGAGGTTCCGCGTTGCGTGGACTCCTGCCCCACCAAGGCATTGCGCTTTGGCGATGTCGCGGATCTCGATCTCGATGGTGCTGAGCAGCTCGTCGAAGGCTCGCGCATCTGGTACCGCAATTTACCCAAGCGCTTCGTGACCGGTTGCGTCGTCGACTTTGACGCTCGTGAGGTTGCCATCGGTGCCGACGTGAAGCTCGTGAGTGCGAGCGGTAATACGGTTGCCGAGCAGAAGACCGACGAGTTTGGCGATTTCATGTTCGACCAGGTCGAGCCCGCCGCTTATCAGGTCGTCTATCAGGTTCCCGGCAAGACGGCCAAGACCTATGACGCTGATGCGACCGAGCTCGACGTGAACATTGGCGACGTGCCCGTAGCGTAAGTTCCGCTGTCATGTTCCACGGAGGGGGCACGGGGCGCAACGCTTCGTGCCCCCTGTCGTAACCAGGCAAATACGCGGACTGCTTACTCGGTTTTGAGGAGCGAAGGAGATTTCTATGATTAGCGACGAGTACGTAAGCGCGGTCGATCTGGCCGCCGATATCAAGGACATGAAAGTGTCTCCCTCGGAAGTAATAGAGGAAACCATCAAGGCGATTGACGAGCGCAATCCATCTATCAATGCCTTCGTATACACCAATTACGATGAAGCGCGTGCCAAGGCGCGGGAGGAAGACGATAAGCTGACTCGAGGCGAGGCTCATGGCGCTTTCTTTGGTATACCGACCGCCGCGAAGGACTTTATTCCCGGTATACCGGGATGGCCGGGAACGACCGGCGGCGTCAAGGCCCTCTCTCATATGATTGACGACCATTGGGGTAGCTATACGGGCGCGATGAACGACGAGGGCGCCATCATGATCGGCAAGACCAATGCTCCGTCATTCGCGTTTCGCGGAACAACCGACAACAAGATGTTCGGCCCCACGAGCACCCCGTTCAAGCCCGGATACAACTCGGGTGGCTCCTCCGGCGGATCGGCGGCCGCGGTCGGCGACGGCATCCTGCTCATCGCCGAAGGGTCTGACGGAGGCGGATCCATACGTATCCCATCTGCCTGGTGCGGATGCTATGGTTTCAAACCTGGAAATGGTACGGTGGGCGGAGCACCGAGGCCGAACGCCTATGGCACCTGCCATCCGTACTGTTTTCCGGGCAGCATATCGCGTGGCGTAAAGGATGCCGCGTATGCCCTGCAGGCGATGGCGGGTTACGACCCCTTCGACCCCAACAGCATCGACTTCGGCGATCGCGATTATGTTGCTGCCCTCGACAAGCCGATCAAGGGCATGCGCGTCGGCTTCACGCCAGACTTCGGCATATTCCCGGTCGAACCGGAGATCGCCGCCATGTGCGAGGATGCCGCGGCGAAGTTCGAGGATGCCGGCGCCATCGTCGAGCCCGTGAGCTTCGACTTTAAGCGCTCCGCCTTCGAGCTTGCCGAGTCGTGGTGTCGCATGATCACCATTTCGGGTGGCCTTGGTTCCGTCGAGGAGATCAAGGCGATGGGCATAGATCTTTTGCGTGATCATGCAGACGACCTGCCTGACGAGTTCATCTGGTGGGTCGAAGACTCGTATAAGCGTGGGTATGTCGATTTCCACGACGACGAGGTGATCCGCACGGAGGTCTTCGACCAGATTCAGGGAGCGTTCCAGGATTATGACCTCATCGTCTCGCCGACGACTGCGTGTCATCCGGTTAAGAACGATGTTAATCGCAATACCCTGGGACCTGCAAAGATTTGCGGTGTGAAAAGTGATCCGCTTTGTGGATTTGGACTCACGTTCTTCTGCAACTTCACGGGTAATCCTGCGGCATCCATCCCGGCCGGCCTCTCGAGGGAGGGCTTTCCGGTTGGCCTGCAGCTCATAGGCAATCGCTACGGCGAAATCGATTTGCTTGCGGCAAGCGCAGCCTATGAGCGCATAAGCCCGTGGAGGAGCATATACGAGGTCACGGCCAAGAGGAGCTTGTCGAATTCGCATGCTGCTTGAGAGATTCATGTTGTGCTGCGCTTGCTCCCGCAATCAAGTCAGGCGTTTCGTTATTGCCTGAATTATCTGTTCGCTTGTGTCGGAGAGGGCGTTTTCACCAAGGAGATCCCTGTCACAAGAATGGGAAAGAGAGATAGGAGAGCACATGGCAGAAAATGAATACGTTCGCGTGCCGCACGAGAAGCCCTATACCTACAAAGAGGGCGATCTCACGGTCACACGCGGAAGCGCATGGACCGGGCCCGGGTGTCATCTGGGTTGCGGCGTGCTGCTCTATACCGATGAAGATGGCAAGCTTGTCAAGGTAGAGGGCGATTCCGAGAATCCCTTCAACAACGGACGGCTTTGCGTGCGTTGTCTTGCCCTGCCTGATGTGACGAACCACAAGGACAGGCTCTTGTATCCGATGAAACGCGACCCGAAGGACCGCGGCAAGGACAAGTGGGAGCGCATCGGCTGGGACGAGGCCATCGACCTGGTTTCGGACAAGCTCATCGAGATTCGCGAGAAGTACGGTGCGGAAAGCGTCGTGTTCGGCCAGGGCACCGGTCGCGATATCGCCTCGTGGATCACGCGCCTTGCCTGGTCGTATGGCTCGCCCAACTACACCTGCTTCGCGCTGTCCGGACTTGCCTGCTACCTGCCCCGCATCGCCGGCATGGCCGCCACTTGCGGCGGGTACACGGTCGCTGACTGCTCGCAGCAGTTCACCGATCGCTACGATAACCCCAACTGGCGTCATCCCGAGCTCATGGTCATTTGGGGCAACTATCCGCTCAAGGCGAACTCCGACGGTTTCTACGGTCACTGGATGATCGATCTCATGAAGCGGGGCATGAAGATCATGATGATCGATCCACGCGTCACCTGGCTTTCGCTCAAGGCCGAGGAGCACCTGCGCCTGCGTCCCGGTACCGATGCTGCCCTGGCGCTCGCGATGATGAACGTCATCATCAACGAGGAGCTCTACGACAAGGAGTTCGTCGAGAAGTGGACCTACGGCTTTGACGAGCTGCGCGAACGCGTGCAGGATTACCCGCCGTCGAAGATGGCTGAGGTCACCTGGGTTCCCGAGGAGCAGATCGTCCGCGCGGCACGCCTGCTCGCGAAGTCGAAGCCTGCCGCCATGCAGTGGGGTCTTGCCGTCGACATGGTCAAGGAGGCCCTCCCGGCCGGTCAGGCCATCGTCGGCCTGTTCCAGATCACCGGCAACGTCGACATCCCCGGCAGCAACATCTTCCCGGTCGAGATGATTGCGTACTCTGGCGGTTGGGGCTCCGAGCTCATCAGCCCCGAGCAGAAAGCAAAGCGCATCGGCCTTGCCGAGTATCCGCTCTTGAACCTCGGCTTCCAGGCAGCCCAGGCAGACGAAGTGCTCAAGACGATGGAGACGGGTAGCCCCTACGAGATTCACGGCGTCTGGCTGCAGACGAACAATGCAATCGCCTGCATGGGTGCTGACCCCAGGCGCGTTCTCAAGGCACTGCTGAAGATGGACTTCAACGTCGTCGTCGATCTGTTCATGACGCCGACCGCCATGGCGGCTGCCGACGTGGTACTGCCCGCGTGCACATATCCCGAGAAGGACGGCCTGCGTCTGGGCGACGGTCTACAGCGTGGTGAGGTCATCAACAAGGTCACGCAGATTGGCGAGGCCAAGTCCGACGCCGAGATCAACCTGCTCATCGGCAAACGTCTCAACCCGGATGCATGGCCGTGGGAGACCATCGACGAGATGCTGTCGTACATGATCTCCTCGACGGGCCTCTCGTTCTCCGAGCTGCGCGAGCAGGCGCCGCTGTATTTGCCCTTCGAGTACAAGCGCTACGAGAAGGGACTGCTGCGCGCCGATGGCAAGCCCGGCTTCAACACGACGACGGGTCTCATCGAGCTGTGGTCACTGTTCTACGAGACCTGCGGTTTGGACCCCATGCCGTATTTCGACGAGCCCAACCCCGGTCCAGGTGCGACGCCCGAGCTCATGGAGGAGTATCCCTTCGTGCTCACGACCGGTGCACGCCGTTGGTCCTCGTTCCACAGCGAGCATCGTCAGGTCGATCGCCTGCGTCGCATGGATCCGTGGCCCTATATCGAGATCCATCCCGAGACCGCCGAGAAGCTCGGTGTCACCGAAGGCGAGTGGGTCTGGGTCGAGAACATGCTCGGCCGCGCCAAGCGCACCGTCAAGATCACCCCGATCGTCGATCCGCGTGTCGTTTCGTGCGATCACGGCTGGTGGCTGCCCGAGGCAGAACCGGAGGAGCTCTACGACGTCTTCGACGTGAACATCAACCAGCTCATCCCCATGTCGTGCGGAAAGTCAGGCTTCGGCGCCAACTACAAGACGAGCATCTGCAAGATTTACAAAATCGAGGAAGGGGAATAGGCCATGGCGAAAGGCATTCTCATTGACACCGAATGGTGCTCCGGTTGTCACACCTGCGAGATGGCATGCCAAATGCACAACCATCTCCCCGTCGGCCAGACGGGAGTCATCGTGCAGGAGATTGGCCCGTGGCAGATTGACGAGAACAACTGGCAGCTCTCCTACCTGCCTGCGTTCACGAAGCAGTGCGATGGGTGCGCGACGCGCGTGAGCGAGGGAAAGTTCCCGACCTGCGTGCAGCATTGTCAGGCGCAGTGTCTGGTGTACGGAGACGTCGAGGATCTCGCCGGCCAGATGGGCGCCGGAAGCAAGAAGGTACTCTGCGTCATCTAGTGCCTCGCGACATCGCTTCTCACGACGTGCGAAAGCTTGCTGTATTCTGGCCATGCGACGGCGGGAGGTGCCTACGCGGTGCCTTCCGCCGCTTCCCTCGCTGCCATGCTGGCTACGAGGGGCATGGTCCATGATTTTCGAGGAGTCATCCATGTGCGGATATGCATGCGTCAACTGCGGAAGATGCAGGGGAGAGGCCCCGGCATTTGCCATGGATATAGAGCGTGTGCCCGGATACTGCGAGCGCTGCGAGGCTATCAACGGGCCGACGGCGCAGGTATGTGGCATGTGCGGAGCGCCGCTCGCGAGTGCCGAGCGCGCAGCGCAGTTGCGTGCCACGTACCTGTCGCATTCCGACGCATCGCAGACCGGAGCGGCTTAGATGGACTTGCGGGAGTACACGGCGCTGATCGAGGGAGCCGAAGAGGACTTTCGGCGCTCCGCTGCCCGGTACGGCTTGCCCTTCGAGAAAGACGAGTCCTCTCCGCGCTCAGCTCGCCAGATGATGGCGCACGCATGTGGATGCGCATGCGAGAACGGCGGCTCCTCCATATGGTGCGGCTGGATATCGCCGGCGTGCATCGCATGTCGCACGGGCGAGCGTACCGGTTCGCTCTTCGTGGACTTGCGCTGCACCAAGCATTGCTACTTCTGTTTCAATGCCAATCAACCCCATTACGAACGTTACTTGCAATATGAGCGAGACATCGCGCTCGAGCTCAGGCAGGCCCATGCTGCTGGTGCCGCATACGACTTCTTGGCGGTGAC
>UQUH01000049.1 GCA_900544245.1 uncultured Coriobacteriaceae bacterium | reverse complement strand
TTACGTCGAGGGGCGGGGTGGGGGATGAGGACGGCATCGAACCAGCCGCAGCGGCGCTTGCGCCCGGTGGTGACGCCCACCTCATGGCCGGCTTCGCCCAGGGTCTTGCCGTACTCGTCGAAGAGCTCGGTGGGGAACGGACCGCTGCCGACACGGGTCATGTACGCCTTGGCGATGCCGAGCACCCGGTCGATACGCGTGGGGCCCACGCCGGTGCCCGTCATGGCACCACCAGCGGTGCAGTTGCTCGAGGTGACGAAGGGATAGGTGCCGTGGTCGATGTCGAGCTGGGTTGCCTGGGCGCCCTCGAAGAGCACGGACTTGCCTGCGCGAAGCTCGGCGTTGAGCAGCTGGCTTGCATCGACGACATGCTCGCGAATCATGTCCGCATAGCCCAGGTACTCGTTCATGATGCCATCGACCGTGAAGGTGGGCATATCGTAGACGTTTTGAAGTATGTCGTTCTTGATGGCGAGTGCCGTCTCGAGCTTCTCATGCAAGATCTTCTTATCGAGCAGGTCCTGGATGCGAATGCCGATACGCGCGTACTTGTCCTGGTAACACGGGCCGATGCCGCGCTTGGTCGTGCCGATCTTGTTCGCACCCAGACGCGCTTCGGTGGCCCCGTCGAGGACGCGATGATAGGGCATGATGACATGGGCGTTGCTGCTGATGAGAAGCCGCTCCGTGGAAATGCCCTTTTCCTCGAGGCCCTTCATCTCGCCGCAAAGCACCTCGGGGTCGATGACGCATCCGTTGCCGATGAGCGGCGTCACGCTCTCGTACATGATGCCCGACGGAATGAGGTGCAAGGCGAGCTTGGTATCCCCGTAGATGACGGTGTGGCCAGCGTTATTGCCGCCCTGGAAGCGAACGACGTAATCGTAACCGGAAGCGAGCAGGTCCGTGACCTTGCCCTTTCCCTCGTCGCCCCATTGAGTGCCTACTAATATGGTGCCCGACATGTGGTTCTCCTTTATGAGAGGCTCAGCGCGTTCGCGCGCGAAACATCATTGTATCGAATATGAGGGGCCATACGGGCACGAATGGGAATGCGAAGTCGCTCTAGTATCTGTTGTCCTCGTGACGGGCGAGATTGTCGAAGCGCGTGAACTCGCTTTGGAACGCCAGGCTCACGACGCCGGTGGGGCCGTTGCGATGCTTGGCGACGATGACGTCTGCCGTGTTGAGCGCCGGACGATCCTCCTGTTCGGCCTCTTTCTCTGATAGCGAGCGATCGAGGAACATGACGATATCGGCGTCTTGCTCGATGGCACCGGATTCGCGCAAGTCGGAGAGAATGGGGCGCTTGCCCTGACGTGACTCGACCGCACGGGAGAGCTGCGAGAGCGCGATGATGGGCATGTCCATTTCCTTTGCGAGAATCTTGAGGCCACGGGAAATCTCGGCGATTTCGACCTGGCGCGACTCGGTGCGCGTGTTTTGCGGCTGCATGAGCTGCAGATAGTCGACGATGATGAGACCCTTTTGCGGCTCGACCCCGCGCAGTTGGCGGCGTGCCTTGGCGCGTACTTCGAGAATCGAGGCACTGGGGGTGTCATCCACCCACAATTGGAGCTTGGACAGCGTGTCGGACGCGTTAACGAGCGTGACCCAGTCCTGGGCGCTCATCTGACCGGTCTGCATCTTCTTGGAGTTGATGCGCGTCTCGGTCGAGAGCACGCGCTGGACGAGCTGGGTGGCCGACATCTCGAGCGAGAAGAACGCGACCGAGGTGCCGAGCTGGGCGGCGCGGCTCGCGATGTTGAGCGCGAGCGCGGTCTTGCCGACGGACGGACGTGCGGCGAGGATGACCAGGTCGCCACCGCGCAAGCCACCGAAGAGGTCATCGAGATCCTTGAAGCCGGTGCGCACGCCGTTGTAGCGGCTCTTGGTGTTGGCGAGTTCCTGGAGCTCGTTGAAGGTCTCGACGACGAGCGACTCCATCGACTTGAAGTTGGTGGCGACGCGCTTGTTGGTGACGTCGAAGAGGAGCTTCTCGGAGGTTTCGACGACTTCATCGAGATCATCGGGGGCGTCGTAACCCAATGCGGTGATGCGAACGGACGCGCCGATGAGGTCACGCAACATTGCCGCGCGTTTGACGATGTCAGCATGGTGGGCCCAGTTGGCGAGTGCGTAGGTGTTGTTGCCGAGCTCGACGATATAGGGCTTGCCGCCCACGGCATCGAGGTCACCACGTGTTTTGAGGCGGTCTGCCAGGGAAAGCTGGTCGATGGGGGCGCTCTTGTTGTAGAGCTCCTCCATTGCCTCGAAGATCTTGCGATGCGCGGGGCGGTAGAACTCCTTGGCCGAGAGCTTCATGAGCGCTTCCTCGACGACCTCGGTATCCTGGCCGAGAAGCATGGCGGCGAGCACCGCCTTCTCCGCATCGATGTCTTGCGGCATGATGCGCTCGACGGGGCTGCTGGCATTCGATGTGTAGGCAAGCTCTGGCATAGGTGCGCACGCGTCTTTCTGTCTCGTGGTCCTCTCGGGGGTCACACCATACCCGTTTGGTGAGACATGGTTTTTCTCATTTGGACGCGTTAACAGGGCATGTGGAGACGCAGGTGCCCCTGCAAGGGGGAAACGCCGGGTTTTCCACTTATAAACGGATTTGCGAACTTTCTTGAGCGGCAAAATGGGACAGATCGGTCAGACCAAACTGTCCCAATCTCTAGATGTGGGCGGGGGCGTCGGAACCGCTTTCGGTACGCTGCATGTTGCGACGATGCTGGTCAATCATGCGGTTGAGGGCGTTGACATAGGCCTTGCCCGAGCTCACGGTAATGTCTCGATCGCTACCACGACCGATGAAAATCGTGCCATCGCGATCCATGATGCGCACGGTCACCTCACCAAGAGCGTCAATGCCACGCGTCACGGCGTTGACCGAGTATTCCATGAGGTCGTTTTCAGCTTGCACGACCTTGTTGATCGCCGAATACATCGCATCGATGGGACCCGATCCGATCTCGCACGCGGCGTGCACTTCGCCGTTCTCGTCGGTGATGGTCACCGTAGCCGTCGAGACAAGCGGCTGGCCGCAGGAAATCTGGACGGCATCGAGACGGTAGATGGCGTTTTCGTTGCGGTCCTGCTCGCCCATGAGCGAGTGCAGGTCATCATCGTATATCTCCTTTTTGCTGTCTGCCAGCTCGAGGAAGGCGGCATGAACCTGCTCGAACTTGTCATCGGGAATGCCGGCGTAGCCCAGGTCCTCGAGACGCTTGCGCAATGCGGCATGCCCGCTACGTGCGGTGAGCACTATCTGACTTCCCGAAACGCCCACGTCCTCGGGCGCGATGATCTCGTAGGTGGTGCGATTCTTGATGACGCCATCCTGGTGTATGCCCGAACTGTGCGCGAAGGCGTTCGCGCCGACCACTGCCTTGTTGGGCTGCACGTTGATACCGGTGATGGACGAGACGAGACGACTTGCATGCGCAAATTCGACCGTGTTGATATCGGTATGCGCATCGAGCTCGTCCTCATGCATCTTGATCGCCATGACGACTTCCTCCATGGCGGTGTTGCCCGCTCGCTCGCCCAGGCCGTTGATGGTGCACTCGACCTGCGTGGCGCCGTTTATCACGCCCGCGAGCGAAAGCGCCGTCGCCATGCCCAGGTCGTTGTGGCAATGCACCGAGACGCAGACGTCCTCGATGCCCGCAACGTGCTCCATGAGATAGCAGATGCGCTGACCGAACTCCCACGGCACGCTGAAGCCCGTGGTATCGGGGATGTTCACGACCGTCGCGCCGGCCCTGATGACCGCTTCGAGCATCCGGGCGAGGTCCTCGTAAGGGGCGCGACCGGCATCCTCGGCGTAGAACTCGACGTCGTCAACGTACTTGCGCGCATGGCGCACTGCCGCAACGCCCTGGTCGATGGCCTCGTCGAGGGTCATCCCCTTGAACTTGTACTTGAGGTGCTCGGGTGACACGCCGATACCCGTGTGGATGCGCGGGCGCGCTGCGACCTCGAGCGCCTCGGCGCACACGTCGATATCACGCTCGATGGCGCGCGTGAGCCCGGCGACGATACACTGGTCACCGGCAAGGATGGCGATATCCTGCACGGACTTGAAGTCACCAGGGCTCGACACGGGAAAGCCCGCCTCGATGACATCAACGTTGAGGCGTAGGAGCTGACGCGTGATGACGAGCTTCTCCTGGGCGTTCATGCTCGCGCCCGGAGACTGCTCGCCGTCGCGCAGCGTGGTGTCGAATATGGCGATCTTGCGACTCATGGCGTCCTCCCGCCAAGTGAGACAGATTGGACAGGCACATCTGTCTCACTTGATACTTGCCTTGAAAGCGAATACTACTCGAGCTGGACGCAAACGCAAGAGAGATGCGAATCGTACTCCGGGAACGAGGTCATACCCCATGACCGAATTTTCCCGTCACCCACATTCGGTATATATATGTGCGCACGCATGCATTACCATACGCATTTGTATATATAACGGGCTTTTTCACGATGGGGAGGAAAAATGCTCATAGGCATACCCCGGGAACCAAATCCCGAACAGACGCTCGTGGCCGGTACGCCCGATAGCGTCAAGAAGCTCATCAAGCTCGGCTATGAGGTCGTCGTCGAGTCCGGCGCCGGCGAGAAGGCGAGCTACTTCGACGATGCATACGAACAGGCTGGCGCGCGAGTCGTCGAGCACGAGGAGGCGTGGGGTGCCGACATCGTCGTGTGCCTGGACACGCCGCCAGATCCCGAACTCGCGCTCATCAAGCGTGGGGCTACGCTCATCGCGCGCATGAATCCGGGGGCGCATCCGGAAGACATCGCCAAGTTCGAGGAGATGGGCATCACGGCACTTGCGATGGACATGGTGCCGCGTCTGTCACGCTCTCAATCCCTCGACGTACGCTCATCGATGGCCAACGTGGGCGGCTATCGTGCGGTCATCGAGGCCGCCAACGTCTTCGGCCGCCTGTTCACCGGCCAGGTGACCGCCGCGGGCAAGATGCCTCCGGCTCGCGTCTATGTCATCGGCGTTGGCGTCGCGGGTCTTGCGGCCATCGGCACGGCAAGCTCCATGGGCGCCGAAGTATCGGCCACCGACGTGCGTGCCGAAGTGGCCGACCAGGTCGAGTCGCTCGGTGCGACCTTCGTCGAGATTCCCGTCAAGCAGGAAAGCTCGGATGGATACGCCAAGGTCCTCGACGAGGACGAGCAGGCGCGCGTTCTCAAGGTCTACGAGGAACAGGCGGGCAAGAACGACATCGTCATCACGACCGCACAGGTGCCGGGACGCCCTGCTCCGCTGTTGCTCACCGAGGAAGCCGTCGCCGGCATGAAGCCCGGTAGCGTTGTTGTCGACATGGGCGCAAGCCCTCTGGGCGGCAACTGCGCGCTGTCCAAACCAGGTGAGGTCATCATCACCGATAATGGTGTAACCATCATCGGCTACACCGACTTGCCGGGACGTCTACCAGGGCAAGCTTCACAGCTGTATGGCCAGAATATCGTGAACTTCTTCAAGCTCGCAACGCCGGACAAGGACGGTGTGCTTGTCCTCGATGAAGATGACGAGGTCATTCGCGGCATCACCGTCACACTCGACGGCACGGGCATGTGGCCGCCACCCGCGGTCAGCGTTTCGGCCGCCCCCAAGAAGGAGGAGACGCCGGCTGAGGCGATGCCGGTCGAGGAGCCCAAGAAGAAATCGGCATTCGCCAAGTGGTGGTGGAAAGTTGCCGCAGTGCTGCTTGGCGCGGTTGTCGTCATGCTCGCGCCGCCTTCCATGACCTCTCACTTCGTCGTGCTCGAGCTCGCCATCGTCGTGGGCTTCTACGTGATCGGCGGCGTTTCGCACACGCTGCACACCCCGCTCATGTCGGTGACCAATGCCATTTCGGGCATCATCATCGTGGGCGCGATCTTGCTCATTAGCTCATCAAACCTCGTGGTCACCGTACTGGCGTTCATTGCCATGGCGGTGGCCTCCATCAACATCTTCGGCGGCTTTCTGGTGACGCACCGAATGCTCAAGATGTTCGAGAGGAGCTCTGATTAGCGATGAACTCCACGATTCTCGACGCTCTCGCGCATTTCGAGTCCCTCGCATATCTTGTCGCGGCGCTGCTCTTCATTCTTGCGCTCGCAGGACTCTCCAAGCAAAAGACCGCTCAGCGCGGCAACTTCTTCGGCATCGCGGGCATGGTGCTCGCACTCGTTGCCGTCATACTCGTGACGCTCGTCTCGTCCACGCAGCCCCTTGGTCCCGTCATCGGCTTCATGACCGCCGCCATCATCATTGGCGCCATCATCGGCATTTGGCGCGCCAAAACCGTGCAGATGACGGCAATGCCGCAGCTCGTGGCAATGCTGCACTCGTTCGTGGGTGCGGCAGCCGTGCTCGTGGCATTTGGCTCGTTCTTCACGACGCCAGGTAACCTGGCGGGCGGTGCGGAAAATGCCTTCCATATGGCAGAGACCGGTCTTGCTGTTTTCATCGGCGCGGTCACCTTCACCGGGTCGATCATCGCCTACCTCAAGCTCGCCGCGCGCATCTCGGGCAAGCCCCTCACGCTGCCCGGTCGTAACATCCTCAACCTCATCATGGTCATTGCCTCGATTGCCCTCATCGTGTGGTTCGCCAACACCGAAGGCGTCGATGCGGGCTTGCTGCCGCTCGGCATCCTGACCGCTGTATCGCTCGTGCTCGGATTGCACCTGGTCATGGCCATCGGTGGTGGCGACATGCCCGTCGTCATCTCGATGCTCAACTCGTACTCGGGCTGGGCTGCCGCAATGGTCGGCCTCACGCTCGGCAATGACCTGCTCATCATCACCGGCGCGCTCGTCGGATCGTCGGGCGCCTATCTGTCGTGGATCATGTGCCAGGGCATGAACCGCTCGTTCGTGTCGGTCATCCTGGGCGGCTTTGGCTCTACGACCGCCACGTCTTCGGGCAGTGCCACGTCGCAAGGTGGAGAGCACACCGAGACGACTCCCGAGGAAGTCGCCGAGCTGCTGCGCAACGCCAAGAGCGTCGTCGTCACGCCCGGTTATGGCATGGCCGTGGCCCAGGCGCAGTTCCCCGTGGCAGACCTCACCCGCAAGCTCATCGAGCGCGGCGTGGACGTAAAGTTCGGCATCCACCCGGTCGCCGGACGCATGCCCGGCCACATGAACGTGCTGCTTGCCGAGGCCAAGGTACCCTACGATGCAGTCTATGAGATGGACGAGATCAACGATGACTTTGGCGACGTGGACGTGGTGCTTGTCATCGGCGCAAACGATACCGTGAATCCGTCGGCCGCAACCGAGCCGGGCAGCCCCATCGCCGGCATGCCGGTGCTGCACGTCTGGGAGGCCGGCAAGGTCATCGTCTCCAAGCGCAAGATGGGTTCGGCCGGATACTCCGGCGTGGACAACCCGCTGTTCTACAACGAGAACACCGACATGTTGCTAGGAGATGCCAAAGACAGCGTCGATGCAATCATCGCAGCGCTTTAGAGAGGGTGGCGTGCACATTTTTTTCGATTGTGTGTAGTGCATCGAAAGCCTATGTAGACAATTTGCGATTGTGTGAAGCAAAAGGACATACCGGCCTCACACAATCGCAAAAAACCGGCACTTCTAAATCTCGCGCCTCACACAATCGAAAATTTCATTCGTCGCCGCTGAATTAGTCTCACATAATCGCAATTTTCTTACATGGGGCTTCGCGCAGATGCGAGGCCCCTTTGGGTGATGGGAGATATCGTCACCTCGATTCGCTATGATGGGGTCATGGAGCAGACGAGCGAGAGAATATCGCGGAAGAAAGCGGCTAGGGCTGCATGGCTTCGAGACCTCAGACGCCTGTGGCTGCTCGTGCCAGGCGTTGTCGCGTTTGTACTCACCATGCTCGCGCGTGCGAATCCTGACGCATGCGAGGAGCTCTTCAGTCGCGGCGCCTATCCGTGGATTTCGAGCGTATGGGGATACCTGCCATCGCTCGTTGGCTTCTCCATGGCGCAATGGGTCGTCATTGTAGCTGTTATCCTTGTCATATGCATGATCGTGCATTACATCATGCGTATCATCACGCGCCGCGGCGAGCGCTTGCGCTATCTCTACCGTCTCATCACGAGCGCCCTCGGCATCATCTCCATCGCCTTCTTCCTGTACGCCATGTTGTGCGGACTTAACTACTATCGCCACACGTTTGCGCAAAACGAGGGCTTTGAGGTCAGAGAATCCACAGCGCAGGAGCTCACCGACCTATGCAACGATCTTGTGACCAAGCTCAACACCACCCGGGCGGAACTTGGCGATGACATGCAGGCACATATCGACGAACGAGGAGGCTTTGCGGGATACGCCGTGCGTAGCGTCGACGAGATGAAGACGATTGCGGAGCAATACCCCACGCTCGAGCGCCCCATCTATTCGCAGCCCAAGCCGGTCACACTGTTCTCGCAGCTCATGTCCTGTGGAGATATAACAGGCATGTACTTCGCGTTCACGGTGGAGAGCAACATCAACACACTGCCGCCCTTCTACACGATTCCGGCGACCATGGGCCACGAGCTCGCGCATCAGTGCGGATACATGCGCGAAGACGAGGCGAACTTCATTGCCTACCTCGCGTGCAAGCAGAGCGGGGATGCGCTCATCCGCTATAGCGGGTACTCGCTCGCGTATTCGTATGCGCTTTCGGCGTTAGCGCAGACTGATGAAGACGCCGCGCGTGCAGTGTCCGCGCAACTCTCGGATGAGGTGCGAGCCGATCGCATGGAAAGCATGGGGTTCTGGGCCGAATACGAGGGGCCGTTCCGCACGTTTGCGCAGCAGGCAAACGATGCGTACCTGAAGGCCAACAGCCAGCTCGATGGCACGCAGAGCTACGGACGCATGGTGGACCTGCTGCTAGCGGAGCGACGAGAAGGCTAGAACCTCGCGAAGCGGGATTGGCGCTGGGCGAGAAGCTCGTCGGGAGTGAGAGCGCTCAGCTCCTCGAGAGTCTCGTTCACGTAGGCAAAGACGACGTCGGCGGCCTGCTCGGGGTTTTCGTGCGCGGCCCCCTCGCCTTCGGGCAGCACGGCATCGACAACACCGAGCTCGAACGCATCGCCAGCGCTCATGCCCATGAGCTCGGCAGCCTCGGATGCACGAGACCCATCCTTCCACAGAATCGAGGCGAAGCCCTCGGGTGATAGCACCGAGTACACGGCGTGCTGCTGCATCGCCACACGGTTGGCGAGCGCGAGCGCGAGCGCACCGCCCGATCCGCCCTCGCCGAGCAACACGCTTACGATTGGCACGCGCAGGCCGGCCATGAGCTCGAGATTCTCGGCTATGGCGTTGCCCTGACCTCGCTCCTCGGCTTCCATGCCGCAGAATGCTCCCTGCGTGTCGACCAGACAAACGATGGGACGATTGAACTTCTCGGCCTGACGCATGAGGCGCGCCGTCTTGCGATAACCTTCGGGTTGAGGACAACCGAAGTTGCGCTTGATGCGCTCCTTGAGGGTAGAGCCCTTCTCCTGCGCGATGATGGTAACGGGCCGCCCGTTGATACGACCGAGACCGGCGACAATGGCCTTATCGTCGGCAAACTCGCGATCCCCGTGCAACTCGAGGAACGATGGCGAAAGCACCTTGACGTAGGAACTTGCCGTGGGACGGTGCACGTTGCGGGCAATCTGGACGCTCTCCCATGCGCTACCGGGCTCGGCATCTGTCGGAAGCTCGGCCTCGGTATCATCGCGTCTGCCACGAAAGCGCTGGTTCACCTTGTCCATGCCCGCTTCGGCACCCTTTTTGATGCTCTCGACAAAGGGAAGGCGGTCAATCTGGTCGCCTATCCACTTGCGCGCAGCTCCGCCGGATTTCGCCGCATCATCATCTTCGAGGGAATCACTCTTGAACGCACCGAACAGGGCGTTATGGTCATTCCCACGCCACGGACGATGGAATGCAACGCCAGCCTTGAGCACGTGGCGCAGGTCCTCCCTCTCCACGATGGCATCGATGAGACCGTGCTCAAGGGCGAACTCCGCCGTCTGGAAGCCCTCGGGAAGATCCTGCTTGATGGTATCGCGGATGACGCGCTGCCCGGCAAAGCCGATGAGGGCGCCGGGTTCGGCCAAAATCATGTCGCCGAGCATGGCGAACGATGCCGTGACCCCACCGGTGGTCGGATCGGTGAGCACAGAGATGTAGAGCAGGCCGGCGCGGTCATGGCGTTCCACGGCGCATGCGGTCTTGGCCATCTGCATGAGCGAGGCCAGGCCCTCCTGCATACGGGCGCCACCCGACGCGCAGAAGATGATGACCGGCAGACCCTCCTCGGTGGCACGGTCGAACAAGCGACTCACCTTCTCGCCCACGACAGAACCCATCGAGCCCATGAGAAACTCGGACTCCATGAAGCCGAAGGCCACGGGCAAATCACCGAGCATGCCCTTGCCGGTACGAACGGCCTCGTGCTTGCCGGTTTTCTCGCGATACGATGCGACCTTCTCGGCATAGCCGGGAAACTCGAGTGGATCGACATCCTCGATATCGGCATCCCACTCCTCGAAGGTTCCCTCGTCCACAATGAGCTCGATGCGCTCGTCGGACGTGAGACGCGCAAGCGTACCGCATGATGGGCACGCATAACCACTCTCGACGAACTCGGCATTGTCGAAGGTGAGCTTGCATGCATGGCAGGTACGCCACTTCGTGGGCCGAGGAGCTTCCTCGTCATTCGCAGGCTCGCATTCCACCCAGTTCTCGAAGGTCGTGTCGATGTCGAGTGCCTTGAAAACGCGCAGGCCCGCATCGGCGGCGCGCTGCAGAAAGCGATTGTCCTCGGCGAGCGCGAGCGAATCGGTACCAAGCAAGATGCACTGCACCTGGGCGTCCTCGACTGCCCTCAAGACAGCGTGGGCGTTCGTGAACAGCTTTCGCGTGGGCTTGCTGCCCAGCTCGACTGTCGCGTAGGCAAAGCGGGGATTGCTGTCGAGACGCCAGTCACCCGTGAGGGGCATGACGCTCGCGATACCGGCTTCGTTAACGGCATTATGGGCCTGCCTCGCCGTCTTGCCTTGCACCATGACCAGGGCGGACGGCCCGTTCATGGAAAGACCGTCGTCTGCGTCCGCGGAACCGGACACGTGGAGCAATCCTTGCTCATGCATCTTCGAGGCGATTTCGAGGGCGATCCTGTCGAGGCGATACACGACATCGACACCGTGACCGATCATGGCGTTGCTAGCTTGTTCTTTCACGCTGGTACTCCATTATGCGAATCTGCTGTCCACGCTATGCAGCGGGAGCTATCACGTATTTCTGGGTTGCGGTCGCGCAGACCGTGTCGCCAACAGAGGCCTTGACCTCGGCGACGCACAGGCGGCGCGATGATTTCACAACAGTTGCCTCGAGAGTCAGCGTGTCTCCGGGGCGCACCTGGTTGCGGAACTTGGCGTTGTCGATGCCCGCGAAGAAACCGAGCGCACCTTCCGCCTCACGCGCAACCAATATTGAGAACGATGCCGCCTGGGCCAGCGCCTCCATGATGATGACGCCGGGCAGCACGGGATAATCGGGGAAGTGACCCTTGAAGAGCGGCAGGTCAGGCGACACGTCGAGCTCGGCCTTGACGGAGACGCCGGGTTCGCATTCGAGCACGCGGCTCACCCACACGAAGGGATCGCGATGGGGCAGCACCGACTCGATGACGTCGCGTCCCGCGGGATAGCTGATTTCCATGACGTACGTTCCTTTCATCAAATGAGCCGGGGGGCCAGACAATAGTTGCCGGGGCACTTTTGTCTGGTCTGCCTGTTCCAAAAAACCAGACAAAAGTG
>UQUH01000048.1 GCA_900544245.1 uncultured Coriobacteriaceae bacterium | reverse complement strand
GGTCATGGCCGCCTCGAAGCGCTCCTGGTCGGCATAGAGGGTCTCGTCGGCCATGAGCGTCACGAGCGCCTCGTGCCGCTCGTCATCGATCTCCATCTGCGCCTCGAGCTCGGCGAGCCGTTTTCGCTCGTCCTTGAGCTTGCGGTAGACGCGATTGCGTGCCTCGGCCTCGGCGCGTTTCTGCTCCTTTGACTTGGGAGCAGAGCCCTTTGAACCCACGGCGACCGTGCGACGCGGCTTGCGGTGCTCGTCGGCCCGCGGGTTTGCGAGAGCCGACATCCGGTACCTGTTCGCCCCGTCCGGCTCGTCAATCGCCTCGCCATTGATATCGACCTGGCCCGACTTGTAGAGAAAGTAGTCGTAATCGCCAGCGTAGTCGGTCACCACACCGCCGTCGATGTAGACGATGCGGTTGGCGAACGAGCGTATGAGATGCCTATCGTGACTGATGAGCACGATGGTTCCCTCGAAGCTGCGCAGCGCCTGCTCGAGGATGTCGACGCTCGGAATGTCCAGGTGGTTGGTGGGCTCGTCGAGGCACAGCAGCGGCGAGGGGGCGACGAGCATCTTGGCGAGCGCCAGACGCGCCTTCTCGCCACCGGAAAGCACGCTCACCTTCTTGTCGACGTCATCTCCCTTGAAGAGGAAGGCGCCGAGCAGCGATCGGACCTGGGTCTGGGTCCATCCCGGAGCCGCCTGGTCGAGCTCCGCAAAGACGCTATTGCGCAGGTTGAGCTCCTCGAGCTGGTGCTGGGCGAAATACGAGAGCTCGACGTGCGCACCGTAGCCGATCGTACCCGCATCATGGGAGAGCTCGCCGGCGATCATCTTGAGCAGCGTCGATTTGCCCGAGCCGTTGGGGCCGACGAGCGCTATCTTGTCGCCACGCCAGATGTCGAGGTCGAGGTTCTCGTAGACCCGCTTCTCGCCAAATGACTTCGAGACCCCTTCGACATGCACGACGTTATCACCCGTGCGCGCGGGCTGGGGAAAGGCGAAATGCAGTTTCTTCTTCTCCTCGGGAATCTCGATGCGCTCGATTCGCTCGAGCTTCTTGACGCGGTCCTGGACCTGCTTTGCCTTGGTCGCCTTGTAGCGGAATTTCTCGACGAAGGCCTCCATGTGCGCGATTTCCCTGTCCTGGGCCTCCTTCATCGCGAGAAGGCGGGCACGCGCCTCGTCGCGCTGGACGAGATAGGCATCGTAGTTGCCCGTGTAGATGTCGAGCTTGCCGTTGGCTATCTCGGCGACATGGTCCACCATGCCGTTCATGAAGGCGCGATCATGGCTCACGACGAGAACGGCGCCGCGGTAGCTCTTGAGGAAGTTCTCGAGCCAGCGCACGCTCTCGAGGTCGAGGTGGTTGGTGGGCTCGTCGAGCAGGAGTATCTCCGGGGCACGCAAGAGCAGCTTGGAAAGCGCGATGCGCATCTGCCAGCCTCCGGAGAACTCGTCGGTCGAACGCTCCATGTCCTCCTCGTGAAAGCCGAGGCCGAAGAGCACGCGTCGCGCCTGCGACTCGATGTTGTAGCCATCCCTTGCCTCGAAGCGCGTGCGCAGGCGTCCGTATTCCGCGAGGAGATCGTCGGCACGGGATTCGTCGGCGCTCTCCATCTCGCGCTCGAGGGCCTCGAGCCTGCGTCCCATCTCGGCGACGTCGGCGACGCTCGTCATGACCTCCTCCAGCACGCTTCGACCCTCCATCTCGATGGACTCCTGCTCGAGATATCCCGGATGGGCGTCACGTGAGAAGACGACCTGCCCCTCATCGGCGGACTCGAGGCCAGCGATGATGTTCATGAGCGTCGTCTTTCCCGCTCCGTTGGGACCGACGAGCGCATAACGGTCGCGCTCGTTGATGCGAAACGAGACGTTCGAGAACAGCACACGCGTGCCGAATGACTTGGTGACCTTGTCGACGTTGAGAATCATGGTGGTCTATTCTACGCGAGTTTCGGACGATGAAAGGCCAGGCGAAAAATATGCCTGGCCTTTGGTTTCGTGGTGGGCGTAACAGGGTTCGAACCTGTGGCCCCTTCCGTGTGAAGGAAGTGCGCTCCCGCTGCGCTATACGCCCGTATAAGCAGGGCCGCGAAAAGGCGGCCCTGGAAAATGCTGGCTCCCCGGGTAGGATTCGAACCTACAACAACTCGGTTAACAGCCGAGGGCTCTGCCGTTGAGCTACCGAGGAATCCGCGCACATGCGCAAGACGGAATTATAGACGAAACGCGGCGGCGCGCAAGGAGAAACTTGCCGAGCGTTCAAGAATTGCCTCGAGCGTCTCGCCTTCCTAGCGCAGATGCGGATTGAGGGCGCGCTCGCGACCCATGGTCGTGGCGGCTTCGTGTCCGGGATACACGATGACGTCATCGGGGATGTGCGCGAACTTGCGTTGCAGCGTCTCGAGCATCTTCTCCATGCTCCCGTGCTCGAAATCGGTCCTGCCAAAACGCCCGTCGGAAAACAGGGTGTCGCCCGAAAAGAGCACACCGGCGTCGGCACAGTACAGGCATATCGAACCCTCGGAATGACCCGGCGTCTCGATGACCGTGAACGTGCTCGATCCGAGCGCTACCTTGTCGCCATCATGCAGCAGCCGGTCGACATGCGGCGCCCCGTGACCACGGTCGAGGTCATGGCCTCCCTGGCTCGTCACGCCGTCGACGAGTGCGGCATCGACGGCAGACATCGCAACGGGGGCGCCCGTGACCTCGGCGAGACCGGAAAGGGCCCCGATGTGATCCCAGTGGGCGTGCGTGACGACGATCTGCTCGACGGGTCGCGCATGGATGTCGGCGACGATCATCGTGAGGGCATCACCCGGGTCGATGACCATGACCCGACCGTCGTCCTCGACGATGTAGCAATTGGTGAGAATGGGCCCTACCTTGCAGGTCTCTACGTTCATGGAGCTCCCCTATCCCTTCGCGCCGCCGGCAGAGGCAGCGCCCTGTTTGCTGGGCAGCACGCGCGACGCGCCGAAGACGCCGTCTATGTGCTTCACGTCCGAGAGGATCCTGTTGACGACGGCGAGGTCGGAGACCTCGAAGACGAAGCGCATCTCCACGATGTCGTCCTTGTGCGTCGTGGTCGTGCACGAGACGATGTTCACACCCGAATCGGCGAGGAACATGACGATGTCCTGCAGCAAGCGCAGCCTGTCGATGGCCTCGATGTAGATCTCAACCTGGTAGACCGCCTCGATCTCTCCCTCCCAGGCGACTTCGATGATGCGCTCGGGATTGCGTCGCAGGTCATCGGCATTGGGACAATCGGCCCGATGCACTGACACGCCGCGTCCGCGCGTGATGAAGCCGATGATCTCGTCGCCAGGCAGCGGATTGCAGCAGTGCGACAAGCGCACGAAGACGTCGTCAAGTCCCTTGACGATGACACCGGTCTTGTTGTGCGCGGACTTCTTGCGCTTGCGCTTGCTCGCGGCCTGCGGTGTGACGTTGGAGAGCGCCACGTGCTCGATCGTGGAGGGAGCGGGCGCGGATTCCTCTGCGCTCGTCTTGTTGAGTATGCGTAGCGCGCGATGCATGACCTGCTTGGGCGAGAGGTTGCCGGCACCGACCGCGATGTACATATCGTCTGCGCCCTTGTAATTGAGCGAGGCGGCCACCTCGGCAAACGCGGGCGCCATCTTGCCGCTCGAGAGCGTTACGCCGTTCTTGCGCGCCTCGCGCACGATGTAGTCTCGACCGCGCTCGAGATCGTCGTTGCGCGTGATCTTGGCAAAGTATGCGCGAATCTTGGAACGGGCGCGCGGCGTGTTGACAATGGAGAGCCAATCGCGTGACGGCGACGCGTTCTTCTGCGTGAGGATCTCGACGCGGTCGCCCATCTGAAGCGTGTACGTGAGCGGGACGATCGATCCGTTGACCTTGGCGCCGACGCAGTGGTTTCCCACCTCGGTATGTATGGCGTAGGCGAAGTCGAGCGGCGTGGAACGCGCCCGCAGGCTGATGACCTCGCCCTTTGGCGTGAAGCAGAAGACCTCGCTCTCGAAGAGGTCGACCTTGAGGGACTCCATGAACTCCTGCGGGTCGTTTGTCTCCTGCTGCCAATCGAGCATCTCGCGCAGCCACGTGAGCTTCTCGTCGAAGCTGCGCGCGGCACGATCCTTGGAAGCCCCCTCCTTGTAGCGCCAATGGGCCGCGACGCCGTACTCGTTCATGCGGTGCATTTCCTCGGTGCGGATCTGAATCTCGAGGGGGCGTGCTGCCGGACCGATAACTGTCGTATGCAGGGACTGGTACATGTTGAACTTGGGCATCGCGATGTAGTCCTTGAAACGCCCCGGAATGGGATGCCACAGGTTATGGACGGCGCCCAAGCTCGAATAGCATTCCGGAATGGAGTCGACGATGATACGCAAGCCGATGAGGTCGTATATCTCGGAAAATCCCTTGTCCTTCTTCTTCATCTTCTGGTAGATGGAGTACAGGTGCTTGGGACGACCGTATATCTTGGCGTTTTCGAGCCCGACTCGATCGAGCTCCTCGCGCAGCGCATCCATGGCCTGTGCGAGGTACCTCTCCCGGGCCTCGCGTGTCTCGTTGACCATCTTCTGCACTTGCTGGTACTTGGCGGGTTCGAGGTAGAAGAACGAGAGGTCCTCGAGTTCCCACTTAATCGAACCCATGCCGAGTCGATTGGCAAGCGGCGCGTAGATCTCCATGGTCTCGCGCGCCTTGAAGATGCGCCGGTCCTCGCGCAGCGCCATGAGGGTGCGCATGTTATGGAGCCTGTCGGCGAGCTTGATGACGATGACGCGAATGTCGTTGCTCATCGCCATGAGCATCTTGCGCAGGTTGTTGACTTGCGCATGGCTGAGAGACTCGATCTCGAGGCTGTTGATCTTGGTGACGCCATCGACGAGCTCGGCGACGGTGTCGCCGAACTTCTGGCGCACGTCCTCGAGCGTGTACTCGGTATCCTCGACCGTATCGTGCAGGACGGCCGCGCGCAGGGTATCGCTATCCATGCGAAGGTCGGACAGGATGATCGCGACTTCGACGGGATGCATGATGAACGGCTCGCCGGACTTGCGAAACTGGCCCTCGTGAGCGCCTTTCGCGAAGAGGTAGGCCTCCTCAATCGCCTTGCAATCTTCGTCATTCAGGTACGTGGATGCGTTCTCGAAGAGAATGTCGAAGCGATCGGTCGCCGCATCGCCTTCGTCGCGCGTCGCTATGCCGTTGTGTTCGCTCACGCACTCACTC
This sequence comes from uncultured Coriobacteriaceae bacterium, assembly GCA_900544245.1. Taxonomy (GTDB): domain Bacteria; phylum Actinomycetota; class Coriobacteriia; order Coriobacteriales; family QAMH01; genus QAMH01. The sequence continues at coordinate 7,221 of UQUH01000048.1, read as the reverse complement.
CTTTGTGCCACGAAACGCGTTATGCCATGCCATCGGGCAAGATGGGCCGATTGAAGCGTTCGAGGAGCTGCCGGGCGTCTGCCTTGAGCACCCAGCCCTTGAACGCCTTGAATACCTCGAGCTCGTCAAGCCCCTCGCGATAGCGCACCGAATCCCCGAGCTCCATATGCCCGGGATCGGGCACGAGCGTGATGTAACGTGCGACGCTTGCCCCGCTCGTCTCGATGAAACCGAGTTCGCGAAAGACCGATATGCCGCATGAAACGCTCGACTCGTCTAGCTTAACATGCCTGTCGAGCTTCATGGCGCGATCGGCCAATTCGCGATTGGTGCAGGAGAATCCCCCGTCGCCCTTCGCCTGCGCCCGTTGCGCGAGCTCGCGCAAGACGCGATAGAGAACGACGAGGGCCTCGCGTGGCGGAGCGCCGGACTCGAGTATGGTCTCGTTGATGCGCGCATCGCCATAGCCAAAGAGCAGGTGGATCGTCGCATCACGACCATCGCGACCCGCCCGGCCGGACATCTGGTTGAACTCGATGTCATTGAACGGCAGGTGATACAGGATGACATGCTCGATATCGGGAATGTCGATACCCTCGCCGAAGGCGCTCGTGGAGATGATGCAGCGCAGCTCCCCTTTCCTGAAGGCATCCTCGATAGCCTTGCGGTCGGGCTTTGACAGGCCAGCATTGTAGAAGCCGATGTACGGGGCGAGATTGGGGAGGCGCTTGCGCAACATGCGAGCAAGCGAGAGCGATTGGTCGCGGGAATTGACGTAGGCGACGCACTTTCCCCCGCTCGCGACGATGCCGGCGAGATACTGCTCGCGATCGCGGACGTCGCGGTGGTCGTCGACGTGGAGATTCTCCCGCACCGTCGGGTCGAGGACGAGCTCGTCGATGGAGAGCACGGAACGTATGACCTCGGACTCCTGCGTGCCGGCCGTTGCCGTGACGGCGAGGACGAGCGGGTTTCCGAGGGTCGCGAGCGTGGCGTCGAGCGTGGCGTAGGCGCTGCGGTTGCCCGCCCGGGCCAAGGCGACGTGATGGGCCTCGTCGACGACAACGAACCCGACGCGGCCAGATTGCGCGAAACGCGCGGCGTGTATGGAGAGAAACTCGGGCGTGGTGAGCACGCAGTTGACACTGCCATCGGCTAGACCCGCGTAGGCCCCGGCACGTGCCTCCTCGGAACTCTCGCCCGTGAGAACGGAGACCGTGAGCCCGAATTGGGCGAAGACCTCCTGGAGATGGAAGGCCTGGTCCGCCACGAGGGCGCGCAACGGATAGACGAAGACGCAGGCCTTGCCCTCGAGCAGGGCGGCGCGCGCAGCATGCAAATGGAATATGAGCGACTTGCCGCGCCCCGTTGCCATGATGGCAAGCGTATTGCGTCCATGCGCGAGGGCGTCGAGCGCACGAGCCTGCGCATCATGTAGGGCATGGTTGCCGATGAGAGCGGTGCGCAGGGCATCTTCCAGGTCTGCGGTCGGAAGGGACGCCCAGCGCTCACGCGCCTCGAGTAACGAGCGCCTGTGCTCCTCGACGTCGTTTGCCGCCTGTCCCATGTCGAGGTCGGTGCGTCGCACGACGATGTTGACACCGTAGCTGCGGTCGACCACGCCGGGATCGCGCATGCCGAGTGGTCCGGGCGAGCGCACGTCGGCCATGGGATCTGCCGGCCCGCCCGTCACGGCGCTCACGGCGGCATCGTAGGACGTGCCGGCGTCCATGGCAGGAGCGAGCTGCTTGGCGAGGTGCTTGTTGAGATAGCCGAGCTGGGTGCCGTCGAGCAAGGTCACGGCGATGGCATTCGCGTCGTATTCGTTCTGGGAATCGCGCCTGAGCAAGAGCTCGACGCCGGGCTCGAGCGATGCGAGGACGTCCTGGCGGTTTTCGTAGGTGACACCGACCACCTTGGTGTTGAAACGCGCGACTTGCGTGATGCCAGCGTAATCGCCCGTCTCGCAGATTTCCCCTTGTCGCTCGAAGAGCTCGTCGATGTGATGGGACATATTCGTCTGCGCGGCGGGGCTGGAATCGAAGAGTATCTCCTTCGTCATGAGCTTGGGGGTCTTGCGTCCGCGAAACTCGTTGACGTCGGGCTCGAAGACCACGTCGCAGATTGTCGTGCAATCCACGAGCTCCTGGAGGTCCTGCGGACCGAAGAAGATGCCCGAAACCCGGGCGGTCCCGTCACTCGCGTCGAAGGCGAAGTGATTACCCTGTTTGCCCACGACCGTGCGGTTATCGAGAAAGACGTCTCGCAAGGCGAGAAGCGGCATGGGGTTGCCATTGCCGCAGGGCTGGAGGAGCTCGAGTTCGGAGAACTGCTCGAGGGTGCATTCCTCGACGCGCGCGACGGCGTCAACGCGTACGCCGGGACCTGGCGCATCGTGTTGCATCTCGACCAGCTGGGCACATAGACGCCGCCTGAGCTCGTCGAGCTTGTCTGCGGGAAGCGTTATGCCGATGGCAGCCGCATGACCCCCGAACTTCTCGAAGAGGTCGGAGCAGCCACTTGCGAGCTCGAAGAGGTTGACATCGCCATACGAACGACCCGAGCCGCGCGCCTGGCCATCCTCGATCGAGAAGATGATGACGGGCCTCTTGCGGGAACGGGCGATGCGGGAGGCGACGATGCCCTTTACCCCCTCATGCCAACCTTCGCCGGCGACCACGATGACGGCATCGTCGCCATGCGCATGGGAAAGCTGCTCCTCGACCTGGGCGTTGAGCTCGACTTCCGTCTGACGTCGCTGCTCGTTGACTTGCTCGAGCTGGCCGGCGATACGTTGGGCGCGATCGAGATCGTCGCACATCAGCAGGTCATAGCCTATGCTCGCGTCGCCCATGCGACCCGCCGCGTTGAGACGCGGAATGAGCGAGAAGGACAGCCGCGTCGCGGTGATGGCGTCGATTTCGACCCCGCAGACGGCCGCCAGGGCGAGCAACCCGACGCGCGTGTCGTTGCGCATGTGCGCAAGGCCGTGTGCCACCAGGGCGCGATTCTCGCCCATGAGCGGCATGAGGTCGGCGATGGTGCCGAGCGCGGCGAGATCGGTGAGATCGAGCCAAAGGTCTGGCTTGCCCAGCGCGGCACCGAGCATGCAGAAGAGCTTGAGGGCGACACCCGCACCGGCGAGATCACGCGACGGGCACGTGGGGTCGAGCTTTGGGTCGGCAACGGGAACGTTGACGGGAACGGCCTCGCCCGGCTCGTGATGGTCGGTGATGCAGACCTCGACGCCGCGCGCGAGAAGGCCTTCGACCTCGTTCGCGCAGGATATGCCGCAATCGACGGTCATGATGAGGTCCGGATGGCATGCCATGCCACGCTCGATCGCGGCCTCCGACAGGGCGTATCCCTCATCGTAGCGATGCGGGATGAGCCCATGCGCATCGGCGCCAAGCGCACGCAGGGCACGCACCGAGAGGGCCGTGGCCGTAATGCCGTCAACGTCGAAGTCGCCAAAGACGAGGATGCGCTTCCTGCCCTCGATGGCGGCTCGTAGGCAATCGACGACCTCGGACATGCCGGGAATCGCGGCTGGATCCACCCAATCGCGCTCGAGCGAGGGAGCCAGGAACGAACGTGCGGCACCCGAGGTGTCGACACCACGCGAGACGAGGACCCGCGAGAGAAGGGAGCCGAGATTGCATGCCAGGGCGATCTCGTGCGCAGCCTCCTCGTCAACGGGGGCGACATCCAATCTGGTATGTTCGCGATAATCGTTCATATACGGATTGTCGCATAACGCTGAGACACGGTCGTTTCCTCCGATGCATCTTTTGGACGGAACACGCGATCTTGTCCGAATACCCGAAACGGGCCGCGATCGACGGCCCGCCTCGATAGTCCACGTCCATGAGAACCCGGGAGCTGCGGTCGCAACCTAGCTCCGGGAGTCATCCTTGTCGTCTTCACCGGTCACGTACTCGTACGAGAAGCTCGTCGTGGTCGTGATGGTGTCATCACCCGAATCCACGGGTTTGGCAGCCGAGTACTTGCCGCTCGTCGCGGAAGCCTCCTGCGAATCCCCATCGTCCCCGGACTCGGCCTCCGGAGAGTCGTCTGCCTCCCGTACGACAGCTTCGGCCCCATCGGACTCGGCGTCGTCGCCATCGTCCGCGTTGCCGGAAATCCCGGCCCTTGCAGCATCATCGTGCCGCTGCTTGTCTTGCGCCGCCTCGGGGTCCCTTTCATCCAAGGCTGCGGATTGCTTGTCCTCGTCGATGTCCGAATCCGACCCCGCAAAGATGTCGGGGGCGATCTGACGGTCAATCTCGGACTCGGTCTCCCTTTCGGCCTGCTTGAGCTTGTCAAGCTTCTCGCCTGTCGTGTGCCTGATGCGCTCGTCGGCATGTTTTTCGGTCTCCTTGGCCTTGAGCAGGGCGTCCTTCTCCTCCTGCTTGACCTTTGCCGCGGCTTCGCGCTCGGCAGCCTTTGCCTCCTTGTGCTCCTGCTTTTCGACCTTGAGCTTCTCGGCGGTTTCCTTGCGTGCCTCGAGCATCATCTGCTTGGTGAACGGCGACTGGACGACCTCGTAGGGATACTTGTTCTCGAGACGGGCGTACGCCGGGTCCTTGGCCTTCCACTTGGTGTAGATGGGCGCGGAGATGGCGAGTGTCGAGTAGACGCCGACGACCATGCCGCAGAACATCGCGAAAGCGAAGTCGACGAGCGTGTCGGTGCCGATGATCAGCATGAACAGCACGGGGATGACCGAGGTGATCGACGTGTTGATCGTACGCACGATGACCTCGTTGAGCGAGGTGTTGGCGCAGGTGAGAAGGCTGCATTTCATCTGCGGCGAGGCGTTTCGGCTGATGCGATGGAACACGACGACGGTGTCGTAGAGCGAGTAGCCGATGATGGCGAGCAATGCCGCGATGACGTCGGAGGTGATCTCCATATGGAAGAACAGACCCGCCCAGGCGTAGATGCCGAGCACGACGATCATGTCATGGAACAAGCAGATGAGCGCGACGACGCCCATGCGCGGCTCGCGGTAGCGGATGGCGATGACGGCGAGGATGCCCAGGCATGACAGGAAGAACGCGAGGACCGAACTCCAGATGACCGAGGCACCCCAGCTCGCACCGATGGTCTCGATTTCGACCGCGTTCTCGTCTATGTCGAGAGCTCCCTCGACCTCGCTCATGATCTCGCTCGCGTTGGTCGAGACGGTATCGGTCGTCTTGACGATGTAGCCATTGCCGCCGGACATGCTCGCGGCCGTCTGGATGGAGGATATCTGCGTCTCGTAGCCAAGCTTGTTCGCAGCCTTGTTGAACGCATCCTCGAGCTGATCTTCGGTGACATCGCCGGCATCGTTTATCTGAATCGAGGTACCGCCCGAGAACTCGGTGCCGAGCGTGAGCGGAGCTCCCGTGAGAACCGTGCTCACGACGAAACCGACAAGGGCAAGGGCGATGAGAACGCCGGAGAGCCTGAAGCCGTACTTCCAGAGCCTGACGAAGTCAATTTTGGTATGTGGTCTCAACGAGTACATTTACACCGCCTCCTTCACGATGTATTCGCCCTCGTTGACGTCATCGACGATACCCCAGAACGCGGGATGGCGGTCGATGACGCGCGGGCCAAGGATGCGCATGATGGGCCCGCTGAACAGGGCCATCACGACGAGGTCGCAAATAATGCCGAGCGCAAGCGTAAGGCCGAAGCCGCGCACGTCGCCCATGGCGAAGAAATAGAGGATGAGCGCGGAAACAAGCGTGACGACATCGGCGTCAAGCGAGGTGAAGATACCTTCCTTGACACCTACGGTGGCTGCCGTCTTGACCGATTTGCCCTCGCGTATCTGCTCGTGGAAGCATTCCATGATGAGAATCGAGGAGTCGGCGGACATGCCGATGTTGACGATGATGCCCGCGATGCCGGGCAAGGTGAGGGAGAACCATCCCACCTGCGAGAGCAGGGCGAGCAAGCCGAGGTAGACGACCGACATGAGGAAGATCGAAGCCGCGGGCAGGAGGCCCAGGCCCTTGTAGAAGACGAGCATCCAGACGATGACGAGCGCGATACCGATGAGGGCGGCGAGTATGCCCGACCACAGCGCCTGCTGGCCGAGCGTGGGGCCGACTGTGGAGGCCTGCTCGATGGACAGCGAAACCGGCAGCGAACCGGAGTCGATGATCGTCTTGAGGGCGTTTGCCTCCTCGACCGTGTAGTTGCCGGTGATCTGCACCTGTCCGTTGGTGATGGCGGCCTGCACTGCGGGAGCCGACTCGACGACGCCATCGAGCAAGATGGCTATCTGCCCGTGCGTGCTCACGAGCTCGCGCGTCACCGCGGCGAACTCGGCGGTACCCGTACCGTCAAGCTGCAGGTTGACGGCATATTCGGCCGAGGCCTGCGGACGGTCGACCGTGACGTTATCGACTTCCTCGCCCGTCATGAACGGCGTGTACGTGACGCCTTCCTTCTTGAGGTTCATGCCGGTGAGACCCTGTTGAATGAACGTGCGTGCGGTCTCGTCAGTAATGGTCCCGACGTCCACGAACTCCAGGACGCCCTGGCTGCTGAGCGTGTCGAGGATGGCCTGGGAGTTCTCGGCGGCACCGGGAACCTGGACGAGAAAGGCGTCGTTGCCCTGCTGCTGGATGGTCGCCGCGGCGGCACCGGAGGCGTTGACGCGATTGGAGATGACGAGCTGCGTCTGGTCCATCTGCTCGGCGGTGATGGGCGACCCGTCGGTCGTGGATGCCTTGAGGTTGACCGAGACGCCGCCCTGGATGTCGAGACCCATGGTGATCTTGTCCTGCGGGGGGTACAACGCGATGGCCGAGGCGATGGCGAGGATGACGATGAGGACGAGGCAGGCGAGGCTCTTGCTGTTGCGCTTCGACTTCGAGGGAGCGCTCTTCTTCTGCTTCGCGAGTGCCTGACGACGCTCGAGGTCGGCGTACTCGCGCTGGCGACGTTTGCGCTCGACACTCGAGATGCCGGTGGACTTCTGGGCATCGCGCTCGTCTATCTTTGCCTTGGAGCGGGCCGCGGCGGCGGAGCGACGTTCCGAGCGCTTGCGCTGCCTTTCCATCTCGCGCTTGCCGCGCTCCTTGAGCCTTTCGGCTTCCTTGCGCTTCTTTTCCTGGTAGACGGGGTCGTTCTCGAGGGCAGCCTGCTTGGCGCGCTCGTCGGCGGCGCGCTTGCGCGCGGCTTCGGCGGCCTTGCGATACCGTTCGTCGTCGCGTTCCT
>UQUH01000047.1 GCA_900544245.1 uncultured Coriobacteriaceae bacterium | reverse complement strand
GTCCCCCGCCGGTCTGTTTGCCGCGCTCGAGCTTGCCGAGGCCGGCTTGTGCCCGCTCGTGATCGAGCGCGGGGCTCCCGTCGACGAGCGCATGGCCGACATCGAGCGCTTCCACCGCACGCGCGTGCTCGATACGGCGAGCAACGTGCAGTTTGGCGAGGGCGGAGCCGGCACTTTCTCCGACGGCAAGCTCTCGACCGGCAAGAACTCTCCACAGATTGCCCGGGTGTTCGAGACCTTCGTCGCAGCGGGCGCGCCATCCGAGATACTGTGGCAGGCCAAGCCACATATCGGCACCGACGTACTGGGCGGCGTCGTCAAACGCATTCGCGAGCGCATCATCGCCTGTGGTGGCGAGGTGCGTTTCCATACGCAGCTCGTGGGAATGCGCGTCGATGCGGGCGGATTGCTGCGTGGCATCACGCTCGAACACGATGGCATCTCGAGCGAGGTCGAGGCGTCACGCCTCATCCTCGCATGCGGGCATTCCGCGCGAGACACGTTCGCCCTGCTCAAGGGGCTCGATTTCGAACTGGCGCCCAAACCGTTTTCCATTGGAGTGCGCATCGAGCACGAACAGGGCTTCATAAACCAGGCCCAATATGGACGGATGGCGGGACACCCCGCACTCGGAGCGGCCGATTACAAGCTCGCGTGCCATCTCAAGGGTGGTCGTTCGGTCTACACGTTTTGCATGTGCCCCGGTGGCGAGGTTGTCGCGGCGGCAAGCGAACAGGGCGGCCTGTGCGTGAACGGCATGTCGCGTCAGGCGCGTGACGGGACAAACGCCAATGCCGCGCTCTTATGCAACGTGACGCCGGATGACTTTCCCAATGCGGATGACCCGCTCTCGGGCATCGAGTTCCAGCGACGATGGGAGCAGGCGGCGTTTGCCGCCGGTGGTGCAAACTGGCATGCACCCGTCCAGCGCGTGGCAGATTTTGCCGGATTGACAGGCGAAGCTCGCACGAAGCCCGAGGCGAGCTATCCCTTGGGCGTTGTCGAGGCCTCGCTTGATACATGTCTGCCGGGCTTTGCGACGGCTGCCTTGCGCGAGGCGCTGCCCGCGCTCGATCGCAGTCTTCATGGATTTGCCGATTCCGGGGCGCTGCTCACGGGCATCGAGGCCCGCAGCTCCTCGCCGGTGCGCATTGCGCGCGACCCCCAGACGCTCATGGCGACACGCGTGCATGGGGTATACCCATGCGGTGAAGGCGCTGGCTATGCGGGCGGCATCATGTCGGCCGCTCTCGACGGAATCCGGGTCGCAAACAAGCTGCTTGAGGAGTAAGAGGCTTTGCTGTATTGCGCGCTCGAGGGCTTGCTTTCGCATTCGAGCTGCGCTTCGCTCGATGCCGCTGCGGGACTCGCGTGCAAAGACCGCACGCTCAGACAGTCCTCGCAAAACCGCATCGAGTTCAGCGCAGCTCTGCTCAAGATGCCCTCGAGCGCGCAATACAACACCCGGATTCATTGTTCCTTCGTTATTTCGACCGAAGAGACTATAGCAACGGCAGCAGCGTTCCTGCGAAGAGCCAGGCAACGAGACCAGGCGCGAGTGCGATGTGTGTGTCGCAGCGTGCCTTGCCGCAGACGAGCTGCACGAGCGCGAGCACTCCCATGAGCACGACGCAAACAAATACGCCGGCTATGACGCCGTCGATACCCGAGAAGAGTGCAAGCGGCACGATCATGCGCACGTCACCCGATCCGATGACCTCGGCCGCTCCACGATGCGCGCGTAGGTGGTTGACAAGCAACAAGCTACCGGCGATGAGTCCCGCCGGCAACGCGATCGCGAACGCGCCTCCGATTCCGCTTGCCGTTATGCGAAAGACAAGCGCGAAAACGAGCAGCCCCATCACGAGTTCGGTCGGCAGGACGTGCTCGCACAGGTCGCAGACGAGCAATGCGCCCATGCACGCACATGCAAGCGAGAAAGCCAGACAGCAGGCGAGGTCATCGAGCAAAAACCAGGCGCCGAGCGCTCCGACTGCGCATACGAGCGCGACGAGCGCACGCAAGGGCAGGCTGATGCTATCTGCAAGGTCACGCGCACGCAACGAGCTTTGGGCAAGGGTCGTCATGCCCGTCCATCCCAAGATGCCACTCGCGCAGGCGTAGAGCACCATCGCCACGCCTGCTTTCTAGCGCGTCCTCAACGCGTAGGCAGCAGAGATGGCCGAGCATGCGTCATTCGCAAACGATGACAGGTACCTGTCGTCGTTATCCTTCAGGTGAATGTAGATCGCGCGACGCCCGCGGCTTGCCAAGGCGGAGAAATCACCGAGGGCCTCGGCATTGGCGACGTCGCCGAGCGTGAAGTCCTCGTGTGGAACGGTGATGTCGAAGGGCTCGTCAGCGCTGACGACGAGGAAGACGCCCGTGTTGGGGCCACCTTTATGCAGCTGACCCGTGGAATGCAGGTAGCGCGGCCCGATTTCGAGACACGAGCACACGTCCAGGCGATCGGCGGCACGATGGCGTATCTTCTCGAGCGTCTCTCGACGGCCAACGCCCTTGAACGGCAGAAACGCGTTGAGGCTGAAGTAATCGTCGTCCTTGATCGAGCAAAACAGCAAGCGCAGCGCGGCATTCGCATCGATGCCCTCGTGCGTGCCGTCCAGCGTCTCGAGCAGGGCCGAGCTCACGCAAACGCGGTCTGCATAGCCGCACGAGTCGAGTTCGAATTCCTCGTAGGCGGGTTTACCCCAGACGTCTTCCGGAACGTCGAACCTACCGCCTTGGTTGTAGAGAATCTGGCGTGTCGCGACTTTGGTACTCTCGACATCAGGTTGGTCGAAGGGGTTGATCTGCATGAGCCAACCGCAGAATGCCACCGCGTATTCCCAGATGAGGAAGTAGCGCGTCATGGCCGTGCTGTCCGGGATGTCGAGGCGGAAGACGGGGATGTCGGGATGCACGCAGGTACGGGCATGTTCGAACGCTTCGTCGCTGTCCATGTTGCACAGAATCGCGCAACGGTCGGGGTGCGGGTCGGAAAGGATGCCGGCGTCGACTTCGACGTTGGGCAATATGCCAACGCCCGCCTTGCCGAGCGACTCCGCGACGAGCTGCTCGACCCACAGACCGAAGACCTGCTTGCTCGGCGGCATGAGCAGTGAGAACTTGTTGCGTCCCGCCTTGAGGTTGTCGTACAGGAAGGCGGCGAGCCAGACGGCGGGATTGTCGGGCGAGTCCGAAGCGCAGAGCCTCTCCATCGGGACGGCGTCTTCGAGCATGCGCTCGATGTCGATGCCGATGGCCGCCATGGGCAGCAAGCCGAAGGCCGAGAGCGCCGAGTAACGGCCGCCGACGTCGGGTTCTCCGTGAATGATGGCGCGCCAGTGGTTCTTGCGGGCGACATGTTCGAGCTCGGTGTCCGGGTCGGTGATGGCTATGAAACGCGAGCCGGCGCGTTCTGCCCCCAGGTGGGCGCATACGTACTTCCAGCACACGTGGGACAACACGGTGGGCTCAAGCGTGGAGCCCGACTTGCTCGAGACGATGTAGAGCGTGCGAGCCGGATCGGACGAACCGAGAATGTGGTTGACGTAGACCGGTGAGAGCGCGTCCATCGTCTTGAACGGGACTTCGTCCGTGACTTCGAGGCTATAGAGCTTGGTGACCGTCTGGGGGGCTTGCGTTGAACCACCCTGGCCGATGAGCACGACGGCATCGAGCCCCTCGCCACGTGCCTGCTGCGCGATGATCGCGATTTCGGCGGGATCGCTGGGAGGCCTACTCGCCAGCGTGGTCCATCCCAGACGCGTTGCCGCGTAGTTAGCGATTTCTGCGGAGAAGTCGAAGACGGATCCGTCCTTTGCGGCGATGCGGGAGGGAACCTCGTTTTCGATGAGAAGCTGAGCAGTGGGGCAATGCCCCAGCTCGGAACTGTCGATAAACGCCATGTGCACGTGCTCCTTGGTACGGTTTGGCTCGTTCCATCCGCTGGCACGGATAGAAAACAGTGTCGACAAGTATAATGCATGCAAAATCCCGTGGGGCGTGTTATTATTATGTCTCCTTTGTATCAGGAGGACTCTTCATGGAAGAAACAATCAACAGACAGCTCGCCTATGTCAACAACATTCACGAGACGCTCGTTGGGTTTACGGGTAGGCGTCTGCGCATTCGTGCCAATATGGGCCGTTCCAAGATCATCGAGCGTGAGGGCGTGCTCACGCAAGCGCACAAATCGCTCTTCATCGTCGAGACCGATGAGAAACGCGGTCGTAAGGCGCGTCAGTCCTATCAATACGTCGATGTTCTGACGGGCACGGTCGAGCTCACCAATCCCGAGGACGAGCAGCCGCTCTTTCCCGCGCTTCAGCAAGAGACCATCTAGCATATCCGCGTATGGGCGCCATGTGCTCGCGGGCGTTGACATTCGAAGCTCGCGCCAAGGTCAACTTGTGTTTGGCGATATCCTATCCGCCGCATGACGGCTACCATGATGCGCGTTCCGTCTTCCAGGAGCTTGACTTGCATGACGTGCTGCGCATGCACGTTTCCGAGGGCATCGCGGAAGATACCCTGCGCACGGGCATGGGAACGCGCATCGCGCTCACCTGCGAGGTCGATGACCTCGACTCGCGTGACAACCTCGTCTTCCGTGCCGTCGATGCCGCCGAGCAAGCTTGCGGATGTCCCGTGGTCGCGGCAGGTGCCGCGCTCGTCATCGACATCGAGAAGCACATCCCGGCGGGCGGAGGACTCGGTGGCGGCTCGAGTGATGCGGCGGCTGCGCTCAAGGCATATGCGCAACTTACGGGAATCGATGCGCTCGACGATCGCATTGTTGCCGTCGCGCGCGAGCTTGGCGCCGATGTCGCCTTCTTCCTTCATGGCCAGGCCGCGCTCATGGGTGGTCGCGGGGACATGTTCGAGCGGGCCTTGCCGCCCTTGCAAGCCCCCATCGTTCTCATGGGGAGCTCCGATGGGCTTTCGACGGCCACGGTGTATCGTGCATTCGATGGGAGGCCCGTACCCGCTCCCGATGCCGATGCCCTCGCACGCGCGATGGACGACGCTCCTGACGATTTCGCGTGCCTCGCGTCGTTGTGTGCGAACAACTTGGGGCCGGCGGCATGTGCGGCCGACCCTCGTATCCAGCGTCGCATCGACACCGCGCTCATGCACCCCGACGTACTCAACGCGATCGTTTCCGGAAGCGGGTCGACGAGCTTCGCCATCTGCGCCGACGAGTCCGGTGCGCAGCGTTTCGCGCGCGATATCGCTCCCGTGTGCGACTGGGTTCGCGTATGTCACGTTCCGCCGTTCATTGCTTGAGAATCGCGGCACACTTCACTAGAATCAGGCAAGCAGGCTACTGGGGCATCGTTCAACGGTAGGACAGCGGTTTTTGGTACCGCGAATGAGGGTTCGATTCCTTCTGCCCCAGCCATTCAATCTTCTCAATGGGAGCGCATGTGAAAGCTAAAGCTTTGATTCTTGCAGCAGGCGCTGGTACCCGCATGAAATCCAACAAGCCAAAGGTCGTCCACGAGATGCTGGGCAAGCCGCTCGTGCGTTGGGTCGTAGATGCGGCGCATCAGGCCGGTTGCGATGACGTCCACGTGGTCATCGGCCACGGACGCGAGCAGGTCGAGCCCCTGCTCGGCGACTGCATCATCTCCTATCAGCTCGAAATGCTGGGTACTGGTCATACGATCATGTGCGCGGCGGACAAGTTCGAGGGCTATGAGGGCAACATCGTGGTGCTTTGCGGCGACTCCCCGCTTATCACGGCAAGCACCATCGAGCATCTCGTCGAAACGCATGAGGCAAGCGGTGCCGCCGCGACGGTGCTCACGATGATGCCCGCCAATCCCTTTGGATACGGGCGTATCGTGCGTGATGCGGGTGGCAACGTGGCCGGCATCGTCGAAGAGAAGGACTGCACGGAGGAGCAGCGCGCGATTGGCGAGTGCAATTCCGGCATCTATTGCTTTTCCGCACCGGCGCTCCTGGGCCATCTCGATCAACTCGACCGCAATAACGCGCAAGGCGAGTACTACCTCACGGACATGCTCAGTCTGCTGGCTGCCGATGGCCTGACCGTTGCCAGCATGGTCGTCGAGGACAACAACGAATGTCTCGGCGTCAACTCTCGCGCGCAGCTCGCCGTCGCGGGTAAAGTCGCGCAACGCCGCATAAACGATCGGCTCATGGCGGACGGCGTCACCATGCTCGACCCCGACCTCGTGTGGGTCGGGCCCGACTGCGTCGTCGAAAACGATGTCGAGCTCCTGCCGATGACCATGCTCTGGGGCACCACGCGCGTCTCGAGCGGCTGCGCCATCGGTCCTAACACGCGCCTGACCGACTGCGCCATCGGGTCCGGCAACGTGCTCGAGGAGGTTGTCGCCATCGAGACGACCACCGAGGCCGACGTGACGGTCGGCCCGCGTGCGTACCTGCGCCCGGGCACCTACCTGTGCGAGGGCGCGCATGTGGGCACGCACGTCGAGATCAAGAAGTCCACGGTGGGCGCCGATAGCAAGGTGCCGCACCTGTCGTATATCGGTGACGCGACGATCGGCACTGACGTCAATATCGGCGCCGGGACGATTACCTGCAACTACGATGGCGTGAACAAGCACCAGACAATCATCGGCGATTTCACGTTCGTCGGGTCGAACACCATGCTCGTCGCGCCGGTCAAGCTGGGTTCCAATGTCGTGACGGGAGCCGCGAGCTGCATTACCAAGGACGTACCCGATGGCGCACTCGCCGTCGAGCGCAACGAGCAGAGGATTGTCGAAGACTGGACCACGCGTCACTTCGCGAACAAGCGCAAGGCATAACGAAAGGATTGGTACACGATGGGTAAAAGGCGGAGCAGGGCCGCGGAGCGAAAGCTACACATCTTCTCGGGCTCGGTATATCCGGAGCTCGCCGAGGAGATGGCGGGGCATCTCGATGTCGAGCTGGGTGACATCACGCTCGAGAAGTTCGCGAACGGCGAGACCTACGCGCGCTTCATGGAATCCGTTCGTGGCGAGGATGTCTTCCTCGTCCAGTCGATTTCGGGTGACGTCAACGACGCCCTCATGGAGCTGCTCATCATGACCGATGCTGCCCGTCGTGCAAGTGCGGGAAGAATCCATGCCGTCGTCACGCATTATGGCTACGCCCGTCAGGATCGCAAGGCGGCCGCGCGCGAGCCCATCACCGCCAAGCTCGTCGCCCGCATGCTCGAGACGGCCGGTATCGATTCCATTACGACCATCGACCTGCACCAGGGGCAGATTCAGGGGTTCTTCGAGAAGCCGGTCAATCACCTGACGGCACTCAACCTCTTCGCCGATTACTTCGAGGGGCTCGGGCTCGACAACCTCTGCGTCGTGAGCCCGGATGTGGGCCGCGCAAAGGCGGCCAAGAAGCTGAGCGACCTGCTCAACGCCGACCTTGCGATCATGCACAAGGGCCGTCCCTCGCATAACGTCGCCGAGATTACGAGCATCATCGGTGACGTCAAGGGCAAGAACTGCATCCTCAACGACGACATGATCGACACGGCGGGTACCATCTGCGCCGGCATGAAGGTCCTCAAGGATCGCGGCGCCAAGTCGGTGCATGTCAGCGCGACGCACCCGGTCTTCTCCGGGCCCGCTTACGAGCGCCTCGAGAATTCGGTCGCCGACGAAATCGTCGTGTGCAACACGATCCCCATTCCCGAGGAGCATCTCAACGGCAAGATCAAGCAGATCAGCATCGCGCCGCTCTTCGCACAGGCAATCAACAACGTCTTCAATAACGGCTCGGTTTCGACCCTGTTCGATCCGGACTTCGCGCTGTAACGATGGACTACAAGCTCATAGCAGGTTTGGGCAATCCCGGCCCCGAGTACGAGGAAACGCGGCATAACGCTGGCTTTCTCGCACTCGACCTGCTTGCCGATGAGCTCGGGGCGCATTATTGGAAGAACGAGTGCGGCGCGCTCGTCGCGCACGTGCAACACGGTGGCGAAGAGCTGTTGCTTGCCAAGCCGCAGGCGTACATGAACACGAGCGGTGGCCCCATCAGCAAGCTCGCGGCCGCACACAAGGTCGCTCCCGAGGAAATCCTCGTCATTCACGACGAG
The DNA here is from genome assembly GCA_900544245.1 of uncultured Coriobacteriaceae bacterium. Lineage (GTDB taxonomy): Bacteria > Actinomycetota > Coriobacteriia > Coriobacteriales > QAMH01 > QAMH01. Next base: position 5,037 of record UQUH01000047.1, on the reverse strand, counting down.
ATGGACCTCGGGCCGGGGACGGTTCGCGTGAAGGTGGGCGGTGGCCATGGTGGCCATAACGGCCTCAAATCCATCCATGCCAAGCTGGGAAGCGACGCGTACACGCGCGTGCGCGTGGGCACGGGGCACCCGCCGGGGCGCAAGTCCGTGACGGATTTCGTGCTCCAGGTTCCCAAGGGCGCGGAGGCCGAGGCATTCGATCATGCGGTCGCGATTGCGGCTGATGCCGCGCTTTGTGCGATTGACGACGGCGCAACGACGGCGATGAACAGGTTCAACTGAGGGTCGCCATGAGTCAGCGAGGTTCGCATTCACATGAGGACTCCCGTCCGGACCGGCGGCAAGACCCCGACATGGGGGTTCAGGGTCGCTTTGGCCGTCAGGAGGACTGGCGCAAGGTCGAGCGGCAACAGGCCTCGCGCAAGCTGACGCTGCGCGAGCAGGTGGAACTCGAGGCCGCCGAGCAGCGACGCATGAGCAGGGAAGCCGCCGAGCGCCGGGAAGCGGAGATGCAGCGTCGTCGCCAGATGGCGCGTCAGCAAGCGGCCGAGGAGCGCTTGCGCCGCCAACAGCAACAGGAGGAATGTCGTCAGCGCAGCAAGCCCTCCGAACCCGAGCCGACCATTCAGGGTAGGTTCGGACGCCAGGAAGTGCGTCTGAATCCCGAACGCGAGGCGCGTCGGCAGGCTGCACAGCAAGCGCGCCAATACGACCGCCAACGATATGCCACGCACGAGCGGCAACAGCAGGCGCAGCAGCTACGCCAGCCGCAGCAGCCCGTTGCATCGCGTGAGCAGCCGCGTGCGCAACGCCCGGTACGCCAGACGCCCACGCAAGTCGAGGCGCAACGTCAGGCGCAACAGCGTGCCCAGCGGCAGGCCGCCCAGGAGCAGGCACGGCGACATGCCCAGCAGCAAGCGGCGCAGCAACAGCGACAGGTCCAGCAGGCACATGACGAGCAGCAGCCGCGCCAGGAGCAGCGCAAGCGGCCTGTGCAGGAGATACCAGACGATCAGGTCGTGCAATCTGCGCATGGTGGGCGTCATATGCCCGTGGTACAGCGGGATCGTCAGGTGGCCTCCCGTCCGCAAGTGCAGCATGAGCCGCAAGATTCCTGGCAGATTGACCAGGGCGATTTGCAACAAGAGCCTCCAGTAGATACGACCGTTGCACAGGTGTCGCAGGATATCGATCAGCAAGCTCAGCCATGGGCCCAGCAGCAGAGTCGCACGTCGACGTACCGTCCGAGCTTCGGTGATGCCGATGCGACGAGCCGCTATGCGCGCGAGAGTTATGGATCGAAGCGCAAGCAGGGGTCGTATACCGTCAATTCCGTGGGACAATCCGCAAGGTCCAAGTTCGATCGTCGGCCCAATATCGAGCGCGCATCAAGCGAACGGAGCTGCTCCGGCAAGAAACTGCCGAACGTTTCCCCCAAGCTCATCGCGATAATCGCCGCCATCTTCGTTGTCGTCATCGTGGTGGGTGTCCTCAATCCCTTCGCGCAGCAAGGCGACTCCGCGGGTCAAGGGCAGGGTACGGTGACGGCGGTTAAGAGCGAGCCGTCCTTGCCGACCCCCATCATGTCGGAGAGCTCGGGTATCACGATGCACTCGGCGGTCGCGATGGAGGATCTGACGGAAATCCTCATTCACAACGCCTCGTACGCGTATGCCAACGAGATCACGACGCAGCTCACGGAGGCCAAGAACACCGACATCCTCGCTGCACATGGCACGGGACGCGTCGCTTCGGAACAGCCCACGGGCGACAAGTGGATGACGGGCGAGTTCATCCGTTGCTTCAGGGAGGGCAACGCCGGTCCCGTCATGAGCGCCATCGACTGCGGCGGTCCGGTTGGAGCAACCGTATACGCGCCGGTCACAGGTGAGGTCGTGCTCGTCAAGCAATACAAGCTCTACGACGAAATCGACGACTATCGCATCCACATCCAGCCAGAGGGGCGCCCCGACCTTGACGTGGTGCTCATTCACCTGACCGATGTCACGGTGAAACCGGGGGACCACGTGGTTGCCGGCGTGACGCCCATGGCAAAGATTCGCGATATCTTCCAGTATCTGGACGAGTCGCTCCAGCTCAAGAACTACACGGCCGTAAACGACAACGGCAATCACACGCACATCCAGGTCAACAATGCCAACCATCCCGAATATCACGGCCTCGACGATCTTAAACCGCAGGCGGCGACGCCGAGCGATGGGGTCACTCCCACGACCGATGCGTAGTCGCTTTGGTGGTATGCAGGACGTTGGCCTCTCGGCCCATACCCGCAAGTTTTTTCGACTTCCTTCTTTACGAACGGGGCAAGTTTCTGTAGTATTGCTTTCGCTGTTGACGCGGGGTTGTAGCTCAGCTGGTTAGAGCGCCGGCCTGTCACGCCGGAGGTCGCGGGTTCGAGCCCCGTCAATCCCGCCAACTCGCATCACACAAGCCGCTTTCGAGCGGCTTTTTTGTTGCGTGCCGTGCCCTGCCTCGCATTGCTCTGTTCTCGGGGTAGAATACTCATGAGGAAACATTTCCACTCCCGAAAGGCACCCCATGGCAAGCGTACATGTCATCGACCATCCGCTCATCGAAGCCAAGCTCACGCGCATGCGCGATCGCGACACGTCCTCGCCCGAGTTCCGGGTGCTTCTGAAGGAGATCTCCATTCTCATGGGTTACGAGATCACACGTGACTTTCCCACGAAGCTTCGCGAGGTCGACACGCCCATCTGCCGAGCCTCGTTCCCGACTTTGAAGGACGATTTCTTCACCATCGTACCCATCTTGCGCGCTGGCCTCGGCATGGTCGACGGCCTGCTCGAGCTCATGCCCTTCGCCCACATGGGGCACATTGGCCTCGTGCGCAACGAGCAGACACATCTTCCCGAGGAGTACTACTACAAGATGCCCGAGGGCTATGAGCGCTCCGTCATCATGGTGGTCGATCCGATGCTGGCCACGGGTGGCAGTGCGGTCGACGCCATCGGTAGCTTGAAGAAGCGCGGGTGCAACAACATCCGTCTCGTCAACTTGGTGGCCACCCCACAGGGAATCGAGGCCGTGCGCACGGCTCATCCCGATGTCGATATCTACGTGGCCGCCGTGGACGAGGGACTCAACGAGAACGCCTACATCGTGCCGGGCCTAGGCGATGCAGGTGACCGCATCTTCGGCACGCGATAGGGAGGTCTTTCATGGTCCACCTGAGCGATGATGAGTTCGAGGAGCTGGTCGCAGAAGCGCTCGACGACATGCCCGAGCAGTTCATGGACGACATGGAGAACGTCGCCGTGGTCATCGCCGACGAGCCGACGGATGAGGAGCTGAGCCGCCTCGATGACGAGGGGCATCCGGCGGGAATCCGTTACGGCGGCGAGATCCTGGGCCTCTATAGCGGCGTGCCCCTCACCGAGCGCTACTACGGTGATTTCGAAGGCGGATATCCCGATGTCATCACCATCTTCAAGGGACCGCATGAGCGCTGCTTCGGCTCGCGCGAGGCGATTGCCAAGGAGGTTCGCAAGACCGTCATCCATGAGATAGGCCATTATTTCGGCCTCGATGACGCGCGGCTTCACGAGATGGGGTATTAGGAGCCGGTTCCTATGCGGTGATGAGGGTGCCGGTCTCGCCGTGCAGGGCCTCGGCCGCATGCTCGAGCGAGGCGATGAGGGCGCGTCCGCCGGGGTGCGCCTCGACGAACTCCACGCAGGCCTGCACCTTGGGCAGCATGCTGCCGGGAGCGAACTGTCCCTGCTCGATGTATTCGTGCGCCTCGTGCACGGTCATCGTGTCGATGGCTTTCTGGTCGGGCTTGTTGAAGTTCAGGTACACCTTGTCGACGGCCGTGAGGATAACGAGGAAGTCGGCCCGGAGCTTCCAGGCGAGAATGGAGCTCGTGAGGTCCTTGTCGATGACGGCCTCGACCTCGGTATAGATGTCGTCGTTCTCGATGACGGGGATGCCCGCGCCACCACAGGCCACCACCACGTATCCCGCGTCCATGAGGTCGCGAATCTGGTCGATTTCGAGTATGTGCTGGGGACGGGGGCTTGCCACGACGCGCCTCCAGCCACGGCCCGAGTCCTCCTTGACAGGCACGCCCTCGGCCTTCGAGAGCTCCTTGGCCTCGTCTTCGGTCATGAACGCGCCGATGGGCTTCTCGAGGTCCTTGAAGGCGGGATCATCGTCGTCCACCACGACGTGGGTCACGACATCGACGACGGAGCGCATGATGTCGAACTCGTGCAGCTTGTTCATGAGGGCGCAGGTGAGCTGGGCGCCAATGTAGCCCTGGCTCATGGCGTTGCAATCCTGCAGCGGCATGAAGGGGACGTGGTTGGGGTCATCCTTGTGCGCGACTTCGAAGGCCTGGTTGATGATGCCGACCTGGGGGCCGTTGCCGTGCGTGATGACGACGTTGATGCCCTCCTTGATCATCTTGGCGATGAACGTGGCGCTGTCAGCGACGCGCTTGCGTTGCTCTTTGGGGTCGTCGCCCAAGGCGTTGCCACCCAATGCGATGACGACGCGCTTGTCCATGAGATCGTTTTGGTTCATGACATGCCCCCTTGAAACGGAATAATCTTTTCCCAGAATAGTACTCCTTATGAGAGAACAAAGCCATGCAAGGCATTCGTTGCGTCTGCGTTTCTCCCGCTCAAGAGCGGTCGCAACTGATAGTTGCGTGTGATAAAACACGAAATGACTACTAAAAAGTCTGGTGCAACTGGCTCGCAACCCGTATGTTTGACGAACGAGAAGACACACGACGCCGAAACGAAAGGGCATCCAATGAATGTCGAAATCGCGCAGCGCCTTGCGGCCATGCGTCGCGAGAAGGGCTATAGCCAAGAAGAACTGGCGAACAAGCTCGGTCTCTCGCGCCAGGCCGTTTCGAAATGGGAGCGGGCGGAATCATCACCTGATACAGGAAACCTCATCGCCCTTGCCGACCTCTACGACGTGACGCTCGATGAGCTCATACGAGTGGATGTCGATATCTCTGATGACGTGCGCTTCGAGGAAGCC
>UQUH01000046.1 GCA_900544245.1 uncultured Coriobacteriaceae bacterium | reverse complement strand
TGTTGGGAAGTTGCCTCCCCCCGCGGCTGCTCCCCCCACGAGCCGGCACGTCTGGAGGTAGCGCTCCTGGGCATGCAAGGCGTTGGCAAACCCGGAGCGAACCAGTTCAAGTTCCTCGAGTGGACGCTTTTTGGCATCCCGACGCTGGATGTGCTTCCCCCCTCCACCAACATTCCCAGCCTGGGTGCCGCCTATCGAGGTTTCGTCACCGGCACCAAGCCCTCGTTCATTCCCAAGACCCGCATCCCCGAAGCCATCATGAACCCGCCCATCAGCTGGTATGGCCACGTAAACGCCGGTCTTCCGAGAGAGGACCAGTTCCTCGAGTTCACGTTCCCGCCCGAGGGCGGAAGCCGCATCCACATGGTTTGGTCCGACTCGCCTTGCTGGGAAACCTGCTGGAACGGCGGATTCAAGATGCAAGACGCCCTTCGGCACGAGAGCATCGAGACGGTCATCGTCCAGCATCCCTGGATGGAGAACGACACCATGTTCGCCGACATCATCCTGCCCACCAACACCAAGTTCGAGACGGCGGACATCGGCACGGACAACGACTCGGGCCAGTGGAATGTCGTGTTCTACGAGAAGCAGGCCATCAAGCCCATCGGGGAATCCGTCTCCGACAAGGAGGCCGTGGGCATCGTCGCGAAGAAGCTGGAGAGCTACGGGGGCATCTACGAGGGCATCTACGACAAGTACCTGGGTGGCAAGACGGATGAGGAGTGGATCAGGGTTGGCTTCGAATCCTCCGGTGCGCCCGAGGACCTGAGTTTCGACGAGTTCGTGGAGCGCCAGTACTACGCCTTCCCGACCCGCGAGGATTGGAAGGAGATACCGGCGGGCCTCATCGAGTTCTACGAGGATCCCGAAGGTCATCCGCTCCGCACCCCATCTGGCAAGCTGGAGTACTACTCCACGACGCTCGCCAGCTACTTCCCGGATGACAAGGAGCGAGGTCCCATCCCCCACTGGATTGACGAAGGCGCCGGACATCAGGAAAGGCAATACCTGGAGCGTGGTCGAAAGTATCCCTTCCTTCTGGTGAGCAACCATCCACACTTCCGCGTCCACGCACAACATGACGACGTCACATGGTTCCGCGAGATAGAGACGTGCAAGGTGAAGGGCCCCGACGGCTACCTGTATGAGCCCCTTTGGGTCAACCCCATCGATGCCGGCAAACTCGGCCTCGAAACGGGCGACGTCGCGAAAATCTACAACGAACGTGGCGCCGTCCTGGGTGGCGTGCTCGTTTCCGAGCGCATCATGCCCGGTGCCGTCTATCAGGATCACGGTGCGCGTTGCGACACCATCGTCTTGGGTGAGGGCGGTCTTGACCGCGGTGGGGCGAACAACCTCATCGCCCCCACCCCCACCACCTCCAAGAACGCGGCCGGAGAGGTTACCTCGGGCTTCCTGGTTAGCGTGGAGAAAGTAGACGTCTTCAAGCTCGCACAGGAATATCCCGAGGCATTTGAGCGCGCGTATGACCCGGCATGCGGTCTCGTTGCCACAGCTCGTATCGTTGAGGGGGAATAACCATGGGTAAGACTTTCATCTTTGACGCAGCCAAGTGCAACGGTTGCCGCAACTGCCAGCTGGCCTGCAAGGACGAGCACGTCGATAACGAGTGGCTTCCCTATTCGAAACCCCAGCCCGACACGGGCCAGTTCTGGACGCGCATCGAGGAAAGGATTCGCGGGCAAGTCCCCAAGGTAAAGATCGCATACATCATGCACATGTGCCAGCATTGCGATGGCGCCCCATGCATGAGCGCCGCCCCCGAAGCGGTGTATAAGCGTGACGACGGCCTTGTGATCATTGACCCCTCCAAGGCGAAAGGCCACAAGGAACTCGTGGAGGCCTGCCCCTACGGTGCGATTTTCTGGAACGAGGAGCTCGAGATTCCCCAGAAGTGCACGGGCTGCGCCCATCTCATCGACGCTGGCGAAATCCCCCATTGCGTTGACGTATGTCCGCACGGAGCCATTCGCTTTGGCGACGAGGAGGAGTTCGCTGAGGAGCTCGAGCAGGCCGAGGCGCTCATGCCCGAGCGCGCCGATCGCGACAGGCCACGCATGCATTACCTGAACCTGCCCAAGCGCTTCCTGGCGGGAATCGTCATCGATCCTGAGGAGGACGAGGTCCTGATTGGCGCCAAGGTGACGGCGCAGAACGTCGATACCGGTGAGGTGCTGGTCACGCAGACCGACGACTTCGGGGACTTCTGGTTCCACCAGATCGCTGCCGGTAACTGGCAGGTGTACTTCGAGGCCGAAGGTTACATGACCCGCATGGTCGAGGCGTCGACCGTCGACGAGGATCTCAACATGGGTCCCGTGTCACTCTACGCGGCCGGCTAAGCACGTATCACTCTGCTCGACCGGTTAAAAGCCGGGCCTGGGGGCGGCCTCCCGACCGATGGGGCCGCCCCTTTCTTGTCGATGGCGGAGTTGGAGCTTACTCGAGCAAATGCCCGATAAATGCCCGATTTTACCCCGAGTTCATATGGTGATTCGACCAAAACCATTCGACGAAACTGTTAGGTCGAGCCACTACGATATGCAGATGGCAGTCCTTGCCAACTATGAAACACATAGCGGAAGGACAGGTTCTCATATTGCAATTATTTTACTTATAAGTAAAATATCAAACAAAGGAACGGTAGTGGCACATAGGCTGATTGCGTACGATCTGGGAACAGGACAATCCGCCATTGTTCTCGCGCCTGCGCATACCAAGTCTTTCATCGATAAGCTCGCTGGCGACCCAAAGACACGCCAGAGAGCGAACGCTATCGTCAAGGCAACGGCACAAAGTGGGCACGGCAGGCGAACAAGCTCAGATTTCTAGGCACCAGTCTTTCTCTTTACGAGCTAAAGGTAGATGGAAAGGTTATACGCATAATGACTTACGTGCATCATGATGCCACGCCCGTCTATCTATTCGACTTTGATGGACACCAGGGCAAGCATGCAGGCATACCCAAGCATGTCATGGACAGGGGAAAGAAGCTGGCGGCGATCGCCGCAGGATTGATAATGGAGGAGCACGATGATTGAAGATGGAGGAAGCCTAGAGTACCTGCTCGACGAACAACTCCCACCCGAGGACATGGCCTATTTTTACTCCATGGACATATCGGGGGCAATCTATGCGCGCATGGAGGAGCTCGGCATAAGCAAACGAGAGCTGGCTGAGCGCATGAGCGTATCTCCGGCGCAAATCACCAAGATAATCAAGGGCAATCAAAACATGACCCTAAAGACAATAGCAAAGCTGGAATGTGCGCTCAACATGGATATAACGTACGGATTTCGTAACCCAAAGCCCCTCCCGACCAACGCGAACAATGTCGTTCGCTTTCCAGCACACGCAAAAAACGCCCTGGAATCCTAGTATCGAGCGGTACGGGATAGCTGGTATCGAACCGTTGAGAGTTGTGGATGAAATGCCAGCTCGGCATTTCGAGTCTCGCTCGCGAACCCCACTCGACGCAACGGAGCGTTTCTTTACTCCGCGGGCACTGTCATGCTGTAATGACCTGGACATCCGACGAAGGGAACCACCATGTCGATAAGCGAATCCATCAAAGCGCACCGCGAGGCCCGCAGCATGACCCAGCAGCAGCTCGCCGAGCGCCTCTACATCACCAGGCAGGCCGTCTCGCGCTGGGAAACCGGCGAGACCACGCCAGGCATCGACATGACGAAGCTCATCGCCGCGACGCTCGACGTGCCCATAGCCGAACTGCTCGACATGCCACCTGAAGGGACATTCTGCCAAAGCTGCGGAATGTATCTCGCGAACGACGAAGACCGTGCGCAAGCCGCAGACGGGACACCCGAGACGGACTGGTGCAAGTGGTGCGTGGAAGACGGAGAGCTCGTGAACCCCGAGGAGAGCATGGAAGAGCTCATCGAGCGCTGCGCCCCGTACATGGTCGAGTCCGGATCGTTCAAGACCGTTGACGAGGCGGCATCGCTTCTCGGCGTCGTGCTGCCCCAGCTGAAGCGCTGGCGGGAGCGATAGAAAACCGTCTCCCTACAGCTCCACCGCCGCGTCGAAGGCACTCATGTTCGCCGAGAAGATGTTGCCCGTCTGTCGCGCATCGCCCACGACCGTGACTTGCGGCATCATCTCCACAAACTGGCCCACGAGCTCCTTGTTGGGACGCAAGCCGCAGGCCATGACCACCGTGTCGGCGGGAATCTCGAAATCCTCGCCACCACGCGTGTACACGACGGACCCTTCGCGAATCTCCTTCACCATGGCCTCGTCGACGAGTTGCACGCCGTAACGATCGCGTAGCTCGATGAGGCCGCTGCGCAGCTCGTTCATGACCTCGCGCCAGAGCTTGTCCTCGGGCTGCGCGTCGATGGTCGTGACAGCATGCCCTTCGTAGGCGAGCTGGATGCCGCATTCGAGCGCGGAAAAACCGCCACCCACGATGACGACACGCTTGCCAATGGGCGCAAGTCCCAAATCCGCTTCCGTTACGGTGATGACATTGTCCCCGTTTGCACTGGGTATCGGCGGGCAGGTGTGCTCGCCGCCGATGGCGACGATGACCTCGTCGGGATTCTCCGCCATGACGAGATCCGGGGTCGCCTCGACACCCAACCGAATGTCCGCGCCGCATCCAAGCGTCTCGCGACGGTCCCAGGCAAGGTAGCGCTTGTGGTACGGCTCCTTGCAGAAGAGCACCGATGCCTCCTTGAGGCGTCCTCCCAGCTCTTTGTCACGCTCGAAGAGGACGACGTCGTGACCGCGCTTGACGGCGGTCTGCGCCGCCATCATGCCGGCCGGACCACCCCCGATGACGACCACTTTCTTTTTCACGCGCGCCTCGGGAACCTCGCGGTAGTAGAGCTCGCGGCCGAGCTGCGGATTGACCGAGCAACGCACGCCACCGCCCACGGCAGGACGCGACGCGCACTCGATGCAGCGCAAGCACGGCCGGATGGTGTCCTCCTCGCCGCGATACGCCTTGTTCACCAGGTCCATGTCGGCGAGGATGTTGCGGGCGAAAGCGACGATGTCGGCCTTGCCCTCGGCAAGGATATGCTCGGCCGTCTTGACATCGGGAATGTTGCCGACGCAGGTCACGGGGATGTCAAGCTGTTCGCGGACGATGGCGGTGCGCGGGATGTTGAGGCACAGCTCCTGCGGATAGCCTGGCATCATGTACTTGACGTAGACCGGGTCGAAGATCCAGCCGCCCGACAGGTTCGCGTCATCAATGTACTCTTGCGCCGCCTTGAGAAAGGTGATGACGTCCTCGAGCGTGGTGCCGCCTTCGACGTATTCGTTCTGGCTGATGCGGAAGTCGATGGCCATGTTGTCGCCCACGGCCTCACGCACGGCCTTCACGAGCCTGAGCGGGAAGCGCATGCGGTTCTCGAAGGATCCGCCGTACTCATCGGTACGCTGGTTGGTAAGCGGCGAGAAGAACGCGCTCACCAGGTTGCCATGCGCACCATGGATGAGCACCATGTCGAAACCCGCATCGCGCAGACGCACGGCCGCCTTGCAGAAGAGATCGATGACCTCGTCCATCTGCTCCTCGGTGATCTCCTCGAAAAGGTCGGGGTCCATGTCGGGCGTGAGCCACGGCACCCACGCCTTGCGTCCGGCGAGCGCATTGGGCTGCGCGATGCGCCCGGCGTGCAGGATCTCGCACGAAATTGCCGCCCCGTATCGGTGTACTTCCTCGACAAGGCGGTGCAACCCCGGAATGTCCTCGTCCTTGCAGACGGAGAGGCTGCCGAAGAAGTCGCGTGCCCTGCCCTGATCGACGGGAGAGGCGCCGATGGTCACCATGCCCACGCCGCTTCGGGCCTGAGCGCCGAGAAACTGGACGAGTGCCTCGGTGACCTGCCCATCGACAACACCCGCATGCCCCGATACGACCGGCGAGAAGACGAGACGGTTCTTTAGCTCGACATTGCGAATCTTGATCGGCGTGAAAATGTGCGGAAAACCGTTAAAGCTGGGCATGGCGACTCCTCGATTCTTCGAAATGCGGACTGCGCTGGCGCGCCTCCCGTGCGGGCTATTCTCCTAGAACGTCAGGCCAACGCACATGGTGCCGCCGTCATGGTTGGCGACGACGCCCGTAATCTGCGCAGCGGCAGGCGAGGCCAGGAACACCGCCAGGGCGCCAATTTCGAGCGGCTCACCAAAGCGATGCATGGGCATGGTCTCGTCGATGAACTGCGTGATGGACGGCGGAAGGCCGGCATCCAGATCCGAATGCGTAGGACCAGGGGCGATGGCGTTCACGCGAATGCCGTAATCGCCCATGACGATGCTCAGGTGCCTGGTCAGATGGTCAAGCGCCGCCTTCGATGCGTTGTACGAGGGCATGGGATGCGCGCGCGGATCGCCAATGGCCTGGCCGCCAATCGACGAGATGTTGATGATCTCGCCACCGCGCCCCTCGTCCATCATCCACTGGCCAAAGACCTGGATCATCGCCGCGACACCGTCGAGGTTAACGTTCATGACGCGCTTGAACTCCTCGAGGCGCGCATCGTCGAAGACGCCGTGCTTGCCGTCAATGCCCGCGTTGTTGACAAGCGTGTCGATATGGTCGAACTCCCTGGCGACGACCTCCTTGGCCCTCAGCACGGAATCGAAGTCCCCCACGTCGCACTTCACGGCGAGGGCGCGCGATCCAAGCAAGCGCAGTTGCTCGGCGGCCTCGTTGCCAGAGGCCTCGTTACGACACAGGATGGCGACGTTGGCGCCGCACTCTGCGAACGCCTGCGCGATTCCACGCCCCAGGCCGCGATTGCCACCGGTGATGACGACGTTTTGGCCGGCGACGGAAAACGCGTTCTTCATGCTGGTGATGGGCTCGATGATGATCTTGTCCATGTCGATTCCCTTCCTCGTTCTCTCACGTGCGATTCGATGTGTCAGGGGACCGGGCCCCTGACACATCGGCCTGTCCCTCACATACGTTCGCTATATCTCCATGGCAGCGTCGAATCCGCTGTGATTCGCCTTCTTGATGGTCCCGATGTCGGAACAGTCGCCCACGACGTAGGTCTCGGGAACGAGCTCGCGGAACTCGTCGGGCGCGGCGGGGATGATGCCCATGGCATTGACGACGTAGTCAGCCGGGATGACCTCGCGGCGCCAGTTCCTGTCCTGGATGTGCACGCCGTCTTCGTCGATTGCCTCGACATTGCGGTCGTCCAGGATGCGCACGCCGTATTCCTCGAGCAGCGCCATGAGCATGCCGCGCGTGATGTGGATCATGCCGCCGGCAAATCTGTCGGCCTCGACGCGATCGACGAGCGTGACCTCGCAGCCCTCCATGGCAAGGGCCAGGGCCGATTCGCAACCACTCGCCCCGCCGCCGCAGACGACGACTTTGCCGCTGACCTTCTTGCGACCCGAGTCGACGTCGCGCACGCCATAGACGTTGTCACGGTCAAGCCCGGGCACCGGCGGGTCGAAGGGCTTGGAGCCAAGCGCGACGATGAGGGCATCGGGATTCTCGGCCATGACGAGGTCCGGGGTCGCCTCGGTGTTGAGGCGCACGTCGGCACCGCACTCCATGGTCTGCTTGACATCCCAATCGGTATACCTCAGCAAATCGCCCTTGAACGGCAGCTTGTTGATGTCATTGAGCGCTCCGCCCAACGATGCGGACTTCTCGAACAGGACGACCTCGTGACCGCGTTTGATGGCGGTCTGCGCGGCCATCATGCCGGCCGGGCCGCCGCCAACGATGACGACCTTCTTGCTCTTGGACGCCGGCAGGATTTCCCAGTAGCGATACCCGCGTCCGAGTTGGGGGTTGACCGCGCACGACATGTGATTGCCCCCACCTGCCGCACACGAATGGCAGCGCAGGCACGGACGCACCGTCTCGGGTTCGCCGCGATACGACTTCTTGAGAATCTCGGTATCGGCCAGCAGCGCACGCGCGATGTAGCACGCATCTGCCGCCCCGCTTGCGATGATGTCCTCGGCTTCGTCGATGTTGGTGATGCATCCGACGACGGAGACGGGAATGGTGATGTCCTTGCATTCCTTGACCTTGCGGGAAAGCTCGCGGTTGAGACAATGGGGCTGATAGTACGGCGGCATGGTGAAGAACTGCGCGCGCCAATCGACGATGAGCCCGGCCGAGATGTTGACCATGTCGAGATACTCCTGTGCAAGCTTGAGAAACTCGATGACCTCCTCGACCCTCATGCCACCATCGACCATCTCGTCACCGCTGATGCGCATGTCGAGCATGAAATCGTCGCCGACGGCTTCGCGCACGGCCTTGAGCAGCATGAGCGGGAACCGGCAGCGGTTCTCGAAGCTGCCGCCGAAGTTGTCGTTGCGATGATTGGTGAGCGGAGACAGGAAAGCGGCAATCAGGTTACCGTGGGCAGCGTGGATGTTCACGCCGTCGAACTGGGCCTTCTTCAACCGCACCGCGCAGTCAACGTAGTCCGCGATGATGTTCTCCATGTCGCGGAACTCCATCTCCTTGAGATAGGGGTACTGCCCGGGAATGGGCAGCGGCGTGGGTGCAAGACCGTACTCGCTCTGGATGAGCTCGGGATGCACGCCGCGGCCGGCATGGACGAGCTCGACCGAAATCTTGGCACCATGGCGATGAGCGACCTCGGATAGCAACACGAGACCGTTGATGCGCGTGTCCTCGGTAACGTTGAGCTCGGCGGGATAGTCAGGCGCGGTATCCCAATTGACCGGCGTCGCACCCAGCGTGATGAGCGCCGCCCCGGTCTTTGCCTGCTCCTCGACGAAGTCGATGTATCCCTGGGTGGGCTCGCCGTTGGCGGTGGCGTAATCGGAAACCATCGGCGAGAAGATGATGCGATTCTTCAGGACCTGACGCCCCACCTTAAGTGGCGTGAAGACGTACTCGTAATCATTGAAAGATGCCATGTTCCCTCCTTGGTAGATGGGCGCAGGACAAACGGACGGGGACCGTGTCCCGCGGCAGGGCGAACGGAGAGGGCCGGGTACGAGACCCGGCCCTCGAAACGTCACTTGCAGATATAGGGTCCTGGTACGAACATGACCTGGTTCGGTTTCTTGTCCATCTCCTTGACGAGCTCGTCGATGGGGCCGTACTTCATGACGGCAGCCAGGCAGTGATGCACGCACGTGGGAAGTTTGCCCTTCGCCGTACGGTCAGCGCACAGATCGCACAGGGTCGTGGGCGTGGGAATCTTGTTCCAGTTCATGGTCTTCTCGTCGACTTCCCAAGGGCCTTCGTCAAGCACGCGAATACCCCAAGTGCCGGCCTCGAAACCGTGCTCCTTCTGGCAGGCGACCTCGCAGGACTGGCAGCCCGTGCAAAACTCGTAATCGATCAACAGTCCGTTTCTCATGACGTCTCCTCCTATTTACCCAGCTTCTCGACCTTGCAGATGACGCATTTGAATGGCGCGCCGAAGCCGAGCTTGCCGACGAACTTGTGCGGAATGAGCTCGTTGATGTTGCAACGCCAGACGCCGAACAGATGCGGCTCCTCGCCATCTTCCTCGGGGAACCAGAACCCATGCTGGGCGTGCACGACGCCACGCTTCACGATCGGGGTGAGTTTCGCCTTGAGCTGGCACTTTCCAAACTCGTTCTCGACGTTGACCCACTCGCCGTCGACGATGCCGAGCTCCTCCGCGTCCTTGGGGTTAATTTCGAGCAGGGGGTCGGGATTGACCTCGCGCAGCAGGGGAATCTGCTTGCCCTCGGAGTGGAAATACGCATAGGTGCGCGCACCAGTCGTGAGCACGAACGGGTACTCCTCCATGAGCTCGGGCGTGGAGACCGGCGAGCGCTGCGGCTCCTCGTAGTACGGTAGCGGATCCTCGCCAAACTGCTTGTACATCGTCGAGTAGAGCTCGACGCGGCCGGTCGGCGTGTTGAAGCCGGGCTTGCCGTCGGGGCGCAGCTTGCCGGTCTCGTACTTCTTGTAGCTGACGTTGCGCTGAACGACGACCTTCTCGCGCAGCTCCTCGTAGCTCATGCCAAGATTGCCCAGGCGGAACTCGGCACGGAAGTCCTCGAAATCCTTGAAGCGCTCGTAGGTGCCAGGATTGAGGCGGCAACCGAGCTCGTATTGAATCTCGAGGTCGCCCTTGGTCTCGCCCACCTTGACGGCATCGACGACGGCACCGAGCATATTGGGCGACGCTCCGTAATGCGTGCCGACCATGGACTGGCGCTCGGCGTACGTTGCGAGCGGCAGGATGACGTCGGCGCAGCACTGGACGGTCGGGGTAATCCAGCAGTCGGCCGCGAAGACGAAGTCGAGCTTGACCATGGCGTCATGCCAGCGCTTGGGTTGGGCGGCGCAGGTTCCGGCAAGCAGGTTGGTCGATGCGATGAAGCCACCGTGAATCTCGTACGGCTCGCCCGTCTCCATCGCCTCGAGCGTGAGGTCGGCATGAGAGTTGAGCACCATACCGACATAGGCGGGATACTCGTACAAGCCAATGATCTTGTTCTGCAGCTCGGGGCCGAGCTCCTTCCAGCCAAAGCCGAGGTCTCCGAGTGAATCGCTCACGTCACCGAGCAACTGGCCGCCGGGAACGTCGAGATTGCCGGTGATGGCCTCGAGCGCGATGATGGTGTGACCGGATTGGGTGCCGTTTGCCTTCTGGTCAGTGGCGAGGCCCCACAAAATTGCGGCGTTTTCGGCATTCGCGTACATGCGCGTCGCGCCGTAGATGTCCTCGACATCCAGGTCGCAGATCTCTGCGGCCATTTCGGGGGTCATGGTCTTCACGCGCTCGGCAAGCTGCTCGAAACCGTAGCAGTACTTGTCGACGAACTCGTGATCGTAGAGGTCCTCGGAGATGATGATGTTGAGCATCGCCATGCCCAGGGCGGTATCCGTACCGGGGCGAAGCTGCAGATGATAAACCGCACGCGTAGACAGCCAGTTGGAACGCGGGTCAATCGAGATGAGCTTGCTGCCGCGCTTCATGACGTCGATGACGGAATGCCCGAAGAAGCCATCGCCGTTGGAGGGAAGCGGCTCCTTGCCCCAGGTGATCATGACCTCGGGAATCTTGTACATCGGGTCGTCGTAGCGACCGGGCAGGCCGCCGGCGTAGTCCATCTCGGGATAGGTCACGCCCGCGACGTACGTACCAGCGGCGACACGCGGGATGTAGCAGGCATAGCCGGACTGGGTGTAGCAGGCGTTGGGCGTGCCGATCATTGCAGCGCCGTAGGGACCGCACATGGGACCACCCTCGCGGCCGGTACCACCGAAGACGACGATGGACTCGGGACCGTACTTCTCCTTAAGACCCTGGATGTTCTCCTCGATGATGTCATAGGCCTCGTCCCAGGTGATGCGCTCCCACTTGTCCTTGCCGCGATCCTCCTTGGCGCGCTTCATGGGATAGATGACGCGGTCCGGATGATAGGTGAAGTCGGTGAGGGTCAGGCAACGCATGCAGAGGCGACCCTGCGTGATGGGCTGGTTCTCGTCACCCTCGACCTTCTCGAGAATGCCGTCCTTGTTCACGTAGAGCTTGACGCCGCATCCGACGGGATGGCAACCCGGAGCCGACCAGGCGCACGCACGGGTGACGGTATATCCGTCTTCCTCGTAACGCCACGGCTTGCCCAGGTCGTTCTTAAAGTTTTCGATACCGCTATCGATCTTAGCTGTTGTAGTCACGTTTCCTTCCTTTCCTCTCTTGTCGTGCTTCTCTCTCTGCCTGGACGAGGATGTCTCGCGATGCGTGACCGCCCCGGCCAAAATGGCAATCTCCCAGAATCCTCCCCTCCCCTACTCCGGTGTGGCGAGCTGGCTGTAGCGATTCCAAATCGCCTGCATGTCGGTGTCGTGGCTCTCCTCGATGGGCTCGACCTTGCAGATCAGGCACTTGTACGGCGCGCCGAAGCCGAGCTCGCCCACGTAGAAATGAGGCATGAGCAGGTTGATGTTGGAACGCCATACGTCGTAGAGGTGAGGCTCCTCGCCGTCCTCCTCGGGGAACCAGAAGCCGTGCTGGGCCATGACCAGCCCCGGATATACCGTCTGGGTGACCTTGGCCTTGAGCACGCATGAACCAAAGGGGTTGCTCACGCGCACCCACTGGCCATCGGCGATGCCGAGCTCGAGGGCGTCCTGCGGATTGATCTCGATGAGCGGGTCCGGATTGATCTCTCGCAGGTACGGGATCTGCTTGCCCTCCGAGTGGAAGTAGCAGTAGGTACGGGCGCCCGTGGTGAGCACGAACGGGTACTCTTCCATCTTCTCGGGCGTGGATACCGGCGAGAGCTGGGGTTCCTCGTAGTACGGCAACGGATCGACCCCGAACTGGCGGAACATCGTCGAGTAGAGCTCGACGCGGCCGGTCGGGGTGTTGAAGCCGGGCATGCCGTCGGGACGCAGCTTGCCGGTCTCGTATTTGCGATAGGATAGCGTCTCGGTCTTCTGGTGGACGACCTCCTCGCGCAGCTCCTCGAAGGTGGTTTTGCCGTTGAGGCGGTAATACTCGAGAAACTCGTAGAAATTCGCGAAGCGTCCGAAGTTGATGGGCATGCACCGACGGCCGATCTCGTACATGATCTCGGCATCGCCCTTGCCCTCGCCCACCGTGATGGACTTGTTGACAGCGCCCATGGTGATGGGCGAGGCGCCGTAATGGCTATAGACCACGCTGTCGTGCTCGACCGTCGACGACAGCGGCAAGAACAGCTCGCACGTCGCCTGAATCGTGGGCGTGAGCCACACGTCGATACCGAAGCACCACTCGAGGTTCTGGTACGCATCGTGCCAGCGCTGCGGTTGGGCACAATCCGTGCCGGCCAGACCGTTGCAATCCTCGAAACCCGCCATCTTGAAGGCATAGGGCTCACTGGTCTCGAGCGCGTCGAGAACCATGTCGCAATGCGCGTTGAGCACGAAGCTGACCATGGCCGGATAGCGCTTGAGGCCGAGTATCTTCTCCTGCAGCTCGGGGCCGAGCTCTTTCCAGCCAAAGCCGAGCTCGAGTCCGTCGTTGACGTCACCCACGAGCTGGCCGCCGGGAACGTCGAGATTGCCGGTGATGGCCTCGAGCGCGAGGATGCAGTGCCCGGCTTGCATGCCGTTCGACTTCATGTCGATGGCCAGGCCCCACGCGATCTGCGCGGGCTTGGCCGCGGCGTAGACGCGGGCGGCCTCGGTGAT
>UQUH01000045.1 GCA_900544245.1 uncultured Coriobacteriaceae bacterium | reverse complement strand
CGCACCGGGGTGCGCGTCGGCGAGATGTGCGCGGTGCGCCTGGGGGAGCTCCTGCTGGCGCGCCCGGCGATGCTCGTCACGGGATCGATGAGCGAACGCGGCGGCCTTCGCCGCAAGGGCACCAAGCGCCCGGCCCACATGAGGGCCATCGACCTGGATGCCGAGACGGTCGCCGGCATCCGGGCGCACCTGGCCTGGATGGCGACGTTCCTGCCGCCCTCGGCGATGGCCGACGACGCCACGCCGCTTTGCTGCACGCCTACGGGTGGCTTCCTGCGCCCCAGGTCGATGACCGAGGCGTTCAAGGAGCTGTGCGCCGGATGCGGCGTGACGCTCGGGCGCGGCGAGGGATGCCACGTGCTTCGGCACACGCACGCCACGCAGCTGCTCGGCGACGGCGAGGACCCCGAGGCCGTGCGCGAGAGGCTCGGCCACACCAGGATAGAGACCACGTACCGCTACGACCACGTCATGCCCGGGCAGGGCGCGAGGGTGGCCGAGAGGTACGGGCGGATAGCGAGCAGGACCCGCGAGGCGGGATCAAGGAGATAGGAGGAGGCATGGCGAACGTCAACAGCGTCAGCATGTCGGGTGTCGTCGACGACGACCCGGCGCTGATGCGCACGCTGGAGGGAAAGGAGATCCTGGCGTTCACGCTGCGCGTCGGCGGGCGCGTCGAGAACGACGACGGCACGGCCACGGGCGTCGACAACTTCGTGGCGTGCCGCGTCGAGGACAAACGCGCCGCGTCGCTCGAGCACGTGGTGCGCCGCGGGAGCAACGTGGCCCTGTCGGGAACCATGCGCCAGACGCGCAGGATCGGCACGGCGCAGACGAGGCCCGACGCGCACGCCAGGGTGATCGTCGACACGATCGACGTCGTCGACGCGCCGTGCTCGGGGGCCACGATGCGCGAGGCGATCGGCCTCGGCGGCTACGGCAGGGACGAGCCCGGAGCGGCTTGCTCCTGACGGGGCGCGGAATCGAGAGGGGGTGATCTTGGCATAGCGGGGCTTGCGGCCCAGCAGAAAAACCCGAATCAGAGGAGTGGGACATGAAGAGCAGCAAGTTCTTCACCGTGCCCTACGACGTCGCACACACCTCGGAGATGCGCTACGTGCGCAAGAGGTGCGGAGGACTTATTGCCTTCGGCCGGTGGATGGCGTTGCTGGGCATCATGTACGAACAGGATGGCAAGGTCGACCTGAACGATCCCGTGATGCGCGAGGTCGTCATGGAGGAGCTCGAGATTGCAGAAGACGAAGAGCTCGACGCGCTGCTTGACGCGCTCGGAAGCGTCGACTTCGTGAGCGCGCAGCTACTCGCGGAGCACGGCGTGCTCACGAGCAACGGAGTCTTGCAGCAGGTCGCCTACAAGCGCGAGCGCAGCGCGGCAGGGAAGAAAGGTGGCGAGGCATCGGAGAAGAAAGGCGCAAAGCAATAGCTCAAGCACGTGCGCAAGCTAGCGAGGAAGCTAACGCGCAAGCAAGCTGCAAAGCTGGTGCGAAAGCAGACGGCGAAGCAGCCCGGTAAGCCTTTATTTAATTATTTATTTAATTAATTAAAAAGACCTTTCTGGCTATGGGATGCGTAGCCAGTTGAGAAAAGGGGTTTTCGCCTCGGCGCGAATCGAGCGGATTTCACCCCGGAAAGGAGCTCTCGTGGAGAGCATGATGAGACGCTACGAGCACCGCAGGAACGTGGGCTCGACATGCGACGCGTGCGGCAGGCCCGTGCACCTCGCCAGGCGCGAGGACGGCGGATGGTTCTGGATGCACGACTCGGCGCCCACGCGCGCCCAGGTCGCCGCGCACAGGGAGCGCGGCGTCGGCCTGGTCGCGGTGAGCGAGGAGCGGGCCGCCGGCTTGATCGGGGGTGCGGGATGTACACCGACGACGTGAGCAGCGCGGGCAGGCGCATGGCCGAGCTCGACGAGATCGTCGAGGTGCCCGGCTGGGTCGAGACCTTCATCGCCGGCTTCGTCGGCGAGCGAAACGGCGTCGAGACCGTCCAGGCCGAACGTGACATAGCCAGGGCCAGGCAGCGGGCACGCGACGCGAGGAGGGCCGTGGCATGAGGCACCAGGGCATGGTCGCCGGGTTCAGCTTTCCCATCGTCCAGGTCCCCTACGACCCGGACGCTCCCGCCGCCGGGCGGCGCACCGCGACCGCGAAGAGATGCGCGAACTGCGGAGGGCCGCTGCCGAAGTTCAAGAAGAAGTTCTGCTGCCAGGAGTGCCTGGATGCCGCTTACGCCAGGAAGGCAGAGAGGGGGCACTTCGCATGAGGGGGTCGAGATCATGCGCTGCCAAGACATCGCCTGTGCCGTCGACCTGCCGGGGCTGTCCGCTGCTGACGTTGCACGGGCGCTGCGGGTATTGCGGCTACAGGCATGACCCCAGGCCGCCGAGCAAGTGCCCGGCCGGCCACGCCGACGGGCTGTGGCCCGAGCTCGGCGACAGGGAGCCGAGGAAGAAGAGAAAGGACCATCATGGGCAATAGCAAGGAAACCGTCGGCGACATGCTGATACGCTGGGTAAACGAGAGCGAGGCGAGGTGCATCTCCCCGTTTGCGGTCGCGTGCGATGAGCTCGGCATCGACACGTCGCTCGGATACGTCAAGTGCGAGCGCAGCGTGTACCGGCGCATGGCAGAGGCGATGACCCGCGAGCTCGCCATGGCGCGGCTCGAGGGGAACGGGACCTATGGCACGCTGCGGGAATTCATGAGGGTCTACTCGATCCTCCTGGAAAAGCCGATGTCTGATGACGAGGACGTGGAGGGGTGGCTCGACCGCTGGTTCGTCCCCAAGCCCGTCGGCGATGACGGAGAACCGGTGCAGTTGGGCGACACCGTCGTCGACAAGCTGCGCGGCGAGATGCTCGTCACGCGCATGAGCTGGGTCGGCAACGGCGTCTACTTCAACGGATCGCACGACCGCATGGGAAAGAAGCTGCGCACGTCGAAGATCACGTACGCCCCCGGCGAGCTCGTCAAGCGTCCGAAGCCGCAAGTGCTGGACGCGGACGGCGTGCCCGTCAAGGCCGGGGATGCGGTGTGGAACGTCTTCGACGACCAGAGGCGCACGGTCATGGGGTTCAGGGACGGGAAGGCGCACACGCAATCGGAATCGGGACTCGAGTTCTTCGAGGCCGGGCACGAGCTAACCCACCGCGAACCGGACACCCAGGAGCGCATCGACAGGGACGCGGTGAAGCTGTACATGGACTATTGGGAATGCGGACACGTCGAATGCCGGGATTGCCCTGCTGTCATTGACGGCAAGACCCCATGCGCGCGCTACGGGAATGCCAGCGACTGCGCCGATGCCCAAAGACTTGACCTCCTGCGCAGGCAGCGCGAGCTGGATGGGAGGGATGCGTGATGGTTGACCTGAAGATGCCAGCGGGCACGGCGTTCGACCCCAACAGGGCCGAGTACTGCATATCGGCCATGTTCGACGCAGCCGGCAAGACCGGCTGCAACCTGCTCGAGCTGCAGCACGCGCTCAAGTCGATGAAGGCGGTCGTGGATGCCGAGCTCGAGGTGCGGATGGGGAACGCGGGGAGCGCTACTGCGCCCAAGACGGCTTCGGACAGCAAGTCTCCCGACCGTCTATATGCAGGTTCAGGCTCGGTGTGATTGTGTGCCACATCGAGTCGAGGATGAAGTCTATTCCCTGCCTTCGTGCCATTTTCGCAGCTGGTACGAAATCGCTATCACCAGCGATCATGATAATTTGGTTCACGATGCCGCCGTATGCCAGTGAGGCGATGTCTAGGCCGAGCTTCATATCGACGCCTTTCTGGCGGATGTTGAGTCTCAGATCATCGTCATCTAATTCTTCGATAGATTTCTTTCCAGCCAGAAGTGCCTTCAGTGAATCAGGCTTGAGCGTGTAGCCGTCTTGGGCATCGAGGAGCTCTCCCATGCGCAGTGCGAATTTGCGCTTGTGCGATAGCTCCTCGTGAAAATCGTTCGTCCAAGAATAGAGCTCGCTTTTTGCCAAGGGAACGTTCTTCTTGCCTATCGGATTCCAGAGCACTGCATCGGATGGAGGGCAATCATAGTAGAAGATGCGGTAGAGATGCCTGTCACCCGTCTTCTTAATATGCTTTTTGCAGTATCTTTCAAGCTCGGTAGCCCTCGCCTTTGGCGACTTCTTGCCGAAGAGCCTTTTGGCCATCTTCTGGTAGAAACCGCCGTCTACCATAATCGCGGTTTCCATTACCTTAAGCGGCGAGTACTGACACGTGTCGCTGCTTTTCCCCATTTTTGCTCCTTACGCAAAAGCCCCGCGTCTCCGGCACATCTCGT
This sequence comes from uncultured Coriobacteriaceae bacterium, assembly GCA_900544245.1. Classification (GTDB taxonomy): domain Bacteria; phylum Actinomycetota; class Coriobacteriia; order Coriobacteriales; family QAMH01; genus QAMH01. The sequence continues at coordinate 9,548 of UQUH01000045.1, read as the reverse complement.
ATGTTGAGAGGTCGGCGGCGGGGGCTATTTCACGGACGCAGACAGAGGACGACGCGGAACAGTTGTCTTTTTCTGCGTGCATTAGTATCACCCCAATTCGCATCGATGTCAAAAGCAGAGCGATTGAATCTCGGTATCGGGGACATCTGGTTTACCACCGGTTGCCAAATTGCAATCCTTGCCGAATCGCGGACGAGCACGCCGCGCGCAGCTGTCCCGCATGTCCCGCATCGTCCCAGCTAGAGACCTGTCCCTACCCCCTTTCGCGCCCCCGGTTCGCGGAGAACAAGTGATTCTACGCGGATGGGCTTTTCGGGGCCCGGCGGGCGAGTCCGCGCGGAAGCCTGCGCTACCATTTCCGCCAACGGATCTATGCTCGCGATTGGATGGTGCGGATGGCGGACGAGGCGGCGCGCTCGGAACTGGAGCGCTACAGGATCGGGCAGGCCGAGACGTGGCTCAAGGGCTGCAAGAGGCTCGTGGACATGGAGAGGTCCATGCGGGCGCTGGCCGACTCGCAGCGCGAGATCGCCGACGGCATCGGGACCGTCGACTACACGAGGCCGAAGGCCAAGACGCCGCCCAGGGCGGACGCGATCCCGGAGGCCGTCGCCAGGTGCATGGAGGTCGCCAGCGACTTCGAGGCGCTCGCGCTCGACATAAGCGAGCGCAGGGCAGAGGCGGCACGGGCCCTCGCCAGAATGGAAAGCCCGGTGGAGGCCGCCGCCCTGTCGCGGCACTACCTCCTGGGCGACACGTGGGAATCGCTGTGCGCGATCTTCGACTACAGCTGGCGCGGCATCATGCAGCTCAGGCGCCGGGCCCTGCTGCACGCCTACGACGTCATGCCGCACTCCGAACGCGACCCGCATCATCGCGCCGTATGACGCCGGCAAAAGAGTGCATAGAAGTGCACATGCCATCTCTGCTATGTTGTAGGCTGCGAAAAGAACAAGACACCGGGGGCCGTCCACGTGGGCGGCCCTCCTGCATCCGGGGGCAATCCGCATGGACTACGCAGAGATCGCGCTCGTCGTGACGTCGCGCGCGGCGTGCCGCGACTACGACACGACCGTCGGTCGCGCCTTCTTCCGCGCCGTGGGCGTGCGGCTCTCCGAGCCGGCGATCGCCGGCACGATCGTCTCGTGCGAACGCTACGCCGGCATCGAGGAGCTCATGGCCCAGCGTCACGGCATCGCCTACTAGCCCGCGCGCACGCGAGATGCGGACGGCCAACTGGGGCGGCCGTCCCCGCGACGGCGCGGAATACCGAGACCTCGGGTTCCCGCGGCAAACGAACCGGCACCGGAAGATGCACGCGGAACCCGGGGTAATTCCCGAAGATGGGGCGCGGCAGGGGGTGGGGGTATCCCCCTCCCCCGCCCCTCGCGGGTACCGGCGGCGGGGTCCCCGGTATCCCTTGCGGAAGACGACGGAACCGTCCCGGAACCGGAAAGCGGGTCATATCGAGCCACATGACGTGGATAACGTGGCACATGCATCGCCGCAGGCCACGTATCGCGGTCATCTCGCGCGCACGCGCGCGTATCGGAAGTGTCCAGGATACCGGCTGCGGAGGTCGAATCGTGGGAAAGCGGGGATCCAGCCGCAGGCGCGAGCGCCTGAGGCGACGCCTGGAACTCGTCGAGGACGTCTGCTGGCTGGGACTCGAGCCGCTCGACTTCGGCGTGACCGACCCGAACGACATGCGGCACGTCGAGATAGACGAGGAGATACCCGTGAGCCTCGGCGGAAGCCCGCTCGACCCCGAGAACTGCCATCTCGTGTGCCGCCGGCACAACCTCGAGAAGGGCAACAGGGTGCTGGCGCGAGGGTCCCTGGCGAACAGCCCCGGAGGGGCGCTGTGCGCGGCCGGGCGCGGCAGGTGCGAGACGTCCAGGGAGTGGTTCTAGGTGCCAATCCGAAAGGTCAGCAGCGCGGACGAGGAGTACATCCTCGCGCATCGCCGCGACATGTCGGTGCGCCAGATCGCCGAGGCGATCGGCTGCTCGAAGTCGACGGTGCATCGCGTCAGCGAACGCCTGGGGGCAAGGCGCGAACCGGTCGAGACGCCGGTGCCGGCCGTCCCCGCGGTCTCCGTCGCGGACCTTCCCGACGAGCTCGTGCTCCTTCGCGAGCACGCCGGAAGGCTGCGCCGCGAGATGGGGAAGTCGTCGGGCGCGACCCTGGCGAAGCTGTCCGTCGAGTACCGCAAGACCCTCGAGCGCATAACGGAGCTCTCCGACGCACCCGAGGAGGAGGCAATCGAGACGAAAACCGAGGAGTGCACCATAGATGCCGTCTGTACCGGAATCGCCGGGACTGGCAAGGCCCCCTAGGATCAGGGTGGCGCCGACCGGCGCCGACTGCTCGTGGGGAGACGCCGCCATCGAGCTGGCGTCAACCTACCTCGTGAGGCCCTACGACTGGCAGGCAGACGTCCTGAGATGCTGGCTTGCGAGGTACGGCGACAGGTACGCGTGCAGCACCTGCGGGCTGATCGTCCCGAGGCAAAACGGCAAGTCCAAGGCCGTCGTCGCCGCGCGCATTCTGTTCGGCGCGGCGGTGATCGGCGAGACAATCCGCTACTCGGCGCACCGCGTCGACACGATGCTCGAGGTCTTCGACATCTTCGTCGAGATGTTCGGCGACCCGCGCGTGCCGCAGGACGACTGGGAACATCCCGAGCTGTCGCGGCAACTGCACGACCGGGTGCGCAAGTGGAACTTCAACAACGGCCACCAGAAGATAGAGCTCAAGAACGGCGGATTCATCCGCTTCGTGAGCCGCGCGACGGGCGCCGGGCGCGGCAGCACCGTCGACGTAAACGTCTACGACGAGGCCCAGTACCTCACCGACGAGCAGGTCGCCTCGGCGACGCCGAACCAGTCGGCCGGTCCCAGGAAGGACCCGCAGAAGATCTACCTGGGAACGCCGCCGTCCGAGCCCGGCATGACGGCCGACCCGTTCAAGCGCGTGCGCGACGCCGCGCTCGAGGGAAAGCCCAGGCGATGCTGGCACGAGTGGAGCGTCGGGGAGCCCGGCGACATCAACGACCGCTCTCGCTGGTACGCGACGAACCCGTCGCTGGGACTTTCGCTCATGGAGGACGCGGTCGCAGACGAGATAGACGACCTGGGCCCGGTGAAGTTCGCCATCGAGCGACTCGCCTGGTGGCCCGAGACCGTCACGAGCAAGCCCATCAACGCGAAGAGGTGGGATGCGGCTGCCGATTCGGCCGGACCAGCCGACGAGGCAATCGAGAAGAGGGCCGTCGGGGCGAAGTTCACGCCGGATGGCACGCGCCTTTGCGTGGCGATCGCCGTCAAGACGAAGCAAGGCGCGCACGTCGAGCTCGTCGAGGACCGCTTCACCTTCGACGGCGTGCAGGACATCGCCGAGCGCATCGCCGCCAGGAAATGCGAGATCGCCTTCGTCGCCGTGGACGGCAGGGCCGGCGGGCAGGACCTGGTAGATAGACTCATAGCCGCCGGGATGCCCAAGCGCGCCGTGCGCCTCATGCAGACCTCGGAGGTCGTGGCGGCGGCGTCCAAGACCGTGCTCATGCTCGACGAGGGAAAACTCACGCACGCGCCGGATGCCGAGCTCGACGCGAGCGCCAAGGGCGCGACCAAGAGAAAGATAGGGGCCGACGGCTACGGATTCGGCAGGGACTCATGCCCCATCGAGTCGGCGGCAGCCGCCACCTGGGCGGTCATGACGACCAAGCGCAACCCGAAGAGGAAGATGAGGGTACTGTGAACAGGCACCTGCTTACGCCCGACGAGAACGACCTTTTCAGCGAGATGCTCAGGAACTGGGCAGGCCTGCTAGGGCGCAACCGCGAGCGCATGCGCCATCTCGAGGGCAAGGTCACCGTAAGGGACCTCGGCATATCCATCCCGCCTCCCATGCGCAGGCGCCTGCGGCGCTGCTCGGTCATGTGGGCACGCCAGGCGGTGCACCGCGTGGCGGATGCCTCGCCGATACGGCGCTTCTCCATGCCGAAAGGCGACGGCATCGGGCTTGTCGACGTTCTGGCGCAAAACGACGTCGAGACTCAGTACGACGAGATACAGCCCTCGCAGCTCGCGCACGGACCCGCGTTCTTCACCGTGACCGCCGGCGCGAAAGACGAGCCTCCCGCACTCGTCGCGAGCTACGACGCAGAGCACGCCACCGCCATCTACGACTATCGCCGCCGCAGGATACTTGCCGGCCTCACGATCGTGGACGTCGACCCGTACCAGCCGGACCGCGCCACGGCCGCGAACTTCTTCGCGCCGGACGGCACGGTCGTCGAGATGGAGCGCAACATGACCGGCGGCTGGCGAAGCCGCAGGCGGCGCGGCGGGGCGGGCCGCTGCATGATGGTCGCGATGGTCAACGAGCCGACGCGCCTCAAGCCCTTCGGCACGAGCGCGATAACGCCGGCGATCATGAGCCTGGAAGACGAGATGAACCGCGAGGCCGTGCGCATGGCGCTGCAGGCGGAAATCTTCACCGCGCCCACCCGCTGGGTCATGGGGGCGGACGATGACATATTCGCCGACAAGGCACGCTGGGAGGCGTACCTGGGAAGCATCTTCGCCCTGCCGGTCAACGAGGAGGGAGAGGCTCCCAAGACGGGCCAGTACCCCCAGGGCGACATGCAGCCGCACATCTCCTACGTGCGACAGCTCGCGAACCAGTTCGCCGCCGAGGCCAAGATCCCGATCCACTCGCTGCTCTACACGGACGCCAACCCCGCGAGCGCCGAGGCGATCGAGGCATCGAGAAACGACCTCGTCGAGAAGGTGCTCTCGGCCAACAGGCGAAACGCGCGTGCCCTGCACGACGTAGCCATGCTGGTCGCATCGATCGTCACCGAGACGCCGGTGGCGGACCTCCCGCACGAGGTCACCAGCCTCGAGGTCAAGTTCGAGAACCCGCAGCACACCACGCTATCGGCCCGCGCCGACGCGGCCCAGAAGACGGCGCAAAGCGTTCCCGGTTTCACGAAGACCCGGGCCTACTGGCGCATGTCGGGGTTCGACGAGGACGAGATCGACGAGGTGCTCGGCGACCTCGACCGCATCGAGGCGCAAGGCGCACTCGAGGCACTCGGCGAGATTGAGGTTCCGGATGAACCCGCTTCGCTATAGGCGCTACAAGAAGGCCGTGGCAAACGTCTCGAAACTTGCCCAGGCGGAACTCGCCCGGTTCTTCAAGACGCTCCCGAATGACGACCCAGACGCAATGCGCGACGCGCTGTTGCGCGCCGTGCCCGCGATTGTGGGCAAGTACGACAGGATGGCCGCCCTGTGCGCCGCGCAATACTACGAGGCCGAGCGAGCCGAGGCCGTCGGGGGCAGATACCGGGCGACGTTCGCCGCGTCAGTAGATGTCGGCGCAATCGAGCAGGCGGTGCGCTACGCATGTGGTCATCTGTACGCAAGAGAGGGCGAGGCAATTGGCGCAAAACGACGAGGATGAGCGCGAAAGGCACGTTTCCGAGGGTGCCCTGGCGGCCATGTTCGGGTTGCTGTGCAATAAGGTCGACAAGTACGTCAAGGCCCGCGCTCGAAACACGATCGCCGAGAACGCCGGGAGTGACCCGGCAAGGCCGCGCGTTGGCTTCATCGCCGACCCCGGAGCCTGCGAGCACTGCCAGGGCATGGCAGCTGCCGGCCCCGTGCCCGCAGACGAAGCCCGCAAGCTCGCCAGAAGGCCGCACCCGAAATGCGACTGCCAGCAGGGCGTATTCTTCTCTAAGGCGAAGGACAAGGCGGATAAGCGGCATAGCAGCGGCACTTCCGATGGTGATAGCGGCAAGTACCGTGTCCTCGATGACGGCGGCATCGACAGGTTGCAGGAAAGAAGCGACATCCTCTACGCATCGATGACGGATGCTGAGCTCGTGGCATCAAAGGCCTACACCACGGACGAAGATGGCTTCATCAACGGCTTTCTTTTCGGAAACGTGAAAGATGACAGCATCTGGGACGAGGATACGATACGGGGTTTCGTCGAAAATCTCAGAAATTCCATGACGCGATTCGAGCTCGACGTTGACGTCACCGTGTTCAAGGGAGTCCCGGCAAGGCACTACGAGGATTGGATACCTGGGGAAACTAGGACGTTCTCCGGATTTCTGAGCACATCGGCAAAACAAGAAATCGCGAGAGAGTACTTTCGGAAGTCACAGAAAGGAAAAGAGGGTGCCCTCATGTTCGAGATCCGCATCCCGCGTGGTACCATGTCGATGTACGTCGGAGACAACACAAGCGCCGAGCTTGGCAACGAGTTCGAGCTCCTCGTTGCGAATGGCGCTAAGTTGAAGCTAATCGAAAGATCCGGCGAAAAGATGGTCATGGAGGTGACGGGTTTTGAATAAACTATCGCAGATGTATGTCGCCAACATGACGCTGGGTGGATCTGACGGCGGATACCCCGAGGATGATGTCCTGAACATGCTTTCGAAGCATGGCGAAATCGTGAGAATCGAGGACGAACCTTGGGACTTCGCTCATCTCGAGGAAGACCCGGAGATTCGAAAGTACTGCATCACCCGGAAGTACCTCTTCGAAGATGGTGTGGTCGCATCGCTCGATGCCTTGCGCGCCATGGGATACCCCCCACGATTCGAGCCGCTCGAAGAGGCCCCACTCGTCCTAGACGCAACCGAGATCACCAAGGCCGCCTGATTGGCGGCCTTTTTCATTTGGAGGTCTGATGGCCCAAGATGACATGCACGTGCTGATCTACAAGGTGCTCGCCTACCTCTACGATTGCATGAAGAAAGGCGAGCAGCCTGACAAAAGTATGCTCTCCTGCACCGGCCTTCTGTTCGGCGGTATTCCCGAGCGCTACTGGACCTCGATTTGGATCCAGGTACTCGACAAGAATCTCGTGAAGGGCGTAGGCGTCGCGCATTACGACAACGAGGCGCACGTCGTCATCATCGATCCGGTGATTACTCTCGACGGTGTCGAGTTCATGCAGGAAAACACCATGATGCGAAAGGCCTTGAAGGTGCTCCAGGACGCAAAGAGCGCCTTGCCGTTCATCTAGGTTCGGAGGTTGCGATGAGTTACAAGAGCTGGGAGGGGACTTCGGACGAGCGCCCGATGGAGTGGATCTGCGGGCATTGCTCGAACAAGGTCGCGGGCGACAAGGGATTCCACAGGATGGACGGGAAAAAGACCGATACCGGTCTCTCATCGAGGGGTTCGACGATCTACATCTGCCCGAACTGCGGCAAGCCGACGTACTTCGGAAGGGACGGCACGCGGGTCCCGATGGAGAAGTTCGGGGGATCCTTCGATCACGTGCCGGATGACGTCAAGCGCATGCATGACGAGATAGCGTTGAGCCTGTCAGCCGGCGCCTACACGGCATCAGTCCTCGCCTCGAGAAAGATGCTCGTCCACCTCGCCGTTCAGGAAGGTGCGCCGAGGGAGGGACTCTCGTTCAGGGAGTATGTCGAGTATCTCGATAGCGAGCACGTCGTTCCAAGGAGCGCATCTGGCTGGGTGGATTACATAAGGTCCAAGGGAAACGAGACAAACCACGAGCTCGTGTTCGCCAGCGAGAATGATGCGCGCATGCTCGCCCTGTTCATAGAGCACATGCTCACGACGATATACGAGTTTCCCGCCATGCTCGAAAAATAAGGCCGCTCTCATCTAGTACCAAAGCGCGACCACAACTTTGGTGCCGATATGGCACCACGTATCCAGGAATCTAGCCGTCCTTCGGGGCGGCTTTTTTCATGCCCGCAAACAGGCGGGCACCTTACTCATCGCGCGGGAGGCGTACCGCGCGCCGACACCGGCTGGGGCCGGGGAAAGGGGCATGAAGCATGTCCGATAGCACCATCACCTCGCAAAGCGAGGGTACCGCGCAAGCGGGCGGGAGCCAGGCAGCTGGTGGCTCCCAGACGTTCACCCAGGAGCAGGTCAACTCCATGGTCGCCGCCGAGAGGCGCGAGGTCGAGGCCAAGTACAAGGGCTTTGCCGAGTACAAGGCCGCCGCCGAGGAGTACGCGCAGCTGAAGGAGTCGCAGAAGAGCGAGCTCCAGAAGGCCCAGGACGACCTTGCGGCCGTCACCAAGGAGCGCGACGAGCTCAAGGCGGCAGCCGAGCGCAGCGCGTGGGTGAGCGAGATAGCCGAGCAGACCAAGGTGCCAGCGAGCACCGTGGCCATGCTCTCGGGAAAGACGAAGGAGGAGCTCGCGGAGCAGGCAAAGCGCCTGGCCCCCGACTTCGCCGAGGCGGTCGGCAGCGAGGGCGGCAAGCCCGCCTCGACCGGGCCGGACGCCAAGGGCGACTTCGTGAACGGGCTCTTCGGGTAGAAAGGAAAAAGGCATGACAACCACTCCAAGCGCACTCAAGACCGGCGGCCTCGTGCTGCCGACCCAGGTCGCCGACGGCATCTGGAAGAAGGCCGTCGACGACTCCGTGCTCGCGCGGCTGGCAAAGCGCCGTCCGCAGAAGTTCGGGCAGGTCAAGCAGATGACGCTCACCGGAACGCCGCGCGCCGAGCTCGTCGGCGAGGGCGAGAACAAGAGCCCGTCGGAAATCGGGTTCGGTGACAAGACCGTCGTACCGCGCAAGTTGCAGGTCACGGTCCGCGTCACCAACGAGGTCCAGTGGGCAGACGCTGACTACAAGCTCGGCGTGTGGGACGAGATCGAGGATGCCAACGCAAAGGCGCTGGGCCGTGCCCTCGACCTCATCGGCATCCACAAGATCAACCCGCTCACCGGCAGCGTCGCCACGACCATCTCCGAGGGCATCATCGACTGCACGAACACCGTCACGCTCTCCGGCGGCAAGTACGACGAGGCGCTCGAATCCGCGACCGGGCTCGTGCTCGCGAACGGGTACGCCCCCGACGGCATCGCGCTCGACCCGATGTACTCGTACAGCATCGCGATGATGCGCGACAACGACAACCGCAAGCTCTACCCGGAGATGGGCTTCGGGCAGGGCGAGACGTCGTTCAACTGCCTCAGGGCCCTCACGGGCACGACCGTGTCCGGCAAGCCCGAGATCGCGGTGGCGAGCAAGCTGCTCGGTATCGTCGGCTTCTGGGACGCATTCCGCTGGGGCGTGCAGCGCGAGATCCGCGCCGAGCTCATCGAGTACGGCGACCCGGACGGCCTGGGCGACCTCAAGCGCAAGAACCAGGTCGCGATCCGCAGCGAGATCGTCTACGGCGTCGGCATCATGGACCTTGCCGCCTTCGCGCTCGTCAAGGACACCACGACCGTCGCCGGAGGCGGCACCGGCCAGGGCGGCACCCAGCAGGGTGGCGGCTCGGACAACGGCTAGGGGGCGACCATGGCTAACACGTACATAGACAGGCTCACCGGGCTTGCCGTGACGGTCGCGGACGGCGTCGAGCTGCCCGCGGCCCTGTACCGCCGCGCGGGCACCGCGGCAAGCTCCGACCTGCCCAAGCGCGACGTGCTCGTCGCGCAGGCAGAGCGTCTCGGCATCGAGGTGCCCTCCAAGGCGACCAAGCCCGAGATCGCCGCGCTCATCGACGAATTCGCCATCGGC
>UQUH01000044.1 GCA_900544245.1 uncultured Coriobacteriaceae bacterium | reverse complement strand
GCGGAGAGCGCCGACTCCGCAGCATCGGATGCGGCAAGCGCCATGTCGTCGGCGCTGTCGGCGCTCACCCAGCTCGGCACCGTCGAGGACGTGATGGGCACGCTGGCCTGGCTGCGCGACCACGAGGTCTACATGCCCGCGACGGAATTTTCCGAGGGCGAGACGTACTTCGAGCTCGTGGACGGCAAGTACGTGCAGGTCGAGAACCCGGTTGCCAGCGACATAGCGAACTACTACGTCTACGACCACCAGGCGACCATGGCGGGGTTCGTGCAGGAGCACCTGACGCTCACCGAGCGCGGGCTCTACATCACGCTCTCCAAGGCCGAGAGGACGGTAGATGGCGGCATAGCGTCGGATTCCGGATACATCCTCCTGTCACCGAACGGCGGAGTCGAGACTTTCGCCGCAGATGGCTCGCTCGTGTCGAGGCACGGAGACGAAGTCGTCATGCGAAGCGGTGACTTCACCATATCGCTCGGCGACGGCAGGCTCGCTTTCATAGACGATGGCGTCGCCGTCTCGTGGGTCAGCGACAAGACGATGCACATCGACCGCGCCGAGGTCGCGAGTTCCATGAGCATCGGCAACTGGGCGTTCGAGAAGAGGCCCGACGGCAACCTGTCGCTTATGTGGAGGGAGGTCTAGATGGGCAAGGTCAGCATAACGGTCCCGCAGGCAAGCGAGGATACGGGCGGGTACACGCTCGACATAACGTATCCTGATTCCGTATACGCTGTCGCAACCGGCGATGAGCAGGTTAGTGCGCAAGATTGCCTCTTCTCTCTGCTGGCTGGTAAAGAGTATTCAAAAAACATGTGGATAAGTCCTGAATCATCCACATTCAAATACGCCCTGTCGAACATAGTGCGTCCGTCTGGCGGCGTTGCGCCAACTGCGGTTGTCAACGTCAAAGCGACTATCGGGGCGTATTCCGCATGGGCTGTCGTAATTCCATCTAGCGGACTCTTTTATACCGGATGGCAAAACGTGCCCAAATCAGACGAGTTGTCCTACGGGATAGCGGCGGCAAACTTTCCCATCAATGGCGACAATGTGTTCAATAACGCCATATCACAAGGTCATGACTACGTTACGGTGTCTGTAAAAGTCGGCATTTCAGAGAAAGACAACAATAACCCGCATGAAAACGACACTGCCGTCTACTCCAAATCATTCACCGTCAAGCTCATGGCACCGCAGAGCTGGGTGCCCAGCTTCGACCTGGCATTCCTCCTGTCGCAGACCTACGGCGGCAAGTGCTACACGAACGTGTCAAGCGTCCAGTACGGCGTGTCGAACGTGTCGTTTCCGGGAGGTGCGGCGCTCGGTTCCAGCTCGTCGGTGTCGTTGAACGGAGTGTCCACGCAAATCGGATCGTTTCCGTTCGAGCCCGTCGTCAGCCCCGTCACGCGAAGCGGCGTGAACGAGGTCACGGCGACCATCGTCGACAGCAGGGGGCGCTCGACCACGAAGACGGCCACGTTCGTCTCGGAGTACCCTCCGTCGCCCACGATCGACGGCATGACCGTCTCGCGCTGCCTGGCAGACGGGACGCCCGACGACGACGGCGGGTTCGTCAGGGTCGGCTTTGCCGTGTCGGGAAGCGAGTCGCCGCCTGTCGCGCTCGATTACATCTATGTCGAGGTGCTCGACGCCAGCGGAGGCACGTTCGGGTTCGATGACGTTCAGGGACTGGCACCGTCACTGTCGCTGTCATCTCATATCGTGATAGCCGGTGTCGGAAACGGTGAGACTGCCACGAACCTGACGCTGTCCCCGAACGAGCAGTATTCGGTCACGCTGACGGTGAAGGGACTCGTCAGCGACGAGCTGAGGAACGGAACCGCGGTTCGCCGGTGCCTGTCGTCGAAGACGGTCATCCTCCCCAGGGCGTTTCGCCTGATGGACCTCCTCGCCGGTGGCCGTGGCATCGCATTCGGCGCACCTGCAACCGAGGAGGGCTTCCTGTGCGCGATGGAGTCCACCTTCGACCCGCCGATCCCGAACGGAAGCCTGGACGCAGCGCCGAGAAGCCACACGCACGACTACGCCGATTCCGGTCACAAGCACGCCGCAGGTGACATCACGAGCGGGACGCTTTCGGTCGCGAGGGGCGGTACGGGCCAGACCTCCCTACAGGCGCTCAGGAACGCCATGGGACTCGGCAACACCACCGGAGCGCTGCCAGTCGCAAACGGCGGCACGGGTGCGAACAACACGGCAAGTGCTCGGACGAACCTCGGCATCTCCAACGCCGTCACCGCCGAGGGGAACTCGGGCATCTGGCACTGGCGCAAGTACTCCAACGGCTACGCCGAGGCATGGGGCGTGACGTCGTACACCCCATCAGGAATGTCAATCGACAACTGGCGATGGCTGTCGTCTACGGGCATGAGGGAATACGCGCTGCCGTTCACCTTCAAGGCCGTCGCGAACGCGCAGGCGACGTTCAACGCCTCGTATATGTGGCCGCTGCTTAACACGAGAAACGCATCGGGCAGCGATACCAGGACGAACGCGACGAAGCTGGTCATGTGGGGCATTTCCGCCACCGCGACCACGTCGGCGTGCGAGCTGTTCTTCTACGTCTGTGGAACCTACTAGGAGGACCGATGATCTACGACGAATCAGGCAACCCCATCGAGAGCCCCGACCTGACGCTCGGCTACGTGACCGAGCGGACGGTCGTGAGGGAAGACGCCGCGCCCATCGACGACGTGACCAAGTTCGCCTGGGCAGACGACGACTACGAGACCAGGCAGGTGTACGTTCCATACACCGAAGACGAGCTTTCGCGCATGGCTGAGGCGGCCGAGCGAGCCCAGCGCGAGGAGTGGCTGGCGTCCGCGCCATCCCAGCTCGCCGACATGGACGAGCTGCTGGTGAGCCTGTACGAGTCGCAGCTGGAGACCGACGAGGCGCTCGTCGCAATCTACGAAGGGGGAATCTGATGGAGAAGCTGATAGCGAAAAGCTACGCGAGGCTCATAAAGGCGGGTAGGCGCACGCTCGAAGACGTGCCCGATGGCGTGATGGACGCGCTGCGAGAGGTCGCGCCCGAGCTGTTCGGGGACGAGTGATTGCACCGCTATGGCGATTCCGGCCCGAATGGGGCCGCGCAAATACGGAACATCCTAGAGAAGGGAAAGTCAAATGTTCGGATTCGAGTTGGACTGGCATCCGGTGGCCATCGCGTTCGCGATGATGGTGCTGGACATAATCACCGGCCTTGCCGGTGCCGCGAAGGAGGGCGATATCCAGAGCGGCAAGATGCGCGAGGGCCTGTGGCACAAGGCGGGATACTTCGGTCTCATCGCTCTGGCAGCAGCCTATGAGGTCGCGACAGCCTGGATTAACCTGGGAACAATCGCGGACGGCCTCGGCATGGTCGCGCCGGAGATACCCGCCGTGACGGCGGTGTGCGTGTTCATCGTGCTCACCGAGGTGGTGTCCATCGTCGAGAACCTGTGCGTCCTCAACCCGGACATCGCAAAGCTGCCCGTCATCAAGACGCTGGCGAAAAAGGACATGGCGGCTCCCGACGTGACCGTGGGCGTCGTGGACGAGACCATCAAGACCGGCGGGACGGACTAGGGAGGAACCATGACACTACCCCTCTACGAGCAATTCGCGCAGGTCATGGAGCACATGGTCACGCACGACGGAGACGGGGGCCACGGCTACACGTGGGACGACCGCTGGGGTGACGGCACGTACGAGACCGTCACGCTCAGCGACGGCTCGACGGTGCAGATAGCCAACGGCGACCGCGACTGTTCGAGCGGCGTCATCAGCGCGCTTCGCGCCATCGGCGTGGACACGCACGGGGCGAGCTACACCGGCGACATGAGAGACGAGCTGCTCAAGACGGGACTCTTCGAGTGGGTTCCCATGAGCGTTCCGCGATACGCGAAGCGCGGCGACATCTACCTCAACGAGGCCAAGCACACGAGCGTGTGCAAGAGCGAAGACCCCGACATGCTGATGCAGTTCTCCATCAACGAGAACGGCGGAGTCCACGGCGGGAGGAAGGGCGACCAGACCGGAAGCGAGAGCAACATCCGCCCGTTCCGTGACTACCCCTACGATGGGCGTCTGGTCTGGAAGAACCGCGACGTAATCGTACCTGGATGGCGGCTCAACTCGGTTGGCTGGTGGTGGCAGGAGGCAGACGGCACCTGGCCGCACGACGCCTGGAAGCTGGTGAACGGCGAGTGGTTCTGGTTCGATTCGCGTGGTTATGCCGTGCACGACTGCTGCATCGAGATCGGCGGCAAGTGGTACGCCTTCGACAGCCGGTGCGCCATGAAGACGAGTATTGAGGTCACCGACAGCGGCGCGCTGGTTCTGTAGGACTAAATCGTTCTAAACTGTTTCGCTAACTCATACGAATCGCCGAATCGTATGAGTTAGCCAATCACGTATAGCGCCTTATTATAATGAGAACTTTCGATTTTTGCGGTTTTCCGCAAAACAATGCGTCTGCCCATTACATGAGTAACAAATCGGGGGCACCTTCGGGTGCCCCCGATTTTCGTGTCTTCAGGGCACGTGAGAAGTCACGGGCTTGGCTCAAGCGCACACGAAACGCACATGCAGCAAAACAGGCCAGAGACGATAGCCTCTGACCTGCGACTTTCATGGTGGGGCATAAGGGATTCGAACCCCTGACGTACTGATTCGTAGTCAGTCCCTCTATCCAGCTGAGGTAATGCCCCGATGAAGCCTGAACATAATACCACCGCAGCCGACCATGTCAACATCCCGATGACCAGACAAAGCCCGTCGGGGCATTTTTGTCTGGTTATCCCCATTTTCATTACACTTACGGCGCTGGCTTAACGTGCTATGATTTCAAAATACGTGTGAACACAACCGGAGGTCAATCATGTGCGCAAATGGCGTGAACACCCAACAGCTCAAGGATACGGTCAACCAAATCGACGAGACGGTCGCCCTCACGAGGCGTTGGACGCATCGCATGTATCACCTTGCCTCCGATGGCCAAATGGAACGCACCGCCATGCAGCTCCAGAAAATCCAGATGGAGCTCGACAACGTGCGCGAGATGCTCACCGAGGCGCAAGACGCAATCGAGCGTGATGATGCCGACACTGGCGTGACCGTTACCGCCGTCTAGAATCTCGCATGTCAGGCGCGCAAGACACAACCCTCATCGTTCTCACGGGCGTATCCGTGGACGTGAGGGTTGCTTCCGCCCTGCAATCCGCCGCCGAGGCGCTCGGATATGCCGACGGCTGCGCCATCGTGCGGCTTTCCGATGTCGATGATCTCAGGCACTTCGTCTTCGAGTCGGACCCCTGGACGGTCATGGCGATAGACGATGCGTCAATCGACGCCCTGCGCGAGGCCTTCGACCTCGATGCGCGGGACTTCGCCGGCGATGTCCCCGCGAGCGTCACTGGCTACAATCTTGTCGCCGTACCCGCATTTGCCGATTGCCTTGACGATATGGAGGCCAAGCGCAACGCCTGGATGCGCATGAAGGCGGCCGTCCATCCGGGCAATCCGCTCGACTAGTCTACATGCGGCGTGCATTACCCCGTGTCGTTTGTGCTATCATTCCGATTTGCGTCGAATTGGGACGGAGAGATGGCCGAGTTGGCTGAAGGCGCTCGCCTGCTAAGCGAGTATAGGGTTAGATAGCCCTATCTGGGGTTCGAATCCCCATCTCTCCGCCAGACGCTTTTTTGTCGTCCAGAAGAAAGGAACTCTGTGAAACCCCGACCTCACAGTAGTTAGCCTTTCCGGACCTCCTCTTGGCGGCCCGGTGGGGCCGTTATCTTGCCACGCATAGCTCTTTCGCGCGCGGACCGTGTCCGCTCGTTTTTTCGCGCGGCGTGAAGACAGGAACAGAGGAGATCATCTGCATGATTTACCTGCGTCAGATTCTCAAGCAGCCCGTTTTTGACAAAGAGGGCGAGCAAATCGGGACCATCAGCGACCTTGCCATCGCCACGGGCGAGGTCTTTCCGCGCGTCACCTCGCTGGCGTTCGTCGGTCCGGGCAAGACGCCGTTCATGATCTCGTGGCGCAAGTACGTCGAATCCTACGATGGCACGTGCGTGCATCTAAACGTGCCGTCATCCGACATTCGCTTTTCCTATCTGCAGCCTACCGAGGTGCTGCTCGCCCGTGACCTGCTCGACAAGCAGATCGTCGACACCCAGGGCATGAAGGTCGTGCGCGTAAACGATCTCAAGCTTTCCGATAGTCCCGCCGGACTGCGCTTGCTCGGTGCCGAGACGGGCATCCGCGGCCTGCTCTTTGGGATATCGCCACATCTCGAGAAGGTGGTGAACGCAATCGCGACCGCGTTTGGCCATCCGCTCAAGGAGCGTCTCATCGCGTGGAACTACATGGAGCTCATCGAGCGCGACATGTCGCAGATCAAGCTGTCCGTGAGCCACAAGCGCCTGCATGACATGCATCCCGCGGATGTCGCCGACATTATCGAACAGCTTGACCCGCAGCACCGGCAGGTGGTTTTCGACAAGCTCGACGCGGGCCAGGCGGCCGACGCGGTTGCCGAGCTCGAAGACGAGTACCAGGCTGACGTCATCGAGGACATGACCACGAGTCGCGGTGCCGCCGTTCTCAACGAGATGGACCCGGATGATGCCGCCGATATCATCGGCGACCTTCCCTATGACAAGGCCGAGAAGCTCCTGCGCCTCATGGGCGTGGAGGAATCTGCTTCGGTGCGCTCGCTGCTCGGCTACAAGGAGGAGACGGCCGGAGGCATCATGACGACCGACTTCCTCACCGTCAACGATGACCTTACTGTTGCGGATGCCATCGAGGCGATTCGCCAGATGGACGAAGACCAGGAGAGCATCCACTATCTCTATCTCGTTTCCGACAATGGCGTGCTCACGGGTGTCCTTGGCCTGCGCACGCTCGTCATCGCCAAGCCCGAGACGGCGCTCGACGAGATAAGCACCAAGGAACTCATCACGGTTCATCCCGATCTTGACCAGGAGGAATGCGCGCAGACCATTGCCAAATACGACCTGCTCGCCATTCCCGTCGTCGACGAGCAGGGCATCATCTTGGGCGTCGTGACCGTCGATGACGCCATGGACGTCATGGAGGAGGAGCACGAGGAGGACCTGCAGCAGCGTTCCATCTCGAGCCCATGGGTCATCGGCATTATCGTCGCGCTGCTCATCGTCATCGGCGTGCTCATCTTCATGCTCAACAGCTAGGAACGAGTCGCATGGCGGTCGAGAAGCTAACAGAGCACGGGAGGTCGCAGCAGGGACAAGTACCCGTGCGCAGGAGGAGTCGCGTGCTCATCGTGCTCGCCGCACTGGGCCCTGGCGTCGTGGCGGCGATGGCGGGCAATGACGCCGGTGGCATCTCCACGTATTCGACCATCGGTGCCATGTTTGGCTATGGAACCCTGTGGATCATTCCCATCATGATGGTGATGCTTGCCATCGTCCAAGAGGGCGCTTCGCGCATGGGCGCGGTTACGGGCAAGGGGCTAGCGTCGCTCATCCGCGAGCAGTTCGGCGTGCGCTTGACCGCCCTTGCCATGATTGCCGTGCTCATCGAAAGCGGGGCTGCGACGCTTTCGGAGTTCGCCGGCATCGCTGCCGGCATGGAGCTCTTCGGCGTGAGCAAGTACATAGCGGTGCCCATTGCCGGCGTTGTGGTGTGGTTGCTGGTCATGGGCGGTAGCTACAAGCGCGTCGAGAAAGTGTTTCTCGCCATCAGCTGCGTGTTCGTAACGTATGTCATCGCGGCGTTCCTCGCGCAGCCCGATTGGGGCGAGGTGGGTACTTCCCTCGTGATTCCCCATTTCGAGAACAACCCCAGCTTCATCAGCTTGGTGATTGCCACGGTGGGCACGACCATAGCCCCGTGGATGATCTTCCTGACGCAGAACAACGTCGTGGACAAGGGCGTGACGCCGGACGAGCTTTCGCTCGAGCGCGTCGATGCCATTGGCGGCGCGATCGTCGCATGTGCAGTCGCGGGGTTCATCATCATCACGACGGGTACCGTCTTGTATCCGCAGGGCGTCGTCGTCGATAGCGCCGCTGCGGCCGCGGAGGCGCTGACTCCCATCGCCGGACAATACGCCACGATACTCTTCGGCGTCGGTCTCGTCGCCGCAAGCTTCCTCGCCGCGTGCGTTGTCCCGCTGGTTGCCTCGAGCGCCATTTGCGAGGCATTTGGCTGGGAGCGTGGCGTGGACCGTGGTTGGAATGACGCCCCCGCATTCCGGGGCATCTACACCGCCATGATAGTCATTGGTGTCGTGGTGACGCTCATTCCCGATGTCAGCCTCATCAGCATCATGCTCGTCGCGCAGTTCGTCAGTGGCGTGCTATTGCCCGTCATCCTCATATTCATGGTACGCATCCTCAGCAGCAAGCGCATCATGCGCTCGTACGCGAACAAGCGCCTGCTCACGGTGCTCGTCTGGGCGCTCATCGTGGTAGTCTTTGCCCTGACGATCGGCTGCTTTGTCATGACCGTGCTCGGGTTCTGAGGTGAGAGATGCGTTGTTGGGAAGACAGGGGATGTCATGGGGCGATGTCGAAGGGCTGCCCGCACGATGCGACTGGCATCTGTCCACGTGACTGCATCAACACGATTTGCGATTGCGATTGGTACGAGCGCGCCGATGCCATGGAGATGCTCGATGCCTATGACGTCGATTTCAGCGTGGCCCACAAGGAGACCTGCCACAACTGCCGCTTCTTCCTTGCCCGCGCCCCCAAGATCGCGTAGGGGCGAGGACGAAAAGGGCTTGCCAATGAGACAACGTCTCTGACCAACTGTCTCATTCAGGTGTGTCAAGGGGTCTGACCCCCCTGACGCATTTAGTATCCGCCGGTGGGGCGGTTGTCACTCGCGACAATCGAGTTGACGATGGCGGTGACGATCGAAATCACGATGGACGCGAGAAACGCGCTGCCAAATCCCGAAATCCAGAACCCGATACCGAAGAGCCCGTTTGCCAGCCATGCCGCCAGGTATAGCAGTGCCGTATTGACGATCAGGTAGAAGATGCCAAGCGTGAACACGGTTATGGGCAGCGAAAGGATCTGCAGTATCGGCTTGATGGATATGTTGATGAGCGAGAGGATCAGCGCGAAGATGACGATGCCGATCCACGCGGAATCCCCGCCGATGAGCTCGATGCCGGGGACGAGCCATACCGCCGCGGCAACGGCGATTGCGGAAACCAACCAGCGAAACAGAAAGGACATGGCGAATCCTCCTATCTTGTCATGCGCACACGAGCGCGATGGCGTTCAGGTTCATCTCGTGGAAGCGGGGATGCACGCGGCCGCGCACGGCATTCTCGAGCTCCTCGCGTGTGATTCCGAGCGTCCCGCTGTCAACGGCAGCGGCGAGCAGCGCGATGTTGAGCACCTTGGGCGAACCGACCTGTTCGCAGATTGACGCGCCGTCGACCTCGACGAGCCGGATATCTGGCAACGAACGTAGGTACGAAAGGGCCTCGGCCCCGTCATAGTCGATGTTCTGCAGGGCCGCGACGGGCGGCTGCACTGCTTGCGTGTTTACTATGACGGTTCCCCCGGGTGCGAGGTAGTCTATGCATCGTACCGCCTCGCCGGGTTCGAAGGCGATGATGCAGTCGGCGCATCCCAGAGGAACGAGGGGGGATTGCGGGTGCCCTCCGCGCACGTGGCTTGCCACGGACCCACCGCGTTGCGCCATGCCGATGGTCTCGGCCGTCTTCACGTGCTCGTCGCGGGCAAGCAGAACTTGCGCGATGAGGCGCGAGGCGAGCACGTTGCCCTGCCCTCCGACACCGCAGATGACGCAATTGAGGCCGGAGTCGCTACGCATCGGCGCCTCCTTCCCGCAGCGCGTCTGTGGGGCAGATCTTGCAGCAGAGCTCGCAGCCATAGCACAGCGAGCTGTCCACGGCCACGTGGCCGTCCTCGATGACGAGAGCGGGGCATCCGAGCTGCTTGATGCAGACGCGGCAGTCGATGCAGCTACCGAGGTCGATTTCGATGGCCGGATGTGCCGGAGGTTCGAGATATATGCAGGGCGATTTGAAGATGATGGCGCGTACGCCCGTTTTCTCGATGGCATCACGCACCGTCTGCACGGCGGTCTCGAAGTCGAGCGGGTCGACCGTCTCGTAGCTGACGCCAAGCGCCTCGAGGATACGCGGGATGCTGAGCGGGACCCCATCGGCGCCCATCATGGTGCGGCCGGTGCCCGGATGTGGCTGCTGTCCCGTCATGGCCGTCGTCGAGTTGTCGAGGATGCAGACGATCATGTCATGTTGGTTGTAGACGGCATTGACGACGCCGGTGATCCCGCTTGCGAAGAAGGTCGAGTCGCCCACGAA
Source organism: uncultured Coriobacteriaceae bacterium (assembly GCA_900544245.1). GTDB lineage: Bacteria > Actinomycetota > Coriobacteriia > Coriobacteriales > QAMH01 > QAMH01. The sequence goes on along the minus strand of UQUH01000044.1, from coordinate 4,332 downwards.
GCCAAAGGCGAGCGTGTCCGGCTCGACGGCGTGGATGCCCTGCGCGACGGTGATGCCGCCGCCCATGCACAGGCACGTGTCGACCATGTCGAGCGGCGCGGCGTTTCCGAGCGTGTAGCAACCGATGTCGCCGCAGAAGACGGCCTTGCGCTTGCCCACGGCGCGCTTGACGGCGTAAAAGCTCGCGCGATGGGGGCAGCCCGCACACAGCACCGGTGGGCGCGGCGGCAGCTCGGGTTTGGGGATGGCTTCTCCGTCATGTGCCAGGGGGTCAGACCCCTTGGCACATTGGCGTGTGTCGAGGGGCCTGACCCCCTGACACATAGCCCCCGTTGTCTCATCTCCGTCGACAAACTCCGTAAGCGCGTCGCAAATGGCCTCGACGCTTTGCTCGCCTGCGTACCCGAAGTAGCCGTCGAGCTTGCCGTGAATGGTGTTAGGTAGAAACTCGTATCCGCAGAGGAAGTCGAGTTCGCGCTCGATGACGGGGTCGAGCTCCTCGACGCAGAGCACCTCGTCGACCGCCTCGAGAAACTCGGTCGCGAGCTTGGCGGGGAAGGGATAGGGGGTGCCGATCTTGAGCACGGGCAGCTCCAGGTCGAGCATCTCGAGCGCTTCCATGACGTAGTGATAGGAAATGCCGCCACAGGCGATGCCAGAGGCGAAACGCTGCTCGCCGCGGTCCTCGAACGCGTGCATGGCCTCGGCGTGCGACAACCCGCCGATCTCTATGCGGTTGGGACGATAGCCGGAGGAAAGCTCGTCGGCAATGGCCGCGGCACGCTTCTCGACCTTGCCGTGGTTCAGGAAGCTCGTGCGTGGGAAGACGACCCAGCGTCGCGTGTCCTTGACGAAGCCGCCGGGCACATGGCGTCCCCAGCTTGCGTCATCGTCGTCAAGCGTCGGGTTTTCAAAGTCTGCCCCGCAGTCGGCGACACCGCCGCGCGTCTTGACCGTTCCGCAGGCGTGGCTCACGCGCGTGGTGGGTCGCACGATGACGGGCGTGTGGTGCCTCTCGGAGAGTTCGAAGGCGTCCTGGATCATGCCGTATGCCTCGCCGGGGCTTGCCGGGTCGAAGATGGGGACTTTGGCGAACTGCGCGAAGTTACGCGTATCCTGCTCGGTTTGACTCGAGATGGGGCCGGGATCGTCAGCGACGACGATGACGAGCCCGCCTTCCACGCCGATGTACGAGAGCGTCATGAGCGGATCGCTCGCGACGTTGAGGCCAACTTGCTTCATGGTGACGAGAGCGCGGGCGCCGGCGTATGCCGCGCCAGCGGCAGCCTCGAGGGCCGCTTTCTCGTTGGTGGACCATTCGACGTGGATGGAGCCGTCGTTGTGCTTGGCGACCGTCTCGAGGACCTCGGTCGAGGGAGTGCCGGGATAGCCGCTCACGAAGTTGACGCCCGCATGGATGGCGCCGAGCCCCAACGCCTCGTTGCCCATGAGCAGTTTGACTGGCATGTCCGTCCCCTCGTCTTTGTCCGGTGCAAAGCGTCCGTCTCGGTGCTTGCGCGTAGAGTCGTGCGCTTGGCGTGGTGCGATACATGGTACCATCTATCGCACGTTCACCCTACCTTGGAGTCTTGCATGGAAATCCGCTATATCGACACGCGTGGCAACACGCACGATCCCCTGACCTTCAGCGAGGCCCTTCTCAAGGGCATGGCGTCCGGTGGTGGCCTGTTCGTTCCCGAGCAACTGCCCTCGATGATGCTCGACGAGATCGTGGCGCTTGCCAAGATGCCCTATGCCGAGCGCGCGGCCTTCGTGTACAAGCGCTTTGGCGTCGACTTCGATGACGAGCAGGTCGACGAGCTCATGCGGCGCTCGTATAACGAGAACTTCGACACGCCCGATGTCTGTCCGGTTGTCGAGGTCGCCGATGGCATGTACGTGCTCGAGTTATGGCACGGGCCCACGTGCGCATTCAAGGACATGGCACTGCAATGTCTGCCGGTCTTCTTCTCGGCATGCGTGGACAAGCAGCGCGCCGCTGGTGCAGCGGATAACGACTACCTTATCGCTGTGGCTACGAGCGGAGATACCGGCAAGGCTGCCCTGCAGGGGTTTGCCGATCGCGAGCATATCTCCATCGTCGTCTTCTATCCGGACGGTGGCGTGAGCGATATCCAGTTCAAGCAGATGGCGACGCAGGAAGGCGACAATGTCTGCGTTTACGGCGTGCGCGGCAATTTCGACGATTGTCAGACGAGCGTCAAGCGCATGTTCGATGACGCAGCCTTCAACGACCATCTGCTTGCCGACGAGAACATCGCGCTCTCCTCGGCGAACTCGATCAACTGGGGCAGGTTGTTGCCGCAGGTCGTGTACTATATCAGCGCGTATGCGGTCATGGTCGAAAATGGCGCCGTGAAGGCAGGTGGCCCCATTGACGTGACCGTTCCCACCGGAAACTTCGGCAACATCCTCGCGTGCTGGTACGCCAAGCAAATCGGCGTACCCATCGATCGCATCGTCTGCGCGAGCAACACCAACCGCGTGCTCACCGACTTCATCGAGACGGGCGTCTACGACATCAGCGATCGCCCCTTCGTGCTCACGCCCTCTCCCTCGATGGACATTCTCGTCTCGAGCAATCTCGAGCGCCAGCTCTTCGAGCTCACGGGACGCGATGCCGCGAGCATCCAGACGTGGATGGACGATCTGCGTGAAAAGCGCCGCTTCGAACTTGACGAAGCGACGTTCGCGGCACTCAGGGATAACTACCGTGCCGGATCGATTGACAGTGCCGCTTGCCTCGGAACCATCCATGACGTGTTCGAAGAGCACGATTATCTGCTCGACCCGCATACGGCTGTCGCATGGAAGGTTGCCGAGCAGCAGAAGGGCGGCAACCCCATGCTCGTTGCCTCGACGGCTAACTGGGCCAAGTTCGGCAGCAACGTGTATCGCGGCCTTACGGGCATTGCGCCGGATGAGCCGCTGCCCACCGATGTCGCCGGGCTTACCGACGTGCAGCTCAATCGCAAGGTCTACGAGATGACGCGCGTTTGTCCCGTCCCGCCGCAACTCGACGAGCTTGACGAGAAGCCCATTCGCTTCACGACGGTGATCGACGGCGATGTGGAGGCAATCGAGAAGGCGGTTACCGACTTCATAGGATAAACACGAGCCGAAAACGCTATGACCGTTCGCCACCACAAATAGCCTTTGCTCAGCTTAATCTTGATATCCGATAAAAATCTTGTTATCCCTTAGATAGCGTTAAAGGTGTTTATCGGGCAACTCATTAGTACGAATCTACAGGACAATTTACCGAGAGGATTCATCATGGCCGATAAGAAAAATCTGCACGCGCAAGTCAAGCTCATGGTCAGTGCCACCGAAGACCGCAAGGGTCCCACTTTCGGAAAGGGCGCGGCAACCCTGCTTCACGGAATCGAGGAAAACGGTTCGCTGAATAAGACGGCCAAGAATCTCCACATGGCGTACAGCAAGGCGTGGAGCATGATCAAGAAGGTCGAGGAAGGTCTTGGCTTCCAACTTATCGAGCGCTACGGTGCCCGTGGCTCCAAGCTTACCGAGGATGGCGAGGAATTCCTCAAACTTTATGACATCTACGACAAGAAGGTCGAGGCGTACGCCGACAAGGTCTTCCGCGAGACCTTCAAGGATTTCTAGAACGAGAAATTTGCCCGGAGCAAAACTCTCGTTCCCATGCATATGACGAGGAAAGCCGCCCGATGGGGCGGCTTTCCTCGTTTGGGAACCGACGCAGGCGGATTCGAGTGAGGCGAGCACGCCTGTGTCACGCAAGTCACGAGCCCGAGTTACTCGCGCTTGATGGTCTCGACATCGACGTCGATTTCGCCCCTGTCCTTTGCGACGTACACGAATCCGACCTCGCCATCTACGGGCAGCTCGTTGTAGGCGACCATTTCGGCGATCTCGGCCGGCGTGGCGCTCTTGGGCTCGGTCTCGAGCAGATACGCGGTATCGGCACGGCGCGACATGGCCTTCGAGAAGTCCTTGGTCCCGACGAAGACCTCTTGCTTGTACGGATTGACCTTGAGCTTCTTGGCACGGTAGATGATGTAGCCGAGAGCCAGGATGTTTGCCACCAGGGCGATGACCGAGACGACCGTGTTCACAGCCGGGTTATTGACCGACTGCACGGCGAAGACGGAGTCGTTGACGAACATGGGGACCATCTGGCAGAACATGCACCACATCGAGAGCGTGAACGCGCGGTTCTGGATCCAACCGCCCTTGTTCCAGAGCAAGCCGGCGATCGTCGGGGCGAGCAGCAAGGCGATGCCGCAGTACCAGGAGTGGGTGGGCAGGCAGTTGTAGGTGTAGCAGAAG
>UQUH01000043.1 GCA_900544245.1 uncultured Coriobacteriaceae bacterium | reverse complement strand
TCGTACGCCGCGGGCCGCGAAAATCGTCACTGATTTGAAGGGGAGCCGCACGTACGGACTCGCGATAGGCGATTCGTAAGCTTTAGGATACGTTGGAAGAAGGACAAGGTGTTCCAATGACAGACAAGTTGTCTTCTATTTGAAAAGTAAGGTGTTTCCACCCGTTTTCGTTGTGGTAACATAGCAACTCGCGTGCGAGGCGCGTATCCAATCGGGTGGTGGCGCAGTTTGGTAGCGCACTTGACTGGGGGTCAAGGGGTCGCAGGTTCGAATCCTGTCCACCCGACCAGCAAATGCAAAGGTCAGCGGGTTTTCTCGCTGGCCTTTTTATCTTGTTGCGAGATAACTCCCGCTCGAAACCCGCCCGAAACCCGTTCACGATGCAACATGGTGACGCTGGTATGTCATTCACACGTCGTGACTAACCCTCACCTCTCATCCCCAGAACCGTGCCCAGAGGGTCATGTCCGTGATTGCCGCCCTTTCTAGACTTTCTCATGTCCGGTGACACCGGAAAGCAATGAAGGTGTGGAGGAAGTGGGGGCGTTTCGTGATTCAACCGAAGTATCAGAACCATCTTGTCGTGAGCCTTTCGGTATTGGCCGTTGGGGTGACCATGGCAATGGTCCAATACAAGGTTCCCACGATCATGATCGCCATCATGGAGCAGTATGCCATGTCGGCAAGTGGTGGCTCGTGGCTCATGTCCATCTTCACGTTCATGATGGCCGTGACGGCGATCGCCATAGGCGAGTTATCGGTCCGCATGAGTCCGAAGAGAATCATCGTGTTCGCGACATGCCTCATCGTTCTCGGCTCCGTTATGGGGGCATTCGCGCCCGATGGCATCGTCTTGCTCGTGTCGCGCGGCATAGAGGGTATAGCACTCACGGCGGTGACCACATGCGGCCCACTGGTCATACAGGAAAGCGTGGCACCAGGGCGTATCGGCACTTCCATGGGCATCTGGGGCATGTGGGGATCTCTGGGTTCCGCCATCGCCGCGTTTCTGACGCCAATGGTCTTCTCGTTCGCGGGACTCACCTCCCTTTGGCTTTTCTACTGTGCGTTGGTCGTGATTGCCACTGTCATCATGTGCATTTGCGTGAGAGATCCTTTCAAGAATGCCTCGTCTGCAGCGCTCGAGGACGCGGTCGCCACGCCTGGCGAGGTAGCCGGCTCGCAAGTGGAGCCGAAGCCTTCGTATCGCGAGCTTCTGACGAAGGACGTCCTGCTTTTCTTCTGCGGTTTCATCGCGTTTAACATATGCCTGCTCGCGGTCCTGAGTCTGGTTCCTTCGATTTTGCAGACGCACGGAATGGACGTGAGTCTATCGGGTTTCGTAAGCACATTGCCGATGATAATCTCGGTCGCCTCTTCTCCCTTCTTCGGAATGCTGTCTGACAAAACCGGCAAAACCAAATGGCTGCTCGTGTTCTGCCTCTTCTTCCTGGGGCCGTGCACCTTCGTTCTCTACAACTTCGAGGGTGCCGTGATGTGGATAGGAGCGGTGGTCATGGGCGTGATTGGAATGGGCACCACCGGCCTCATGATAACCGCCTTCATGAAGGTGATCAGTAGACCGGAGCTTGCGACTATCGGTATGGGCGTTCTTATCTGCGTCCAGGGAATCGGACAGTTCCTGGGTACGTTCCTTGTCCAGGGCTTATTAGGCCCATCGTTCGAGAACACGCTTCTCGCTGGCAGTGTCGTCATGGTCATCGGGCTTGTCGGCACGCTGTGCACGGCGCTCTGCAAGATGCGGTAAGGAGAGAGAGCTGAGGCATTCGCCTGCGCAAAGTGCACTGCGATAGTGCGTTTTTACGAGAATAATGCACCGCGACAGTGCATTATTGGGCTAGTAAAGATTCTTTCGAGAATGCGCCCCAGCAACAGTTCCGTTCGAATAATAAATAGCGCACTTCACCTATTCGGTAGTACAATGCTCTTGACAAACGATGAATACACACTATCGAATGTGGGGCCAAAATGGCGGCTGATGCGAGCATACCAAGCCCGCCGGTGGGCGCGGCGCGGACGGCGATGATCGTCGTCCTGCTCGCGAGCAATCTCCTCGCGTCGTTCACGCAGTCGCTCATGAACGTCGCACTCGATTACGTCGCGACCGACTTTCACATCACGCTCTCCCAAGCTAACTGGATGGTGCTCGCCTTCACGATCGTCACCGCGACGACCATCACCATGGCGGCAAAGCTGCTCGAGCGCATAGGCCTTCACAAGCTCATGACCATCGGCTTCGTCTTTTCGTTCGTAGGCTCGTTGCTCGGTTTCTTTGCCTGGAACTATCCGGTCATGATCGTCGCCCGTGCCCTCCAGGCCGTTTGCACGGGGCTGTGCTTCCCGCTTATCAACGAGGCGCTGCTCACCATCGCGCCAAAGGGCAAGGCGGCGACCTTGCTTGCTGTGAACAGTGGCGTCATTGGCGTCGCGCTGGCGTTTGCCCCGCCCGTTTCAGGTCTCATCATCACCTGCGTCGGCCTTCGCCCGCTCTTCCTCATCCCCGCGGTGATTGCCCTTGTTCTCATCATCGCGGGCAGGCCGGCTATCCACAATCTGTATATGCGCAGAAAAGCCCATATCGACATCCCAAGCGTTGCGCTGAGCTTTGTCGGCCTGGCCTGCTTCCTCTATGGCCTGAACGAGATCTCGCATGAGGTCTTTCCGCCACTCGTCATCATGCTCGCCGGCATCGCGATACTCGCCATCTTCGTGTATCGTCAGCTGCATATCGACGAGCCCCTGCTCAATCTGACGCCGCTGCGCAATCCGGTGTTCACCGTCGGTGAGACGCTCGTCACGCTTGCGTTCATGGCATCGGTGTACATGAGCCTGCTCGTCCCCCTGTATCTCGAGGGCGCGGCGTCGTACTCGCCGTTCATAGCCGGCTGCATGTGCATCGTACCCATCCTGTGCTATGCGGCCTGTTGCTTTCCCAGTGGCCACCTGCTCGCGAAGCACGGCGTATGGCCACTCGTTCCGGTGGGATTTGCGATCGTGCTCATCGGCTACGTCGGCATGTACTTTGCCTCCGCGCAGCTGCTCGTCATCGTCTTGCTTGCCTGCGCTGCCATAGCCTATGCGGGCATCGGCATTTTCTTCCCGGCGGTGAAGACCGTCGACCTCGACGCGCTTCCCCGCGCCATCTCCTCGTACGGCTCGTCCATCCATTCGACGATCGTGCAGATCGGCAGCTCCGTCTCGTCGGCCCTCTTCGTCGGCATCATGTCCGGCGATGTCACCCATTTGATGGCGGGGGGAATGACCAAAGCCGATGCCTACGCATTTGGCTTTTCGCATACCCTGCTCATTGCCATTGGCATATTGATAGTGGCGGTCATTCTTACCGTCGTCTATACGCGTCTCGTGCGCCGTCAGAAGGGGAAGACGGCTGCCACGGGCAGTACGACGAACGAGAAAGCCGGGAGAGGATAGGAGGGGGTTATCATGACTGATACCAAGGATGCAGCTCCGAAGGCAGACGCTTCGGTGCAGAGCGACGCGCCGACTGCGGCGCAGACTGCGGACGCGTCTTCGTCACAGGGAGATGCCGGCTTCAAGAGGACGGTCGGCGTATTCGACATGGTGGTCTACGGCCTCATCTTCATGGTGCCCATCGCCACGTTCAGTCTCTTCGGTGGCGTGTCGAACGCATCGGGTGGCATGCCGGCGCTCGCGTATTTCGTCGCCTTCATCGGCATGTTCTTTTCCGTGCTGTCCTTCGGCATGATGATCGGGACCTTCCCGTCGTCGGGTTCCATCTACACTTACACGTCCAAGAGCATTGGCAAGGGCCTCGGTTTCGTGGCCGGCTGGCTCATGTTGCTGCAGTATCTCACGTCGTCCGACATGGTCTTCATCATGGGCGCCGAGGCGCTGAGCACCTATGTGCCGCAGATTCCGGTATGGGGCTGGTGTCTTATCTTCCTCGTCTTCGTCTTCGTCGTCGCGTCACGCGGCATGAGCACGACGATGTTCGTCAACCGCATCGCGCTCATCCTCGAGTTCATCGTGCTCGGCATGTTCATCGTGTTCGGTGTGGTCTACATCATCGGACACCCCGAGACGAGCGGTTTCTCGCTGACCGCCCTGTTCAATCCCAATACCTTCTCGGTATCCGGCGTCATGGGCGCCGCCTCGCTGGCGGTGTTCTCGTTCGTGGGCTTCGGATGCGTTGCCACGCTCACCGACGAGGCGAAGGACGAGCGACACGGGCCGTCGCGCGCGATGATGATCATGGTCATCATCCTCGTGGCCATCTTCGTCCTGACGTGCTTCATCGCCACCTGCGTCGACCCGTCGGGCCAGATTTGCAAGAACGACGAGAACAACGGCTTCTACCATATCGCCGAGCTGGTGGGCGGCAAGTGGTTCGGCGTCGTCTGTGCCGTGTCCGTGGCTTTGGCTCAGGGCGTCTTCACCGGCTTGGTCGCGACGGTGTCGGTATCGCGCATTCTCTACGTCATGGGCAAGAGCGGATCGCTTCCCGGCGTCCTGGCCAAGATCGACGAGAAGCGCCAGGTGCCCATCGTCGCCACGTGCTTCGTGTCGGCTCTCTCGCTCGTCTTGCTCGCGCCCTTTCTGCTCATCGGCATGGAGGGACTGGGCAAGGTCGTGAACTTCGGTGCCCTTTCCACGTACTTTCTGCTCAACCTCTGCGTGGTCGTGTGGTTCTGGTTCAGGAAGAAGGATCACGGCAACCCCGTGCGTTTTCTGGTCTGTCCCATCCTGGGCATGATCGTGGTCTTCGCGTTGCTGCTTTCGCTTGACGTGCCCGCCAAGATCATCGGCGTCGTGTGGATAGCCATCGGCATCGTGTACTACCTGGTCATGACGCGCGCCCTGCACCGCGAGATCACCATGGAGTGAGCGAGAGGAAAACCACGTCACAGGCGCTTGATACCTTCGGCTTGTCGTTCAGTTCAAACGAGGGAGAAACATCATGGGCGTCTTGTCGGCATTACTCGCGGGTTCCAGTGCGATGGCGTGGTTCGTCATCATCATGATGCTCGCGATCCTGTTCTGCGGGCCCTCGAAGTGAGGGGCTACAGCTCGAAGACTTGGCCCGCGTAGGTTGCCTCGACGATGTCGGGTAGTTCCTCTTGCAGGATTTCGAGCGCATGCTCTCCCGTGCAATGGCCGGTGTAGATCTTGTCGATGCCAAGCTCGCGGATGGTTTGCGCAAGGGCGTGTACTTCGTCATCTTCGCGCAGGAACAGGTGCAGTCCGCCGACGAGCGCGCGGATGGGTTTGCCGGGGAATGCGGCACGTGCCTCGTTGATGATGGTCTCGATGCCTCCGTGGGAGCAGCTGTTGAAGATGACGAGCCCCTCGGGGGTTTCGATGATGAGGCTCTGCTCGTGGTCGAACCCGTCGCCGACAAGCCCGTCATCGGTCTTCAGGTAGAGGTGCTCGCGCTCGCCGATTGCCTCGAGGCCCTCGGTGTCATGGCCCAGGAGCCATGCGCCAGGTGCGAATTGCAAGGTGCCGTCGACGCGCTCGATACGCAGTGCCTGCTGCTCGAGAAGTCCTCTCTGGATGCCGATGTACTTCATGTCGCCTTTTGCATCGCTCCAACACGTTTCCTCGCAAGCGCTTTGGATAAGCAGCGGCGCGTGGTCATTGATTGCGAAGAAGTCCCCGAAGCCGTCGGCGTGGTCGAAGTGGGCGTGGGAGAGCACGCAATAGTCGACATCTGCCAGGTCGATGCCGAGGGCTTGCGCATTTTGCGCGAAAAGCCCCGACGCACCCGAGTCGAGCAGGATGGTCGCGCCATCGGTCTCGATGAGTGCGGAGAAGCCCCATTCGCAGCCGAGACCTTCCTGCGCGTCGTTGTCCACGAGTATCGTCGTCTTCATGGTCATGCTCCTCGCTGTCGAAAATGAGACAATTGCTCAGAGATATTGTCTCATTTTAACGGGAGGCAGACATGGAGCGATTCGAACTGGAGACGCCAGCCTACGGGTTCGTCGATATCACGGCGCGAGTGAGGCAGATCGTGCGGGAAAGCGGCATCGAGGAGGGGTTGTGCGTGGTCTATTGCCCGCACACCACCGCCGCGATCACCATCAACGAGAATGCCGATCCCGACGTCGTACGCGACCTCAAGCTCGCGCTGGCGGACATCTTTCCCGACCGGCGTGACTTCAAGCATGCCGAGGGTAACAGCGCCGCTCACCTCAAGAGCAGCGCCATCGGTGCGTCGGAGACCATTCCCGTGACGGGTGGCGCCATGGCGCTTGGCACCTGGCAGGGCATCTACTTCTGCGAGTTCGACGGCCCGCGTCACCGCAAGATCTGCGTGCAGGTGGTGGGGGAGTAGCGGCTACCTCGGGAGTTGCGGTGGTTCCTCGTCTGGCAGGCCGCACCACTGACGCACGCGTTTGAGCATGCCATCGATGTCGAGGACGCTTTCGGCGAAGCCCTTGCGGATGAGCTCGATGGGCACGTACTCGTCGTATTTCTCCCAGATGGGAACTTCGTCGGGATAGACGAGGTCAAGTGGATCGAAGGGCGTGGTTGCCTGCTCAGCGAGCACATCGTAGAACAACTGCTCGTCGCCCTTCATGCGAAACTCCATGAAGTAGGGACGCGACGAGTCCAGACCCTTGAGTTGGAGCTGGTCGGCGCACTTGATCTTGAGGAAGCGCTCGAGCGCGAGGAAGGCGTAGCTGCCAAGCCAGGGGAAGAGCCCCCAGGTGTCGCCTCCCAGACGAACGAGCGGGATGTGGTCGAGATGGGCGTTGCGTGCGGTCGAGCGAGCCTGGGCGAGCCTGCCGCGCGCGTTGTCCATGAGGTAGGGATAGTCCGCATCCTCCATGAGCACGCGCAGCATGCGCTCGAGCACGACGGTGTTGATGTCGCCGGGGCAGTCGCCAAAGTAGGCCGGCACCTGGCCCTTTACCTGCGTGGCGTAGACGAGGTGGCGTTTGTGGTCGACCTCCTCGACGAGCCAGGTGGCGCCGGCGATGGCGAGTTTTTCGCCCACGGGCGGCGGCAGCACGATGGTGCCGAGCTCCTGGGACTCGTTGCGGACGGTGTACTCTTCGTTTTCCTGGAAGACGCCGTAGAAGCGGTAGCTGTTGATGACGCGCTCGCCCGCGATGCCGACGATGAGACCACCCTCCTCGGTAAGCTGGATGTGGTCGATGTCGATGAGGTGATGTAACAGGATGCGGAAGTCCTCGCTGCTCACGCGATGAAAGTACCCGAGGGTGAGTACGCGAGCCGCGAGTTCGGCCGGCGTCATCTCGCCCCCACTGGCGAGGGTTGCCATGGTCTGGTGGTAGAGCAAACTGTAGGGCAGGCGGTCGAGGCGCGGTGGCTCGACCCAGCGATCCTCGAGGTAGAGCTGTACGAGTGCGATGCCCTGCAGGAGCTTCCAGGGGATGGTCGCGCCCAGGGTGGTGCGTGGCTCGGCGCGATCCTCACGCATGACGAACCACATCTCCGGGGGCGAACCGCGACGTCCCGTACGGCCCATGCGCTGCAGGAACGCACTCACCGTGAAGGGCGCGTCGATTTGGAAGGCACGCTCGAGGCGACCGATGTCGATGCCGAGTTCGAGGGTGGCCGTGGTGACGGTCGTCTGGTCGAGCTCCTCGTCGCGCATGACGTCTTCCGCGCTCTCGCGCACGGCCGACGAGAGGTTGCCGTGATGGATGAGGAAACGGTCGGGCTCGTTGTTGGCCTCGCAATAGCGGCGTAACGTGGTGGTGACGCCTTCGGCCTCCTCGCGTGAGTTGCAGAAGACGAGGCACTTCTTGCCACGCGTATGCTCGAAGATGTAGCCGAGGCCGAGGTCCGCGCCTGCGGGAGCGGCATCGGTGGCGGGCTCGGGTGGAGGAGGGATGAGGCAGTTGCTCAGGGACGCTGTCTCATTGGGGTTTATGAGACAGCGTCCCTGAGCAACTGCCTCATCTTCTCCCGCCGCCATTTCCTCGGCGCCCTCTCCCACGAAGAAGTGCGATATGGACAGGCGCCAGCGCTGCTGCGCATCCTCGATGCGGGGGATGATGGTGTCGCGACCCGAACCTGAGCCGAGGAAGCGTCCGGCAAGCTCGAGGTCGCCGATGGTTGCCGACAACCCGATGCGACGCGGGTTGCATGATGCGAGACGCGAGAGACGTTCGATAAGGCAGAGACATTGCCCACCGCGGTCGGCGCGCATGAGGGAGTGAATCTCGTCGATGACGATGAAGCGCAGGTCGCCGAAGAGCGCGGGAATGTGGGAATGCTTGTGCAGGAGCAGCGCCTCGAGGGATTCCGGCGTGATCTGCAAGATGCCGCTCGGGTGCTTGAGCAGCTTGCTCTTGCGTGACTGCGCGACATCGCCGTGCCAGCGCCAGACGGGAATCTCGGCCTCCTCGCAGAGCTCGGTGAGACGGCCGAACTGGTCGTTGATGAGTGCCTTGAGCGGTGCGATGTAGAGCACGCCGACGCTCGAGGAGGGATTCTCGTCGAGCTGGGAGAGTATGGGGAAGAACGCCGCCTCGGTCTTGCCGGAGGCGGTGGATGCGGCCAGCAGAACGTTGTCCTCGGAATTGAGGATGGCGTCGGCAAGCTGCTCAGGGCGTCGGCGGCAGCGACTTGCACCGAGCGCAGGCTCTCCCAGCCGTTGCGGTAGATAAAGTCCTGGATGAAGGGTGCATATGAGGCAAAGACGTCCATGATCACCGCCTAGAGCGTGAATTCGAAGAAGTTCTCTTGCCGGTCGCTTGCCTCGGCACTTACGTTCACGTTATTCGAAGCATCGGGCGCAATGGCGCTGGTGAATGCGTCGCTTGCCAGCAGCTCGTCCATCTGCGCGTCGGGATTCTGGTACATGATGTCGAGCAGTTCGATGAAATCGCGGATGACCTCTCGGGGCGTGATGTGCGTGCTTGCCCCCACGCGCTCGAACTCCGTCTTGATGAACTGGACGAGTTGATCGTCGGTGAGGCGTGGTTCGTAATCGAAGAGCTGTGCGTGGATGGCGGTGAGCTTCTCGGCGAGCACGAAGAGCTCCTCGTGCGTGAGTGGCACGAGACGGATGATGGGGGCGAGCATGTCCTTATATTGCTGGCCGGCGAAGCGCCCCTCGGCCAGACGGCTGCGCAGTGCCTCGTACGAGTAGACGCCACGGCGTTTGTCCTCGACGCACTGGGGCGTGCCACCCATGATGATGCCCAGATGTTGCGCCTTGCCCTGCAGCGTATCGTTGTACATCGTGAGGATCTTCTCGTAGTTGTACTGGCGCGTGATGGAGTTGGGCACCTTATAGATGTTCACGAGCTCGTCGATGAGCACGAGCAAGCCGGCGTAGCCCGCTTGCACGAGGAAGGACGCAAAGAGTTTGATGTACTCGTACCAATCGTCGTCGGAGATGATGATGCGGATGCCGAGCTCGTTTCTGGCCTCGGTCTTGTTGGCGTATTCGCCCCTGAACCACTTGACGACCTTGGCTTTGGTGTCCTCGTCATCGTTGACGTAGGCACGGTAGTACATGACGAGCAGTTGTGCGAAGTCAAAGCCGTGCACGAGCTCCGAGAGCGTGCCCACCACTTCGTGGATGCGCATCTCGACACGCTGCGCGAAAGCCTCTGTACCAGGCTCAAGCCCTTCGGCAAGCACGTCTTGCTGCACGCCCGAAATCCAGCGATCGAGGATGAGCGTGAGCGCACCGCCTTCGGGGCGCGTCTTGGTCGACATGTTGCGGATGAGCTCCTTGTAGGTGGCAAGGCCCTGGCCGTGGCTGCCCTGGAGGCGACGTTCGGGGGAGAGGTCGGCATCGACGACGACGAAGTTGCGGTCCATCGCGTAGTTGCGGATGGTTTGCAGCAAGAAGCTCTTGCCGCTTCCGTATTTGCCGACGATGAAGCGAAAGGTGGCCCCGCCATCGGCGATGATGTCGACATCGTGCAGCAGGGCGTCTATCTCGGCTTCGCGTCCGACGGCGACGTAGGGCAGGCCGACACGTGGCACGACGCCACCCTTGAGGGAGTTGAGCACGGTCGATGCGATGCGCTTGGGGATCTTGGTGGTCACGGCAGCTCCTTCAGGACAGGTCGAGCAGGTCGCGTAATTCAGGGACGTAATCTTCGATGATGATGGGCTCTCCGGTGCAGGTGTCGATGCAGATATCGGCGAACTCGTCATAGAGCTTGTCGTTGATGGAGTCGACGAGCACGGATGCCATGCAAGCATGCGCGCGCTCGAACTCGCGAATTTCACCACCAGCGAGTAAGTGGACGAGGAGAGCAGCTTCATCAGGCGTGAGAGAAAATGAAGAGGACCGTTGCATAACGCGCGGGGACGGATGCACAAAGCGAGTTTCCCTAAAGGGACTAGCTTCGCGTCGCCGCATACTCGCGAAAGCGCCAGTGGCGCTTTCGTGCGAGCTCAGGACTGTCTGAGCGACTGCGCCGTCCCCGCGCGACGTAGTGGGTGTTTGGATTTTGTCCCCGCGCATGATGAGATTGCTATCATCGTCCACGATGAGCTTTTCGCAGGTCACCTCGGCGGCGGCACGGATGTGGTCGAGCTGCGAAAAGTCGATGTGCACGGCTCGCTCCTCGCGCAGGCGCGTCTCCTCGGCGAGCTCGTTTGCCCGCGTCTCGATGGCCTTGAGCAGGTACTTGGTGGTGAGCTTGCGCTCGAGCGTGTTGGGGTATGCGCAGGCATCGCGCAGGGCGCATTCGCAGGTCTCGAGCAGCTGGGTGACCCAGGGCAACGGACGCTCTAGGGCCTCGTAGCGGGTGCGGAACCACGCGCCGTTGCGGCAGTACACCGTGTCGTGGGCGCTGATCTGGTATGTGGCGGTATCGATGGCGAGCGGGTTGGCGAAGACGGCCCGCTCGAACAGCCAGAGGCGATCGTTCTTGAGGCGTCCGGCAAGCTTGGCGGGAAGTGTCGTCTTGAGCTTCGCGTGATGTTGGGCGGCGGCCCGATAGGCGTGCACGACAAGGGAGCGCAGCTCGGCTTCGTGCTCGATGAAGAAGGGCGAATCTGCGATGGCATAGTCGCCGAGCGTGACGAGCGCGTTGAAGATCTCGCCCTCCGCATGCGCCTCATGGTGCAGCAGCACGTCGAAGGCGGCGTCGCGCTTGGCGAACGAACGCGTGCGCAACAAGCTCGCATCCAGGCCGTAATAGATGACGAAGTCGTCGATCCAAGCGTCGAGGTGCTTGCCGAAGCGCGCGTCGAAGCGGCGATATGCGCTACCAAAGGCGAGCATCGCATCGTAGCCCTCGCGAGCGCTGGCGACGCCCACGAGGTTGACGAGTTCGTAGAGATAGACGTAGGCGAACGAGAGGGAACCCTGCTCGACGTTGCCCTGGCGCGCCTTTGCACGCCAGGCGAAGTAACCACGCAGCTGCTCGTTGCTCATGTCCTCGTAGCTGGGGTAGTAGTGCGAGAATGTGCCGGTGAACTCGAAGTCGTCCTCGTATCCGGCTAGCAGGCGCGCCTGCTCGTAGAAGACGCTGGCAACGCTCATGCCCTGTGCGTAGAGCGTGCGTGCGAGCTGACGGGCCTCGCGTATGGCGTCTGGTACGAAACTCTTGAGCTGGCTGCCCGTCATGATGATGGGCTGGTCTTGGTAGACGGTCTTGCTGAAGGCGGCGTTGGAGCGCAGACGCTGGGAGATTTGCGTGCGAAGCTCGTCAACGCTGAGCTGCTGCGCCGTGCGCCTGGCCATGATCGCCTCCTTTCTCACAAACAAATGTTCGATTCAGTATACAACAGAACGAGATGTGATTCTATGGATATCGCAGGTGGTAAAATCGGCGTAGGGGCTATCGTGGGGAGGCAATGATGACAGAGACGAAGGAACGTGTCATCGCCGCATTGAAGGACGTACTCGTCACCACACGTTATCCAAAGGTCACGGTAAACGAATTGTGCCTGCGCGCCCGCATCTCGCGCAACACCTTTTACGCCAACTTCGAGGACAAGGACGATGTCATTCGCCTGGTCTTCGAGTCCTCCGTATTGCAACCCATTCGCGACCTCAATCGTCTACTCGACCTCAGCGACCTTGAACCTCTCATGGAACGCATGAACGAGCAGATGTACGAGCGCCTGGCCGTCGAAGGGGAGTTCTTCAAGAACCTCATCGGCCCCATATTCGGCAAGGACGACACCTTCCTGCGCATCGCGACCCAGGCAATCTACCAGCTCAACATGGAGCTCATTCCCAAGACCACGAGGCTCGCGGACGATTGGCACACGGACTACATCGCGTACTTCTTCGCCTCGTCACAGGCCATGCTCATGCAGAAGTGGGTTGCCGACGGTATGCGCGTTTCGCCCAAGGAGCTCGCCGACCTCTACGGTAGCGTGACAGGGACCTTCTGGCGAAGCATCGCGAAGTAGCCTTTATTCTCTTCTAAGAATGTACAAATCCCGCAATGTGTCATGCGTTGGTACACGATGCATGCGCACTGTTCCCAATCGAAAACGAATCGAAGACCTTGGGAATTGAAGGCCCCTTTCGACTCTTCCAAGATGGATGCATAAGGTGGCGAGCCATGCGCGAATCCCCCCGCGTGCGTCGTTCGTCGCATCGTGAAGAGGAAAGGGAGAACAGATGAAGGAGATCAAGACCACACTCCAAAGCATCGCGTGTGGCGGAACGGGCGGTGAGATTACCGCGGTCGACACCATGGATGGCAAGATCTTGCGCATTCGCCCATTCAGGAACGACACCGCCTACACCAAGGAGGAGCTCGCACCTTCGATGTGGAAGATCGATGTCGACGGCAAAGTGTTCGAGCCGAGCATCAAGACATGCCCCAACTGGATCGCGCTTGCGTACAAGAACCGCGTCTACTCGAAGAACCGCGTCCTCAAACCGCTCAAGCGCGTTGACTGGGAGCCGGGCGGAGATCCCGCGAAGATCAATTCCGCAAACCGCGGCATATCGAAGTTCGTCGAGATCAGCTGGGATGAGGCGCTCGACATCGTCGAGTCCGAGCTGCGTCGCGTCATCGACAAGTACGGCCCGTATTCGGTGATCTGCATCGGCGAGGACGGCCATCGCGAGTCCAAGGACCTGCACGCCGGTGGTGGCATGCACGCCACGCTCATGGACAAGCTAGGTGGCTACACGCGCGAGACGCGCACGCCGGACTCGGTCGAGGGATGGTACTGGGGTGCCAAGCACGTCTGGGGCGCAGGTGCCAACAAGGGTCTTGGCCTGGTTGCGCCGCCCGAGACGGGCTATAACTCGTGGAACGTCCTGCTCGACATCTGCCAGAACTCCGAGATGCTCGTCTTCGACGCGGGCGACTACGAGCTCACCACCAACTACGCGAGTATGTTTCTCTCGCAGGTCATGGGGTATTGGGAGGAGCTCGGCAAGGAGATGATCTGCGTCGACCCGTTCTGCAACTACACCTCCGTATGCCACACCATGAAGTGGATCCCCATCCTTCCCAACACCGACGCGGCTTTCCACTTCGGCGTCATCTACACGTGGTTGACCGAGGGCCTCTACGACAAGGACTACGTCGAGACGCATACCGTGCACTTCGACAAGATGGCTGACTACGTGCTGGGCAAGGAGGACGGCGAGCCCAAGACCCCCGCATGGGCAGCCGAACGCTGCGGCGTCCCCGCCTAGACCATCAAGGCCTTTGCGCGCAACACGGCCAAGAAGGCGACCTCGCACATCCATTACAGCTCCGGTTCGATCAAGACGCCGTATAGCCACGAGCCCGCCCGCACCGCCGCCTACCTGCTCGCCCTGCAGGGTCTGGGCAAGCCGGGTGTGCAGCAGTACCACCTGAGCGCGCAGGTCACCGCCAAGGAGACCATCGCACGCTCGACCACGGCACCGTTCACCATGGCCATCCAGTGCCGCATGTTCTTCCCCAGTGCGCAGTCGCTGCCGCGCACGATGATCGCGGAAGTGCTGCAGACCGGCAAGGCCACGTGGTGGGGTAGCCCCTGCATCGTCTACGTCGAGACGAGCGAGCAGTTCCAGGAGTTCAACTATCCCGGCAACCCGCAGGCGGCGCTCGCGATGCAGCAGGCCATGGCCGAGCGCTTCGGCAAGCCCATTCCCACCGAGGAGCCCAAGGTCAATCGCATTCACCTGCTGTGGTCGGAGAAGCCCTGCAACATGAACTGCTGGGACGGCGGCTTCAACTACCAGGACGCCATCCGCACCGACGAGGTCGAGTGCTTCATCACCAACCACCAGTGGCTCGAGAACGATTCGCTGTTCGCCGACCTGGTGCTGCCCGTCACGACCTGCGTCGAGGACAACGATGACATGGGCGCCTCCTCGCAGGTTCCCGTGCGCCATGCCGGCCTCACGCCCGCGGCCATCGAACATCAGGGCGAGTCGCTTTCGGACTTCGAGATCGCCTGCAAGATCGGCGAGCGCTTTGGCGTGCGCGAGGAGATCGACAAGGGCATGAGCGACGACATGTGGATCGAGACGGCCTTCCAGAGCTCGCGCCTCGTCGAGGAGATCGACTGGGACACCTACAAGGAAAAGGGCTACTACTATCCCAAGCTCGAGGAGAACTGGGAGCAGATGGCCCCCGGCATGCGCAACTTCTACGAGAACCCCGAGGAGTACCCGCTCGACACGCCCACGGGCAAGATCGAGTTCTGGAGCCAGGCGCTTGCCGACAACTTCCCCGACGACAAGGAGCGCACGCCCATGGCGCGCTGGATCGTCGGCGGCCCGGCCGAGGAGGGATGGACTCACGACGAGACCTTCTGGGGCGAGCGTTGCAAGAAGTACCCGCTGCTCGTCACGGCAAACCCCGCCAAGTGGCGCGTACACGTGCAAGGTGACGACATCAAGTGGTTCCGCGAGATCGAGACCTGCAAGGTCAAGGGCAAGGACGGCTACCTCTACGAGCCGCTGTGGCTGGGTCCCCCGGGAGCCCCGGGCCCCGGGCTCGGGGTAG
>UQUH01000042.1 GCA_900544245.1 uncultured Coriobacteriaceae bacterium | reverse complement strand
GGCGGCGGCTGAACCCGCAGCTGATGCGGCTGCCCGAGCCGAGGCCGCCTCACGCGTGCATGAGCTAAAGGACGAGCTCAAGGATGCGGTCGCGCAGGCGACGAAGGAGGCCTTCGGTGCGCAGGGCAAGGCACCGGATACGCCCCAGCCACCTCCGCCCGACCCGCAGACGCGCTATGAGCCGCAATCTCCGAGCGAGCCCGTAGCCGCTGCGGACAAGCCGTCGCGTAGCCCATGGGCGACCTTCCCGTATCCCGTTGCCTGCGCGATTATCTACCTCATCATGGGCTTCGTCTTTGGCTGGTGGCATCCTGGATGGGTCATATTCCTCACGATTCCCATCTATTACTGGATCGTGCGCATCGTCGAGGATGACCCCAATTGGCAGGCCTCGCACGAGGATAAGCACGGAGAGGGGCGATAGCGATGACGCGCCTTACCAATGCAAGCTACGTGAAGATAGCCCTGCTCGTGCTCCTGGCCCTTGTGCTATGTGGCGGTATCGTCAGCTGCTCGAACAGGTGCACGTCCGCGTTTCGTGCGCCCGTCTCGTTCCAGAACGACGCAGGTGTCACGACGCAGGAGGCCGGAGCGGGCTCTGTCGCAGGTGCTGATGTGCGCAACATAGCCATCGCCTGGGCGGCGGGCTCTGCGAGCGTGACGGTGTGCGATGACGCCGAAACGGGTGGCGAGGTCGTCTTTACCGAGACGGGCGCAGGCACGCGTAACCTTCCCCTGCGCTGGGGATGCGAGAACGGCACCTTGGCCATCGAATACGCCTCGATGAGAAACTTCACGGGTTGCTCGAACCTCGGCTCCAAGCATCTTGACGTGAAGGTGCCACGCAGCGTCGCGGAAAGGCTCGGCTTCTTCGAGCTGGACGTCGCATCGGGCGACTACGCAGTTGACGGGCTGACCTGCGACAAGATGAGCCTCGGCATCGCGTCGGGCAAGGTCGAGGCTGCCAATGTGACGGCCCGGGTGCTCAAGCTCGATGTCGCGAGCGGTAACGTAACGTTCAACGGGGATTTCTACGACACGGTCAATGCCAACATGGGCAGCGGGAACATGAACATCTCGACTGCGCATTGCCCCACGTATGCCGACCTGGACATGGCAAGCGGAAGCGTGACCTTTGGCCTGCCGTCGACGAGTGCCTTCGAGGTGAATTTTGATGCGCTATCGGGCAAGGTGGACAGTGACTTTGCCGCGCGGGGCGGATCTGCCCCCGGTGGCTCGCCAGCCATGGGCACGACCGCCGTCTATGGCGATGCAGGCGTCGAAGTCACTGGCAGCTTTGACGTGGACATGGCAAGCGGTCACCTCGCGTTTCGCATGGCGAAGTGACGCCTGGCCTAATCCCCGAAGAGCTTGCGTTCCGAAATAAGCCCCTCGCGCTTGCCCATGGCCCAATCGAGCGACTTCTTCGCGCCTGGCGAGTTGGGGTTGGTGGCAAAGTCGGTGCAATAGCGGTTGATGCTCTTGAGCAGGTCCTCGAGGTTATCGCTATGCATGTTGCGCACGTAGGCCTTGAAAGCATCGTAGATCTCGTTCTTGTCGCGTACGAGCAGTTTGGGTGCGTGCTTCACGAGCCATCCGTGCAGTGCGGCGTTGAGGCGCGTGCCCTCGGGATCGTTGGCAAAGAGCGTGTCGATGGGATCCCAGTACTGCTTGTATAGACGCACTTGCTCGTCGTAGCCGAAGTGGACGAAGAGCAGGCTGCGGATGAGGTCGGAAGGTCGCAGAGGCATGCCCTTGGAGTTCAGACTCTCGAACACGAGCTGGGGCTGATCTCCGGGCTCGACCTGCGCGGCAATCGCATAGAGGCCCTGGAGCCCCGTCCACACGTCGGCGGCGACTCCGGGTCGTGCCAGCTGCCTCTCGAAGAAGGCTAGATTGTCGGTCAGGTACGTGGACAGCTCGTCCTCGTCGGGAAGCTCGCCACCATCGACGAGTGCGGCAAGCGTGTTGCGGTCGCTTCGCGAGAGCAGCAGCTTGGGCGTAGGCGTTTCGCCATCATGCCCGTGCAGGAAGCGAGCGTCGATGTCGTCGGCGGTGACGCCTGCGACCTTGACCTTTCCATCGCGAGAAGCATTGCGGAAGGCTAGTAGCAGCAAGGTGAGCGTCGCCATGCGCTGCTGTCCGTCGATGAGGTCGAGCCGTCGCGTTGGGGCATCTTGGCCGTCCTCCTCGATGTAGAGGATCGTGCCGATGAAGTGCGCCTTGCCGGTCGAGCCCGCACGCTGTAGGTCTGCCCAGAGCTCCTCGCATTGGCGCTCGGTCCACGAGTAGACGCGCTGGTAGACGGGAATGACGAACTGGACGTCTGGCATGCCCATGAACTCGAGAAGTCTCTGCTCGCTTACTATCATGCCGGCCTCCTTCTACATGTTCGTGTCGACGGACTTGAGCTCCTTGCGCACGCGCTCGGCGTACTCCGGGTTGCTCGCGGGCTTGAGCTTGTAGTTTGCCGTGAGTGTCGGTGCGCCGTTGCGGGCCCAGTCATAGGAGGACTTGAACTTTTTGACCGCGTGATAGCGGTAGTTCTCGGCCCACACGAGACAAAAGCCGCGCAGCTCGTGCAACAGGTCTTCCTTCGTCCCGTCGTACTCGTCCTCGACGTATTGCTTGAAGCCGCTATACACGGTCTCGGTGCTCTTCATGCGCGTGCGCGGGAAACGTACCGACAGCCAGCCCTTGATGGCGTTATCGAGGCGCAGCGATCCGGGATCGGGCACGAAGAGCCCCTCCATCGGCTCCCAATACTCCCTGTAGAGGCGTTTCTGTTCGTCATGAGACTCGGTGAGCAGCAGGTAATTGCGCACGAGGTCGGCGATGGTGAGCGGGTAGCCCTTCGAGTTGAGGCCCTCGAAGATGCTCTGGGCTTGGTCGGCGTCATCGACTTGCGCAGTGATGGCAAAGAGCCCCTTCAGGCCGCGCCAGAGCGTCTGGGCGTCGAAGTCGTCGGCAGCCATCTGGTTTTGGAAGAACGAGAGGTTTTCCGTGACGCGCGCGGAGGTCTTTGCCGGCATGGGCGTGCCGACGATAACCGCCTGCAGCGTGTCGTCATCTTTGGGGGAAAGGGCGAGCTTGCATGCGGATGCGTCGCCGTCGGCAAGCAGGTAGCGGCCCGTCAGCGTTGCGGAGGTGAGCTCGGGCACGGCGCCGTCATGAGTGCCGAGGTATTCGCCAAGGGCTGCTAGCAAGAGCGTGAGCGTGGTGAGGCGCTGCTGACCATCGATGATGGCGAAGCGGTGGTGTCCCTGTTCGTCATCGTCTTCGGGAGTGTAGAGGACGGTGCCCACGAAGTGGCGCCCGTCGACCTTGGCAGCACGCAGGATGTCTCTCCACAGCTCCTCGCATTGTCGCTGCGTCCATGAGTAGGCGCGCTGGTAGATGGGAATCACGAAGCGGATGTTCTTCTCGCCGAGCAGGTCGAGAAGTGATTGCTGGCCGATGCGCATGAGGATCACTCCCTCGTCATGAGCAGATTATCGTGCATGTACATTGTCGTTCTTGCAGGGTGAGGTTTGAAGTACAATATCATACATACTGTTCAATAGATAAGAAAGCCCGACGCATGCCAAACCAGAGCGACCCGCGTTACGTCCAGTCCGAACATGCCATCTGCGATGCCCTAGCGCGATTGCTCGAGCACAAGGCGCTATCATCCATAACGATGAGCGAGCTCGCGCGCGAGGCGGGAGTGAGTCGCGGCACGTTATACGCGCACTTCAACAACGTGTGCGAGGCGTATGAGCGGGCGGTCGTGCTGTTCTACAAGCGCACGCAGACCCTCGACGAGCACTTCTCGTGCGCTACATGTCGCGAGAGCAGGACGACGCGCGCCTATTGCGAATGCCTGCGTGACGCGGGTTCGTATGCGAGCGTCGTGGCCGACGAACGCTTCCTTCCCACCACCATGCACGTCTATGACCCGAAGGGGCTCCACATGCTCAAGGAGAAGCTACAGGCGGCAGGCATGCCCGAGCAGCTCGCGCACGCCATCTGTCTCTTTCAGATGAGCGGGTGCTATTCCGTCGCGACGTCGACTGCTGCGAGTGACGAGGAGTGGCGGCAATGCCAGGAGGCGCTCGACCGCTTCATCCAGGGCGGGCTCTCCGCACTCGGTGTTGAGCTGTAGACGTCTCAGGCACGCTGTCTCAAATCCTACCCAAACAGGTTTATATGCCGATGTTTTGAGACGGCGTGCCTGAGACGTTGTCTCATTTTGAGAAGTCGGCTCCGCCCACGACTTCTTCGACGACGTCAATATAGGCACACAGGGTCTCGTTCATCTTTGAACGCCGCCATGCGACGGCAACGGGGAACTCGAGACTGCAGTGTTGCAGCGGGATAAAGACCAGACCCTCACCGTAGTAATCCCTCAGGTGGCCTATGGATATGCCAATGTAGCCCTGCGTCTGCACCATGAGCGGCAACGAGTTGATGTCGTATAGCATGCCGCGCAGCTCGATGCTATCAAGCACCGGGCTCAGATAACTGCGCATTCCGTCGGCATTGGCCTGCCAAAACTGATGCGATGGAATGACGATCGTCTCGCCCCGGAAGTCTTCGGGCCCGACGCTTTCGAAAGAAGCGAGTCTATGGGAGTCGGGTACGACGGCAAAGAATTCATCGGTATAGAGAGGGCGCATATCGATTGAGCCGTCGTAGGAATTGCCAGGTGGGCGCGAAATGGCAACGTTCACCTTTCCGTTAAGCAGGGCTTCGTTGACCTCGTTGAATTCGAGGGCGAAGTATCGGACCTCGACATGGGGATGGGTCTCCGAGAACAGCTTTTGAATGCGGGGGATGAAGGGGCCTCCCGCACCCAGCAGGTAACCCACGGAAATGCTCTCCTCGATACCGTTTTTTCTGTTCTCGAGGTTTTCGAGAGCCTCCCAGTAGGCATCTATGATCCGGCGTGCATCCTTTGCGAAGCTATCACCTGCCGTCGTTAGGCGCACGCGGCCCTTCACACGATCAAAGAGCCGAATCCCAAGTTCGTGCTCGAGGCCGGAGATATGACGAGAGAGCACGGGCTGCGTAACGAAAAAGTGATCTGCGGTCTGCGTGAAGTTCAACGAATCCGAAAGGTGCACGAACTCCTCAAGATGCTCGATGCGCATCGTGTCTCCTCTCTTGGCACGGTTCGTCCTGGAGGGCTTCGTGTAATGAAAATATCCCGAACGGGAGTCATGCGCAATATGCATGGCCCATGTTAGCTTTGCATTTCCACATCCAGTGCGCCGTTCCTATCCTCGAATCAGAAAGCAGCCCGTACGTGCGATCCCAGACACATCGCACGTCGGGCGGCTGTTGCGAAGCGAGATTGAGACGAGGAGGACGAATATGGAGATGGAGAGCAGCGAGACGTGCTCGGCTCCCGTAACCGCTGACGACCCGACGGGGCGCAAGTGGACGTGGGAAGAGGACGGCTTCACCGTTGTCCGTGCCAATGCGCGTACGGCACCCGGATGTCACGACAACTGTGGTGTCCTCATGTACGTCAAGGACGGGAAGATCGATCACGTCGAGGGCGATCCCGAAGACCCCTACAACCAGGGGCGTCTGTGCTTGCGTTGCCTGACCCTCCCGGACATGATGTATCACGAGGACAGACAGCTGTATCCCATGAAGCGCGCCAAGGAGGAGCGCGGCAATCCGGATGCGTGGGAGCGCATCACGTGGGACGAGGCGTTTGACCTCATCGAGACCAGGATCAAGGCCCTTCAGGCAGAGTTTGGCAATGAATGCGTTGATGTTGCCGCCGGCACGGGTCGCGACGTCATCATCTACGAGCAGCTGTTGCAGCGCGTCTTTGGCACGCCCAACCAGGCCATGGGCTTCTTCCCGGGCCAGGCGTGCTATATTCCGCGATCTTTCAGCACGAACCTGAAGAGCGGCGCTCTCTACGAGGGCGATTACTCCCAGTTCTTCCCCGACCGCTACGACAACCCCAAGTGGAAGCGGCCGGATTACGTGCTCATCTGGGGCAATAATCCCGTCGTCGCCAACTCCGACGGCACGCTCGGACATTGGATTGTCGAGTGCATGAAGCGCGGTACCAAGCTCATCACCATCGACCCCAAGCTCACCTGGGTCGCCGCCCATTCGGAATACTGGCTGCAAGTTCGCCCCGGCACCGACGCCGCACTGGCTCTCGCATTTGGTCATGTCATCATCGAAGAGGATCTCTACGACCACGAGTTTGTCGACAATTGGACCTACGGCTTTGACGAGTACAAGGAGGCGGTCAAGGACTGGACGCCCGAAAGGGCCGCTGAAATCGCCGATGTCGATGTCGATCTGGTCTATTCGGTGGCTCGTGCCATTGGAAATGCGGAGGGCTGGGCCCTGCAGTGGGGCGTTGCCATGGATCAGACGGCCGAGGGCTTCTATACCGGCATGGCGGCCTATGACCTTGTCGGCATCACGGGCATGTTCGATCATCCCGGTGGAATGGTCGCGGGCATCGCGCCCTTCAACATCGGCTTTCCCTGGATTCCGAGCATGGAGGAAGTCAACTGGATTCCCCAGGACCCGGCCATGCGCCCGCCTGTTTCGAAGCCGGAACTTCGCGGTCTCAACGCCATGGGCATGCCTGACTCCGAGTCCATCGTCGAAGGCATGGAAGGCGACGCGGGTACCAATGACTACACCATCAAGAGCGTGATATTCTTCGCGACCAATCCGCTTGCCAACGAAGGTGCGCAGCCCAAACGTACGTACGAGGCGATCATCAAGGGTACCGAGTTCAATGTCGTGCTGGATACCTGGATGACACCCACGGCCCTGGCCTGCGCCGACGTCTTCTTGCCCGTGGCGACGTACGCCGAGCGAAGCGGCATCTCCGGTCACCAGCCCTATCGTACCGGCGCAATCGTCAAGGCGGTCGAGCCTGCCGGCGAGGCGCGTAGCGACCAGAGCATCCTCATCGAGCTGGGCAAGCGCTTCTGCGGTGAGGAGATCTTCCCGTTTGACACTCCGGAAGACCTCTACGACTACATGATACAGAGGAGTGGCGCCTGCTTCACCTACGAGGACATGAAGAAGCGCAGCTGGGCCTACCCCGTGGTCGACTACTATCGCTACAAGACGGGCGGTCTTCGTCCGGATGGCGAGCAGGGCTTTCTCACTCCCACGGGGCTCTACGAGTTCTATTCGGTGGGGCTCGAGGCCATGGAGTGCCCGGCCATCGCCTCCTATGTCGAGCCTCCTGCAAGCCCCGTGAGCACCCCGGAGCTCTTCGAGGAGTATCCACTCGTCCTTACGACGGGCGCGCGCAATTGGGGGTACTTCCACTCGGAGGGCCGTCAGATTCCCCACCTGCGCCGCGTTCAGCCAGATCCCATCTGCCGCATCCATCCCGACGATGCAGAGAAGTACGGCATCGAGGATGGCGAGTGGATGATCATCGAGAACTATCGCGGTAGCTGCAAGCAGAGGGCCGAGATTACCCCGCGCATCAAGAAGGGCGTCGTGTCCTGCGATCACGGCTGGTGGTTCCCCGAGCGCGACCAGCACGATGGCACCTACTTCGGCACGTTCGAAAGCAATCCGAACAACATGCTCTCGTATAAGCCCGGAAGCGTGGGCCTGGGCAATTCCTACAAGTCCGATTTGTGCCGCGTGCGCAAGGCATAGGGGAGGTTTATCGACATGAGAGATGCATTGCTCATCAATTTCGAGTACTGCACGGGTTGCCACACGTGCGAGGTGGCATGCCAGAAGTACCACGATCTTGACCCGGACCAGTTTGGCATCAAGCTTTCGCAGATTGGCCCCGACCAGATTGCGGAACGCACGTGGCAGTACGAATTCGTGCCCATCCCGACCGACCGCTGCGATCGGTGCGTAGAGCGTACCGCGAAGGGAAAGCAGCCCATGTGCGTGCAGCATTGCCAGGCCGGCTGTATCCAGCTTGGCCCCGTTGCCCAAATGGCATCCGCGATAGATAGCGATAAATACGTCCTGTTCTCTTAATTGATTGGAGAGTCACCATGGCTAATCAAATGGAAAGGCCGACGGGTATTCGTGCCTGGGGTGTGTCAGAAGACCAGCTTCCGCAAAGCCAACGTTGGATATCGCTTGTCTCGATGATGATTACGGGACTTGCAGTCGTGTTCGTCGTCATGAAATGGAATCCCATTCTCACATTCGTGGGTGAGGCCCACGGCATGGGCATGGACATGATTGGCAACATTTCCGGACTTGCGCTGTTCATGGGCTGCATCGTCTGTTTCCCAGCCGTCTGGATCATGAGAAACATCGGCGCTAAGTTTACGCTCGCATTGGCGATGGTCATCACCATCATCGGCTCGGTTGCAAGCTTGTTCACACCGGATGCAGCGGGTTTCCTCGCTGCGCGCGTCATTGAAGGCACGGGTATGGGAATGCTCGCAGCCTGCGGCCCCAACATCGTTCCGCGTCTGTTCCCCTTGCAAAAGATGGGTCTCGCCATGGGCGTGTGGTCACAATGGACCGTTGCGGGCCTTGTGATGGCAGTTCTCATTTCGCCCATTATTTTCTCCGCGACGGGGTCCATTGATACGATCACCTATGTCGGTATCGGCATCTGCGTCCTCGCCCTGCTGATTCACGTGGCTGCATTCAAGCTCAACGCCGTGGACGAGAACGTCTTGAATGCCCAGGCCGTCGAGCGCCAGGAGAAGACGGCCATCAACCACAACTACGTTCGCGGTGGCATCATCTGCGCGTTTGCGTTCTTTGGCTATTGCTGGATTTACGGCCTGTGCCAGGGCTTCTTCCCCACCTTCCTGCAAAGCATCGGCGTGGGCATCGTCGAGTCCAATAGTCCGGCGCTCTACTCCCAGATTCTCGTCGTCCTATTTGGCGTCTACTCGGGCGTCTTCTTCGAGAAGACGTCACTACGCAAGGTCTTTGCCATCGGCGGCTTCATCGTCTTTGGTGGCATGATTCTGCTTTCCTATGGCAGCTATGGCAACAGCGCTGTCAACATGTGGCTGTTTGGCATTGGCATCGGCATGCTGGCGGGCATCGTTCCCGTGGCTATCAGGACGTATATTCCCGTGCTCGTCACCGATCCAAAGAAGATGGATTACGTCCTGGGAATCATGGCCTTTGTTACCAACCTTACCTTCTTTGGTAACGGCATCTTTGGCGCACTCATCGCGAGCTGGGGCTTCTTCGCCGCCGCCCTCGTGTTCCTCGGTGTGCCCCTGGCCGTTTGCATTCTCCTGATCCTCTTCTTCGTGAAGAGCGACCACAAGATCATGAAGGAGGATCAGGCGCGACTCGAGGCGTCTTCCGCTTCGGAGAACTCATAGGTCCCATCTTGTAAGTCCCTCAATACGCACCTCCCGCGCCCCCAGCCTTCGCGGGAGGTGTCCTTTTGAGCCATTTGAGAGGTTATTGGCATGTCGAATAAAGGCCCTGTCGGATTTCAGCGCATGACGAGCCTGTTCATGAACATTTTCATAGGCATCGTCTTGGGTAGCGTGTTTCTGTTCCTGTCTCATGATGTGTCGGTCATGCAGGTTGACGAGATCGTGCGTACGTTTGTCCAGTCGCTCATAATGAGCATACCCGTCGGCTATGCCGTGGGAGACTTCTTGCCCACGATGGAGTGGGGGCAGAAAATTGCCAGACGCCTTCGCGTCACGAGCAAGCCTGCCCGGCACCTCGTCGTTAGCCTGACGCTTGCGGTTGTGAATGTCACGATTATTCTCACCCTCTGCATGTTCATCGCGCTGCTGGCAAATATGAGCGTCGTAGATGTTCTCGCTATCATAAGCGCGCTGTGGCTTCCCGCAGTGCTCGCGGGATTCGTCGCCATCTTCGCCCTGCTTCCCGTGGCCCAGAAGATTGCCGCCAAGATAAGCGGCTTCAGTCCCGAGTCGGCACACTCCTGCTAAGTATCTCAGGCACGTTGTCTCAAATCCTACCCAAACAGGTTTATATGCCGATGTTTTGAGACAGCGTGCCTGAGACGCATGTCTCATTGCGCTATCCTATGGCCCATGCAGCTCGTCTCCCCACAAAAACGTCTTGGACCACGCGCCTTCCTGGCGTGCGTGCTCGTCATCAACACGACGCTCATCCTCGCGATTGACATGTACGTGCCGGCGCTGCCGGGCCTCCTACATGAGTTCGACACCACCGCGTCGTTTCTCAACCTCACGATGTTCATGTTTATGTTCGTCTCGGCGTTCGCGATTCTCGTTTCGGGACCGCTTTCCGACAAGTTCGGGCGCAAGCCGGTCCTCGTGGCGAGCTGCGCGATCTTCGCGGCCTCATCGTTCGGCTGCGCGCTCTCCACTTCGGTGCTCATGCTCACGGCGTTTCGCATTGGGCAGGCCATCGGTTTTGGCCTGGTCGAAACCGATGTCACGGCACTCATCAAGGATGCCTACACCGACAAGGACCTCAAGTTTGCGATGTCGCTCTTGCAGTCGCTCGTTATCATCGGCCCCGTCCTCGCACCTTTTCTTGGTACGTTGTTACTGAGCATCGGCGGGTGGCGTGAGATATTCGTTGCCCTTGCCGTCATGGGAAGTGTCGACCTGGTTTTCGCCTTTCTCATCACCGAAACCCTGCAGCCTTCCCAGCGACTTGCCTCGGGAGTCATGCCCGCCGTGCGCGACATGCTCTCGCGCGGGCGTGCGCTGCTGTCGCGTCGCGCCTTTCTATCCATGGCCCTCATCGTCGCGCTAGCTGGCCTGCCCTACATGGGCTATATCGCCGTGGCCTCGTATATCCTGCTCGATGACTTCGGTGCTGGCTACTTCGTCTACAACCTCGTGTATGCCGGCACTTGCGGCATCAGCGTCATCGCGCCCTTCGTCTACCTGCGCGTATCGAAGGCAATACGCCCCAAGCAGCTCACGTTGGCTTGCATCGTGCTCGGCTTGGCAGGCGGCGTGCTCACCTGGCTCTTCGGGCCGATGGGGCCGCTTGCGCTCTTCCTCACCTTCGCACCGTACGCCCTCATGGAGGGCATCATCCGCCCGCATGCGTTCGTGATCTTGCTCGACCAGCCGCCCGAGCAGGTCGGCTCGGCAAGCGCGATCGCGAACTTCATGTACACGGTGCTCGGTGCCGTGGGTACCGTCGTCATGACCTTGCCCTGGACGAGCTACGTGGGCGGTCTTGCCATCGTGATGGGCGCAAGCTCGCTGCTCATGTTGCTGTTCTACGTCGTGGGCTTGCGCAAGTAACGACTTCGCGCCCAGATGCTCAAATACCCGTTTGCACCTCGTGTCCCTGTACTATCATAGACGCATGTCTCGGCTGTCAGCGTATTGAGGAGAGCAATGAAGATTCTGGTCACGGGCGGAGCGGGCTTCATCGGAAGCCACACGATCATCGAGCTTCTGCAAGCCGGTCACGAGCCTATCGCGTATGACAATCTCTGCAATTCCTCGCCAATCGTCTTCGAGCGCATCAAGGCGATTACGGGCGTTGACGTGCCCTTCGTCGAAGGCGACATTCGCGATGCGGACAAGCTGCGCGAGGTCTTCTCCCAAAACGACATCGACTGCGTGATTCACTTCGCCGGGCTCAAGGCCGTGGGCGAGTCGGTCGAGAAGCCCATCGAGTACTACGATAACAACGTGGGCGGCACGGTCAAGCTGCTTGAGGCCATGCGCGATGCTGGTTGCAAGAACATCATCTTCTCGAGTTCGGCCACGGTATACGGCACGCCGCAAGCGCTGCCCTTGACCGAGGACATGCCCAAGGGCGAGGCAACCAATCCCTACGGGCGTACCAAGTCCATCATCGAGGACATCCTCGCCGACGTCCAGCGCGCCATCCCGGACATGAACGTCGTGCTGCTGCGCTACTTCAACCCCATCGGTGCGCATCCGTCAGGCACCATGGGCGAGGACCCGGCCGGCATCCCCAATAACCTCATGCCCTACATCACGCAGGTCGCCGTGGGCAAGCTCGAAAAGCTCGGCGTCTTTGGCGATGACTACGACACGCCCGATGGCACCGGCGTGCGCGATTACATCCACGTCATGGACCTCGCGAGCGGACATGTCGCCGCGCTCAAGGCGATCAAGCCCGAGGGCGGTTTGCATGTCTACAATCTGGGGACAGGCAATGGCACGAGTGTGCTCGAGCTTGTGCACGCCTTCCAAGATGCCACCGGCATCGAGGTTCCCTACGCTATCAAACCGCGCCGAGCGGGAGACATAGCGGCCTGCTATGCCGATTGCGCCAAGGCGGCAGACGAGCTCGGATGGCGGGCACGATACGGCATTGCGGACATGTGCGCCGATTCGTGGCGCTGGCAACAGGCCAATCCCAACGGATATAGGGCCTAACCCCGCCTGGCCATGCTCAAGCTCGTCAGGACATATTTCATGCGCTTCACGCCCCTGTTCGTAGGGGCGTTCGTTCTTACGGCCATTCGCGTCGGTTGCGATCTCATGATTCCCAACCTCATGAGCGAGGTCATCGACACGGGTGTTGCGAATGGCGACGTGCCCTACATTTTCCAGACGGGTGGCTTGATGCTGCTTTGGGCACTTGGCTGCGTTGTCGCCGATATCGCGGCGGGGCTATGCGCCGCGCGTGCTTCCATGGGGTTCGGACGCAACCTGCGCAGCGCCGTCTACAAGCGGGTTACCGCGTTCAGTCTGCGCGAAATCGGAGAGTTCGGCACCTCGTCCCTCATCACGCGCACGACCAACGACATCCAACAGCTCGAGCGCTTCGCCCTCATGAGCATGACGATTGCCATGATGGCGCCCATCATGTTCGTCGGGGCGGCCTTCATGGCGTTCCAGAAGAGCGTCGAGCTCTCGATAGCCGTGTTCGCGGCCATTCCCATCATGGCCGTCATCGTGGCAATCGTCATGAAATTCACTGTCCCGCTCCTGCGGTCCCTGCAGGCTCGCATCGACGACCTCAATCGCGTCACGCGTGAGGGCCTCACGGGTATCCGCGTCATCAGGGCGTACAACAAGGAAAGCTTCGAGGAGGGGCGTTTTTCGGTCGCCAATAAGGTGCTCGCCGATACCAACGTCTCCGTGGCACGCCGTATGTCGGTGCTCATGCCGCTTATCGGTTTCGTGCTGGACCTCGTGATCATCGTCATCGCCTGGGTTGGCGCGCAGTTGGTCGACTTGGGAAGTTTCCAGGCGGGCGATCTGATGGCGATCATCCAGTACGCCATGCTGTTGCTCATGTCGGTCATGATGCTCTCGATGATCTTCATGATCTGGCCACGTGCCCAGGCTGCTGCCGAGCGCATCACGGCCGTCTTGCACTGCGAGCCTTCCGTCCATGATCCCAATGATGCCATGCGCGTCGAGGTTCCCGTCCCCAATCGGGCGCACACCGTGCGCTTCGAGGACGTCAGATTCACCTTCGAGGGTGCAGAGGAGCCGACGCTCGATGGCATAAGCTTCGAGCTCGAGGCGGGCAAGACCTATGCGCTCATCGGGGCGACGGGATCGGGCAAGAGCGTGCTTGTCGACCTCATCGAACGCTTCTACGACCCCACGGACGGACGAATCCTGCTCGATGGCGTCGATATCGCGCGCATTCCGCAAGCGCAGCTCCGCACGCTCATTTCCTATGCTCCGCAGAAGACCACGCTGTTCACGGGGACGATCGCCGATAACATTCGCTATGGCAACAAGGACGCTAGTGACGATGAGGTCATCGAGGCGGCGCGCGAAGCGGCGGCGTATGACTTCATCATGGAAAAGCCTGACGGTTTCGAAACGCAGGTCACGCAAGCTGGTGGTGGTCTGTCCGGCGGACAGAAGCAGCGCATCGCGATAGCGCGCGCACTCGCCAAAAAAGCGGGGCTCTACGTCTTCGACGATTCGTTCTCGGCCCTGGACTTCAAGACCGACGCCCAGGTTCGCGCCCATCTCAAGCGCGCGACGAAGGGCGCGACGGTGCTCATCGTGGCGCAACGCGTCGCCGTGGCCATGGATGCCGACATGGTCATCGTGCTCGACGAGGGACGCATCGATTCGATTGGCACCCACGAGGAGCTGCTCGGGGCGAGTGAGGTCTACAACGAGATAGTCGCCTCCCAGATCACGGAAGGCGAGGCGAGCTAGCGGATGTCCCCTCAGCACAAGAATCCCATGGCGGGCAATGGCCCTGGCCCCGGGCATCACGGGCCCCATGGTCCCCACGCCACCATGCCGACGCGCAAGGCGAAGAATGCCAAGCGGACGTTTCGCCGCCTGCTTGCGTTCGTCAAGCCCGAGATCCCCAAGATTGTCCTCGTGCTCGTCTGCGCCATCATCGCCACGGTCTTCGACATACTCGGGCCGCGGCAGTTGGGCCTGGCGACAACCGAGATATTCAGGGCCGGCGTCGCGATCGCCAATGGCGAGCCGGGAGCCGGCGTGAACTTCGACCTACTCAGGGAGATTCTGCTCGTGCTCATCGTCCTGTACGTCTGCTATCAGGTCTTTACGTACCTGCAGGCGTTCGTGATGGCGCGTGTCGCGCAAAACGTCGTCTACTCGCTACGTCAGCAGACCGAGGAGAAGCTCAACCGCATCCCGCTGTCCTATTACGATTCGCATTCGAAGGGTGACATCCTCTCGCGCGTCGTCAACGACATCGACCTCATCTCGACGACGCTGCAAGACGGCATGACGCAGGCGCTCACGTCGGTCATCACCATCATCGGCGTTTTTGTCATGATGATGCTCATGAGTCCGCTCGTCACCATCGTCGCGCTGTGCACGCTGCCCATCTCCATCGCGCTCACGGCCGTCGTCGCGAAACGCTCGCAGAGGTTCTTCCTCGCCCAGCAGACCGCACTTGGCGTGCTGGACGCGCACATCGAGGAGACTTACGGCGGACACACCGAGGTCAAGGCGTTCGCGCACGAAGAGGGCGCGATCAGGGACTTCGAGCGCATCAATGACGAGTATTTCGGGCACGCTTGGCGCGCGCAATTCGTCTCGGGCCTGATTCGCCCGCTCATGATCTTCGTGGGCAACCTCGCCTACATCGCCATAGTGTGCATAGGTGGCTGGCAGGCGGTCATCGGCGCGCTCACCGTCGGTGAGGTACAAGCGTTCACGCAGTACATGCGCAACTTCACACGGCCCATCAGCCAGTTGGCGGGCATCATCAATACCTTCCAGGCCACGATTGCCGGTGCTGAGCGCGTCTTCGAGATTCTCGACCAACCCGAGATGAGCGACGAGACCGCGCTTCTTCCCGACACGACGGCGCGCAAGGGACACGTGCAGTTCGAGCACGTGCGCTTTGGCTACGATCCGGAAAAGCCCGTCATCCATGACCTTTCGGTCGAGGTGCAGCCCGGGCAGATGGTCGCGATCGTCGGTCCCACCGGAGCGGGAAAGACGACGATCGTCAATCTTCTGATGCGCTTCTACGAAATCGATGCGGGTGCGATTCTGCTCGATGGGCGCGATATTCGCACCATCAAGCGCGACGAGCTGCGTTCGCACATGGGCATGGTGCTCCAGGACACGTGGCTGTTCAACGGGACCATTCGCGACAACATTGCCTACGGGGTGGATGGGGCGACCGACGAGGCGATAGAGCGCGCTGCCCGGGCAGCTCACGTCGACCATTTCATCCACACGCTTCCCGATGGCTACGACACCGTCATCAACGAGGAGGCTTCCAACATATCGGCGGGTCAGCGCCAGCTCATCACCATCGCGCGCGCCCTGCTCGCGGATCCCGAAATCCTCATTCTCGACGAGGCGACGAGCTCCATCGACACGCGTACGGAACGTCTCGTCCAGCATGCGATGACCGAGCTCACGAGCACGCGCACGAGTTTCGTCATCGCGCATCGCCTCTCGACCATACGCGATGCGGACACGATTCTTGTGTTGAGGGAGGGTGACATCGTCGAGATGGGCACTCACGAGCAACTTCTGCTTCAAGACGGCTTCTACGCCGAGCTCTACAACTCGCAGTTCAGCGATTGCATCGACGAGGTGGATTACTAGCGGCGGTGGGGCGGGACATGAGACAGTTGCTCAGGGACGTTGTCTCATTTGATAATGAGACAACGTCCCT
>UQUH01000041.1 GCA_900544245.1 uncultured Coriobacteriaceae bacterium | reverse complement strand
TTGTCTCATTTGCAAATGAGACAACGTCCCTGAGCAACTGTCTCATCGCGTTCCCATCGCCCCGTTCGCAGCCAAACGGGACAATCGCTTGCATATTGTGTTACCATGTGCAATTAGCATATCTGGTGCCACAATCAGAAGTGCAGCTCAAATGTAGAAACTGATAGGTAAAGGAGTCCCAGTATGGACGACGCAGGTATCGAGGAGCTCCTCGACGAGCTTGCCGAGCGCATCGAGCAGTCCAAGCCTGTCTTGGGCAATAGCCAGAAGCGCCAGGTCGAAATCGGCCCCATCTTCGAGATTCTCGATGAGATTCGCGACATCTTTCCCGAGGAACTGCGCCAGGCCCGCATCATCGTTCGCGACCGCCAGGGCATGATCGAGGCGGCCGAAATCGACGCCAACCGCATCCTCGAGGACGCCGAGCGCCAGGCCGAGCACCTTGCGGGCGAAGAGGAGGTCGTGCGCCTTGCCGAGCAGCGTGCCCAGGAGGTCATCGATGACGCCATGGCCCGCGAACGCGAGATGCGCGTCGGCGCGGAGGATTACGCCGATCAGATCTTCGCGAACCTCGAGACGAACCTCGACAACCTTCTCAAGAACGTCACCCGCTGCCGTCAGCGCCTGAACAGCGGCATGACCGACTAATGCGCGTTCATTGCTCGGCGGCTCGATAGCTGGGAGGTCGAGCAATGCAACAGCTCATCGTTTCCATTCATCCGGATCTAGCGGAACCGGCGTCAACGCGTTTTATCGAGGGCACGCTCGACGTGACTTCCTATCACGTCGGCGGCATGGACCTGCAGACGCCGGATGGCATCCAGTACCATCTCCAACTGACGAACACCGGCGAGGGCGTTTTGCTTTCCGGCGAGGCGAGCTGCACGGCGATTACCCCGTGTGTGCGTTGCCTTGCCCCGACGAGCCTCGAGATTTCGGGAGCCGTCGAGGGATATTACCTGCTCGAGCCCGCCGAGGATATCGACGGCTACGAGGATGACGAGTTCGAGGTCATCGACGCGGACGGCAGTTTCGACATCGCCCCGGCCGTCATCGCCGCCCTCGTGTACGCGACTCCCTACGTCATCCTGTGCAAGGAGGATTGCGCCGGCCTATGCCCGCGTTGCGGAGCTGACCTCAACGAGGGGCCCTGCTCGTGCGGCGAAACAGACGAAATCGATCCCCTCAATCCTTTCGCGGTTCTCAAGGACCTCGAGTTTGGCGACGAGTGACGCCGCCGTCGTGGGGTACAAGACGTATACATGCCCCCATGCCGCCCAGTGTGGCGGTTGCGAGTGGCTGTCAGTTCCCTATCCCATCCAGCTCTCCCGCAAGCGCGCGGCGCTCGGGGAGCTGTTCGCGCCATTTGGCCGTGATGTGGATGACATCGTCGGCATGGACGAGCCCGTCGCCTACCGCCACAAGATCATGACACCGTATGCCCCCGGCAAGGGCGGCAAGCCGAGGCATGGCATGTACAGGCGCGGGACGCACGATCTCGTCGGGATGCGCACGTGCCTCGTCGAGCATAAGGCGGGCCGTCCCATCCTCGAGAGCATCGCGGAGCTCGCCCAGGGATTCCGAATCCCGGCATATGACGAGAACACGGGAAAGGGGCTGCTACGTCATGCGATTGTGCGCATTGGCAGGGTGACGGGTCAGGTCATGGTGACGCTTGTCGTCAATCGCAAGGAGTTTCCGCGCAAGAGGGCTTTCGTCGCCGCGTTGCGCAAGAGGCATCCCTCCATCGAAAGCGTGAGCTTCAACGTGAACACGCGTCGTACCAATGCCGTGCTCGGACCGCTTTCGATGACGGCCTATGGCCAGGGCTGGATAGAGGACGAGCTGTGCGGATGCACCTTTCGCATTCCCGCGGACGCGTTTTACCAGACCAATCCGGCACAGACCGAGCGTCTTTACCAAATCGCGATTGACATGGCGCGGCTGCGCGAGGGTGATCGCGTGCTCGACGCATATTGCGGAATCGGGACCATCGGCATCATAGCCGCCAGGCAGATGCGCATCGATCTCGTCGGCGTGGAGAGCGTCGAGTCGGCAGTTTGCATCGCCCGGGAGAACGCCCGCATCAATCGCGTGAGAAACGCGAGCTTCGTCTGCGCCGATGCGGGGGAGCACCTTGCCAAGGCCGACGCGACGTTTGACGTCGTTATCCTCGACCCTCCTCGCGCCGGGGCCTCCGAGGAGTTCCTGGGTAGCTTGCTGGCGGCCACTCCCCGGCGAATCGTCTACATCAGCTGCAATCCCGTCACGCAGGTGCGTGATATCGAACGGCTCTCGTCTGCCTATCGGGTGGCGCGTCTCGTGGGCGTTGACATGTTTCCCCATACCAAGCATCTCGAGAGCGTGGCGCTGCTCGAACGCCGATGAAGAGGGCGAGGCGAAAGGAAAGGGAACCGGAATGGCCGTCCCGTCCGTTCCCAATCCCCCGTGCAATTTTCTCTTCACTCTCGCGATAAATCGTGTTATATTTCTTTTTCGCGTGTTCGAAGAGATTCTGCGCGTCGCGATGACGCGCTTGCTAGAAAGGTAACAGACGATGGCAGTACCCAAGCGCAAGACCGGCAGGATGAAGACCCATTCTCGTCGTTCCTCCAACGACGTTTGCAGGACGGCACCCCGTTCCGTATGCCCGCAGTGCGGCGAGGTCAAGCTTCCGCACACCATTTGCCCGAGCTGTGGCTACTACAAGGGCCGTGAGGTTCTCGTCGTCGAGGACTAAAGGCAATCTACACATTACGTGTAATCCTGCAAACGGTCACCCGCTTGCAGGATTATTTCTTTATTCTGGGAAGAAAGTTCTCGTGAGGCGGGTGGATGAGCATGGATGAGGTCAAGGTCGTTGTAGACGCGATGGGTGGCGATGATGCGCCCGGCGTCGTGCTCGAGGGCGTTGGCCAGGCCGTGGCGCAGGATCCTTCGCTCACCGTCATACTCACCGGGCCCGAGGACGTGATCGTTCCCTTTGCCGCACAGCACGGCAATGTTATCGCCCATCCGACCACCGAGGTCATTGGCATGGGAGAGCATCCGGCGGAGGCCGTGCGCCGCAAGAAGGACTCCTCGATCGTCGTGGGCTGCCAACTCGTCAAGGACGGCGAGGCGGGCGGGTTCTTTTCCGCCGGTTCGACCGGCGCGTGCATGTCGGCCGCCACGCTCGTCATCGGGCGCATCAAGGGCGTCAAGCGTCCCGCCATCGCAACGGTGCTCCCCTCTCCCGTGGCGAAGGTCGTCTTCGCCGACATGGGCGCAAATGCCGATTGCAAGCCCGAATACCTCGTCCAGTTCGCGCGTATGGCACGCGTGTACGCGCAGGTCACCCTCGGTATCGACAACCCGAGCGTCGGCTTGCTCAACATCGGCGAGGAGGAGACGAAGGGTTCCGAATTCGCGCAGGAATGCCACAGGCTCATGAAGGAGCACGTGCCCAACTTCCGGGGAAACGCCGAAGGCCGCGCCCTCGCGTTGGGTGGTTTTGACGTGATCGTGACCGATGGCTTTACCGGAAACGTCGCTCTCAAGGTCTACGAGGGCGTCGGCATGGCGCTTCTGGCCGGCCTCAAGGAGACGATCTACTCGACGACGAAATCGAAGATCGGCGGTCTGCTCATCAAGGACGCGCTTTCGAAGTTCAAGGACGAGCTCTCGGCCGACAAGTACGGTGGCGCCCAGTTGCTCGGCTGCAAGGGCGTGTGCCTCATCGGGCATGGCTCGAGCAATGCGCAGGCCATTTGCAGCGGCGTGCTCGCGACGGCCGATGCGATTCGCCAGGATATGCCGGGAAGGCTCGCCTTTGCCCTGGCAGACGGCGATGCGCAGGCAGAAGGGCTCTGATATGGCCAACGAGGAGGTCCTCGAGACCCATCCCGACAAGATAGCCAAGGCCGAGGAGATTCTCGGATACGAATTCAAGGACAAGCCGTTGCTCGGGGCGGCCATCACGCATCCTTCCGCTCTCGACAAGGAGAAGACGCTCTACGACTACGAGCGGCTCGAGTTCCTGGGCGATTCCATCTTGGGCGCCATCACGGCCATGTATCTCTTCACTCAGTATCGCGACCTCGACGAGGGCGGCCTCACGCGCATCAAGGTGTCGCTCGTCTCGGGCAAGAGCCTTTCGCGCGTCGCCTATGACGAGGGCATCGCCGATTGCATCATCTTTGGCGAGAGCGAGGCGGGGACGGACAAGCGTGGGCTTCCCTCGGCGCTCGAAAACGTCTACGAGTCGCTCGTCGCGGCGCTCTACCTGGATGGCGGCATGGACGCAGCCTACGAGTGGGTGTCCCGTTCGCTGCTCACGCACGCCGATCGCAGCCTCGCCTCGGTGCCGGAAAGCCCCAAGTCATCGCTGCAGGAGCTCCTGCAAGACGAGGGCAGGCAGCCGCATTACAGGATCACCGGCTTTGACGGACCGCCCCATGACCGCACTTTCCACGCGCAGGTCCTCGTCGACGACGAGGTGATCGGCGAGGGAAGCGGCAAATCCAAGAAGCGTGCCGAAGCCGCGGCGGCGCAGGTCGCGCTCGACGGGTTCGAGAAGAAGAGGGCCTGACGTGTACCTCAAGTCACTCGTCCTCAAGGGGTTCAAGTCATTTGCCGACCGGGCTGTGCTCTCGCTCGAGCCGGGCATGACGGTCGTCGTCGGTCCCAACGGGTCGGGTAAGTCGAACATCTCGGATGCCGTCTTGTGGGTGCTGGGCGAGCAGAGCGCCAAGCAGCTGCGCGGCCAGGCGATGGAAGACGTCATCTTCGCCGGCTCGTCTGCGCGTCAGGCGGTCGGACTGGCCGAGGTCGACCTCGTGCTCGACAATTCCGATGGCACGCTCCCGCTCGACTTCGACGAGGTCGTCGTCACGCGGCGCATGTACCGCAGCGGCGAGAGCGAGTATCTCATCAACGGCTCGCCCTCGCGCCTCATGGACGTACTCGACATTCTCAACGATTCCGGTCTCGGTCGTGACACGCATTCGATTATCTCCCAGGGCTCGCTGCAAAACGTGCTGCGCGCCCGTCCCGAGGACCGTCGCCTGCTCATCGAGGAGGCAGCCGGCATCCTCAAGCACAAGAAGCGAAAGGAGCGCTCGGCTCGCAAGCTCAAGAACATGGATGGCGAGCTGCAACGCGTCCACGACATAGCCGGCGAGATCGACCGCCAGCTCAAGCCCCTCGAGCGCCAGGCGAATCGCGCACGTCAGCATGAGCAACTCACCGAGGAGCTCAAGTCCGTCGAGCTCTCGCTCGCCGTCGATGACTTGCGCAGGCTCCAGGATTCCTGGCGCGAGACCGAGCGACTGGAGAAGGAAGCCGACTCGCTCGTCGAGCTCGCGCGCTTTCGCACCGACGAGAAGAAACGCGAGCTCGAGAAGTATCAACAGCTCCTCGAGGAAAAGGGCCTGTTTGCCGGGGACATAGCCGAGCAGCGCCGACGTTGCCAGACGGTTCTCGAGCGCCTCGACTCGGGCATGCTCTTGCTCGAGGAGAAGGGGCGCAACATGGTGACGCGCCTTTCCGAGCTACGCCAGGCCGTCCATCGTTCCGAGGCGAGTCGCATTGACGTCTCCTCCCGTCTCGAGACCTACGAGGCCGAGCACCGGGACACGGTTGCCCAGCTCGACGAGCTCACCGCCCAGCTCGAGCGCAAGCAGGCCGACGCCAACGAGATTCACGATCTGCACGAGCAGGCAGAGCGCGAGCTCGCCGAGGTGAACGTCGAGGCGCGTGCCTGCGAGAGGGAATTTGACGAATGCACGCTTGCGGAGCTCAAGGCCACCGAGAGCCTTTCTACCGCCGACGTGGAGGATGGCCTTTTGGCCAACCGCATCGCGCAAATCGAGAGCGCCCAGGTGTCCACCCAGGCGACGCTCGCGGCGCGGCGTACCCGTCTCGAGGATCTCGAGGAGCAGCTTGCGCAGCTGCAAGCCGATTCCCTGGCCGCAAAGTCCGATATCGATAGCCGCGTGCGCATTCACGACGACTGCCGTGCCCGTCTCGAGGAAAAGCGCGACCAACTCAGCTCACTGCGAGCGGAGATAAAGGGTCTCGAGCACGTCGACAGAGCCCTTGACGAGTCGCGTCCGCTGCTCGCATGGGCCATGGAGCGCCAGGACGGCAACGTCGTCTCGCCCGTAAGCGAGCTCTTCTCCGCCCCGCCTGCGCTCGAGCGCCTTGTCGAACATCTACTGGGATCCGACATGTTCGGGCTCATGACCAAAGATGCGCACGCCTCGGCCGATCTGGTCGACCGGCTCCTGAAGGCCGAGCTTTCCGGGGGCGAGCTCTCGCTCATCAGCGTCGGTGGTGCGCCCATCGAGCGATCTCGTGCCAAAGCCGGCACGCGCCTGCTCGATGAGGTCACCTTCGCTCCCGAGCACGAGCGCGTCGCCGAGCTCCTGCTTGGCGATGTCTACGTGCTCGATTCGGCCGTCGAGGCCATCGAGGCAGCTGCGGCGGACACAACGGGAGCGCGTTTCGTCACGCGCGATGGCGTGGTCGCGTGGCCCAACGGCAAGGTCACCATTGGCACGCAGGTCACCGACACCGAGGGCGTCTTGAGTCGCAAACGGCGTCTGCGGGAGCTGCAGGCGCAGGAGCCCACCGTCATCAAGGCCATCGGGGACGGCGAGCGCGACGTCGATCAGGCGCTCAACAACTTGCGCATTGCCCAGGCGGATGACTTCGAGCTTTCGCAGTCGATTGCCCAGGTTTCCGGCGAGACGGACAGCCTGCGCGAGGAAGTCGGTCGTCTCGAGCAGACGATCACCGGCCAGCTGCAGGAGAAGGGGCAGATTCAGGAACGTCGCGCGCGCATCGCCGAGGACACGGCCGCGAGTCGCGCGAAGGTCGAGGAACTCGCCGCACGCAAGGACGAGCTCGCCGCGCACAAGGCGGAGCTCGACGAAAGGGTTGCCGCCGCACGCGATAAGAGCGCCGCCTTGGCTACCCGCGAAGAGGGTTTCACGCGCGAGATTTCCACCATCCGGGTCGATCTCGCGACCGTACGTGAGCGCG
Source organism: uncultured Coriobacteriaceae bacterium (assembly GCA_900544245.1). Taxonomy (GTDB): domain Bacteria; phylum Actinomycetota; class Coriobacteriia; order Coriobacteriales; family QAMH01; genus QAMH01. The sequence continues at coordinate 9,197 of UQUH01000041.1, read as the reverse complement.
AGAGGCATCTCGGCAAGCAGATCAGGTCCCTGGGGGACGAGATCGCGCAACTCGAGGAAACGCTCAAGGTCTCGCATGAGACAGAAAGCAACCTCGAAATACTGCGCCTGCGCGTCGAGCCCCTCTACGACGTGTTCACGAACCTGCGCGAAGGCGTGCAGGAGAAGGCCGAGGTCCTGCGCGATCGTGCCCAGATCGAGCAGGCGGGCCAGGGTGACCTGCGCGATACCATCGACAAGGCACGCGAGGCCGTTGACGCCGAGCAGGCCAAGCTCGACGAGGCCAACGAAAAACTCACGCAGGTGCGCATCGAGAAAAGCAAGCTCGAGGTCAAGGTCGAGGCCGCCATAGCCGTCATCACTGAGACCCATGGCGTGCTGCTCGACATCGCCCTCGCACTCGACCCTCCCGAGAATCGCGACGAGGAGGAAAGGCACGCCGAAAGTCTGCGACGCAAGCTCGGCAATCTCGGTTCGGTAAACCCGGTGGCCGTCGAGGAGTACCGCAAGCTCAGGGAGCGCCGCGAGTTCATTTCCGTGCAGCTCGAGGATCTCGAGGCCGCGGCCAAGGCGCTGCAGCGCATCGTCGCGGCGATCGACCGCAAGATGCGCAACCGCTTCATCGACACCTTCGAGCAGGTCAATGCCAACTTCGAGGAGGTGTTCGCGCAGCTCTTCCCCGGCGGAAACGGGCATCTTGAGTTGACGGACCCGGACAATCCCGAGGAAACGGGCGTGGAGGTCTATGCGCAACCGCGCGGCAAGAAGGTCCGCAAGCAGACGCTGCTTTCGGGTGGCGAGCAATCGCTCGTGGCACTCGCGCTGCTCTTCGCCGTATATCGCGTGCGCAAGACGCCGTTCTACATACTCGACGAGGTCGAGGCGGCATTGGATGACACCAATCTGCGTCGACTGCTCTCGTATCTCGACAGCATCCGCTCGTCCACGCAATTCATTATCATCAGCCACCAAAGGCGTACGATGGAGATGGCGGACCTGCTCTACGGCGTCTCGATGCGCAGCGATGGCGTGTCCAAACTCGTGTCACAGAAGCTCGACCAGCAGATTCGCCTATCGACCGAGGATTCGGGCCAGACACGTGACGTCGAGGAGTTCAGCGGCGCGCGCTAGTACCGCTCACGAGGGGGATTCACATGGCGTTCAAGGACAAGATCGATCGGAGCAGGGCGAAGTTCAACGAGCGGATGAACGTGCTGTTTCGCCGCGGTCCCAAGCTCGACGAGGATTTCTGGGATGACCTGGAGGAGACGCTCATCTTGAGCGACCTGGGTGCCCAGGCGACCATGGAGGTCATCGACCGTTTGCGTGACCAGGCCACGCGCCGTGCTCTGCCCGATGCGTATGCGGTGCTCGATCTTCTCGCCGACGAGATAAGCGGACTGTTTGCCGAGCCCGATCCCGACCCCTTCCGCATGAATCCCGTCTGCGTGCTCTTCGTGGGCATTAACGGCGCGGGAAAGACCACGACGGTCGGTAAGCTCGCCAACCAGGCATCGCTCGGCGGTCGCAAGGTGCTCATCGGATCGGCCGACACCTTCCGTGCCGCCGCCATCGAGCAGCTTGACATCTGGGGCGAGCGCAGTGGCGTCGAGGTCGTGAAGCGCGAACGCGGAAGTGACCCGGCAAGCGTGTGCTATGACGTCGTCGAACGCGCCGAGCAGTTGGGAAGCGATTTGGTCCTCATCGACACCTCGGGGCGTCTGCACACCTCCGACGAGCTCATGCGCGAGCTGCAGAAGGTGGTCAACGTCACGCGCAAGCGCGCCGACGTCGATGTCAAGACCGTGTTGGTGATCGATGCCACGACGGGTCAGAACGGCCTGCAGCAAGCTCGCGAGTTCGACAAGGCGCTCGATCTGGACGGCGTCATCATGACCAAGCTCGACGGAACCGCGAAGGGCGGTATCGCCGTGGCCGTGAGCCACGAGCTGGGACTGCCCATCTTGCGCGTGGGCGTGGGCGAGGGCATCGAGGACCTGCAGCCCTTCGAACCGCGCGAATACGCCGAGGCGCTCTTCGGCGAGATGCGCGATGAGGTAGAGGGCAAGGACGAATCCGTGCCCGTCGTCGATACCTGTCCCGGAACCGGGGAAGGGAGGCTCGAGGACGTCGAGGAGGCTCCCGAGGTCGAGACCGATGACGAGCTCGTCGAAGCGGAGCCCGAGGAGGAACTTGCCGAAGCCGAGACCGAACCCGAGACCGACGACGAAGAGTGTGAGGACGGTGTCGAGATTTGGCTTGAGGTCGATGACGGTTCCGAGGATGATGAGGTCGACGAGTTCGAGGACGAGCCTGCATTTGACGAGGGCGATGCAGATGACGAAATCGATGCGGAGCCCGTCGACGAGGACGATTCGGAACCTGCCAAGGAATCGTTCCGCGACAAGATGCGCCGCTGGTTTTCATAAGGAGCGATGATGTTCGAGAGTCTTTCCGACAAGCTGCAAAAGGCGTTTACCGGGTTCAAGTCCAAGGGTCACCTGACCGAGGACGACATCAACGACGGCATTCGCGAGATTCGCATGGCGCTGCTCGAGGCGGACGTCAACTACAAGGTGGTCAAGAACTTCACGCGCCGCGTCAAGGAGCGCTGCCTGACCGCCGAGGTCATGGATTCGCTCACGCCGGGCCAAAACGTCATCAAGATCGTGCTTGACGAGCTGACCGAGCTGCTGGGCGGTACGACCGCCGAGCTCACCTTTGGCAGCAGGATTCCCGGTGTCGTCATGCTCGTGGGCTTGCAGGGCTCAGGCAAGACGACTGCAGCGGCCAAGCTCGCGTATCGCCTCGGGAAGCAAGGTCACAACCCGCTGCTGGTCGCCTGCGACGTCTACCGTCCCGCAGCCGCTGACCAATTGCAGACCCTTGGCGACGAGATGGGCGTGCGCGTCTATCGCGGTGACGGCAAGGATCCCGTCAAGATCGCGACGGAGGGCGTGCGCGATGCCATCGACAACCTGCGCGACGTCGTGATCATCGACACCGCGGGTCGCTTGCATGTCGACGAGGAGATGATGGACGAGGCGGTCGCGATTCGCGATGCCGTCGAACCCGACCAGATTCTCATGGTCGTCGATGCCATGACGGGCCAGGATGTCGTGAACGTCGCCGCCGCGTTTGCCGAGCAGGTTGATTTCGACGGCGTCATCATGTCGAAGATGGATGGCGATGCCCGTGGCGGTGGCGCCCTCTCCATCCTCGAGGTCACGGGTAAGCCCATCGAGTTCATCTCGGCTGGCGAGCGTCCGGACTCTCTCGAGATCTTCCATCCCGACCGCATGGCAAAGCGCATCCTCGGCATGGGAGACGTCGTCTCGGTCATCGAGCGTGCCATCGAGATTCAGGATCGCGAGATGGAGGAGGCCGAGGCCGAGCGCCTCGCACGTGCCGACTTCGACTTCAACGACTTTCTCCAGGTCATTAGCCAGACGCGCAAGATGGGTGGCATTGGCAAGCTCGTGAGCGCATTGCCCGGCGGTGACAAGGCCCTGAACGCCGGCCAGGTCGACGAGCACGAGCTCGACCGCACCGAGGCGATCATCAACTCCATGACGAAGGAGGAGCGCCGCAAGCCCTCGCTGCTGAACGGATCGCGACGCAAGCGCATCGCAGATGGATGTGGCATGTCGATTCAGCAGGTCAACCAGCTCATCAAGCGCTACAACGAGACGCGCAAGCAGGTCAAGAAGATGATGAGCTCGATGAACCAGCCCGGCAAGAAGGGCAAGCGCGGCAGGAGGCGCATGGGCATCCCGGGATTGGGTGACATCGACCTCAGCCAACTCAAGAACATGATGTAGACAACCAATGGCTCTTGGCAAGATCGAGTAACGATGATGGAAATCTGGGATATTTACGACGAGAACATGAACAAGACCGGCAAGACCATGGAGCGTGACAACTGGAGCATGCAGCCCGGCGAATATCACGTGTCCGTACTTGGCGTCGTGCAGAGGCCTGACAAGAAGTACCTCATCACGCAGCGCAAGATGGACAAGCCATGGGGTGCCGGCTGGTGGGAGTTCCCCGGTGGCGCCGTGCGCGCGGGCGAGGAGCCCGAAGCGGCGGTACGTCGTGAGGTCGCCGAGGAAACCGGTCTGGACGTTTCTGACGTTGCAGCAGAGAAGGTGCTCACCTACAAGCGCGAAGATCCGAACGACGACAACAATTACTTCATGGTCGTCTACAGGCTCGAGCTTGACGCCGACGAGTCTATGGTCGCGATTCAGGAAGAGGAGGTCGAGGACTTCGCGTTTGCCGATGTGGCTAGAATCAGGTCCCTGGCAGACGAGGGCATCTTCCTCCACTACAACAGCATTAGTTCCATTTTCGAGTAGGGCGATTACATCATGCAGAAAACCGATACGGTCTTAATGGCACATGGTAGCGGCGGAACGATGATGCGTGACATCATCGAGCAGCTGTTCTTCGAGGCGTACGCTGGCGACACCCTGCGACGCGGCGACGACGCGGCGGTGCTCGATGTTCCCGCTGGCCGCATCGCCTTCTCGACGGACACCTTCGTGGTGACGCCGCACTTCTTCCCTGGTGGAGACATCGGGCATCTGGCCGTGTGCGGTACGGTCAATGACGTCGCGACAAGCGGGGCCACGCCACGTCACCTCTCCTGCGGCTTCGTGCTCGAGGAGGGTTACCCTCTCGACGACCTGCGACGCGTGTGCGCATCCATGGCGGCGACGGCCAAGGAGGCCGGTGTCGAGATCGTGACGGGTGACACCAAGGTCGTCAACCGCGGTCATGGTGACGGCATCTACATCAACACGGCCGGCATTGGCGAGCTGCGCGAGGGCATAGACCTCTCCGCATCGCACATCAAACCGGGTGACAAGATTCTCATCAGCGGCAGCATCGGCGATCACGGCATCGCGATCATCTCGACGCGCGAGGAGCTGAGCTTCTCGACGCAGATCGAGTCGGATGCCGCGCCACTCAACCACATGATTGCCGCCGTGCTCGATGCGTGCCCGGCTGGAAGCGTCCGGGCGTTTCGCGACCCCACGCGCGGCGGTCTCGCCTCCACGCTCAACGAGTTCGCGAACACGGCGCACGTCGACATTCGCGTCGACGAGGAAGCGGTACCCGTACACGATCAGGTGCGCGGTGCCTGCGAGATGCTCGGCTACGATGTCTTCCAGGTGGCAAACGAGGGCAAGATGGTGTGCGTGTGCGCGCCCGAGGTGGCCGACGCCGCGCTTGCGGCCATGCGCACGGACAAGTATGGCGCCGAGGCCGCAATCATCGGAGAGGTGCTCGAAGGCGAGGGACGCGTGTACCTTCGCACCGCTTTTGGCAGCGAGCGCATCCTCGACATGCTCGTTGGCGAGCAGCTCCCCCGCATCTGCTAGCCTCTTGCACCTCACGCGCTCTTCACATCTCCATGCGATAATACGTTGTCAAGAACAATGACAACTCACGACAGCGAGGAGCAAGTCATGAGCACTGAAGATACCGCGCAAGCCTATGTTCCCTTCGACCTCATGCACGACTTCATGGTCGACGTCTTCGAGGCGTATGGCGTCCCCCGCGAGGATGCCGAAATCTGCACCGACGTCCTCATCGAATCCGATCGCCGCGGCATCGCGAGTCACGGCATCAACCGATTCAAGCCCATCTACCTCGATCGCATCAAGAACGGCACGTTGCTGCCCAAGACCGACATCGAGATTCTAAAGGAGACGCCCACCACGCTCGTTATGGACGCGCATGACGGCATGGGCATGGTGGCGAGCTACGAGATGATGAAGCGCCTGATCGAGAAGGCCAAGACGCTCGGCATGGCAGGTGGCGCGATCCGCAACTCCACGCATTACGGCATCGCTGGCTATTGGGCGACGATGGCGAGCGACGAGGGGCTCATCGGCATCACCGGTACCAATGCCCGGCCGTCCATCGCCCCGACCTTCGGCGTCGAGAACATGCTCGGCACCAATCCGCTCACCTTCGCGCTTCCCACCGATGAGGACTTTCCCTTCTGCCTCGACTGCGCGACCTCCATCTCGCAGCGCGGCAAGATCGAGCGTTACGCACGCGAGGGCAATCCCACGCCGGCCGGCATGGTCATCGGTCGCGACGGCAGTGCCATGACGGATAGCGACGAAATCCTCAAGGCACTCGTCGACGGCACGGCGGCCCTCGCTCCGCTCGGCGGCATCGGCGAGGACCTCGGCGGCTACAAGGGCTACGGATACGCTACCGTGGTCGAAATCCTCTCGGCAGCCCTTGCCGGTGGCGAGTTCATGAAGGCGCTCACGGGCGTCTCTCCCGAGGGCGACCCGCGGATGTACGGTCTCGGGCACTTCTTCTTCGTGGTCGATCCCGATGCGTTCATGGGGCAAGACACCTTCAGGAAGATCGCGGGCGACATCTCGCGCGAGCTACGCGCGTCCGAGAAGGCTCCCGGCGAAGAGCGCATCTACACAGCAGGCGAGAAGGAGTATCTTGCCTGGCTCGACCGCAAGGACAAGGGCATCCCGGTCAACTCTGCCGTCAAGCAGGAGATGACGCAGATCCGCGACGAACTCGGCCTGGATTACCGCTTCCCCTTCGAGGGTTAATAACATCTCGTCTCATACGCAGGCAATCTGCTCCGCTCCGACGGTCGCTTCCCGACAGCCCGCTTCGCGGTCTTTACGGCGCGCTCCCTTGGACCTCCGCTTCGCAGCTTGCCTGCGCAAAAGAAGAAGGCCGGGAGCATGTGCTCTCGGCCTTTACGTTTCATGGTGGACCGGCAGGGGTTCGAACCCTGGACCTTGGGATTAAGAGTCCCCTGCTCTGCCAGCTGAGCTACCGGTCCGTAACAGCGAAAAAGGATTATACACGAAATCGCCGTGCGCTCCAGCAGGAAAATGGGGTGGGTAAAGGGATTCGAACCCTCGACCTCCAGAGCCACAATCTGGCGCGCTAACCAACTGCGCTATACCCACCATGTGCTTCCTGCGTCGATGCGCAAAGCGAGAGTATAGCGGATTTTTTCGGTGCCTACAAACACTAATAGGAGTAAGATGAAAAAACCTGTGAGAGGGGATGGGCGGTGCCGTTGTTGCCCGGAGTTCTTAAAGGAGGACACATGGAATTGTTTGGCGATGTGGTCTTTCTGTCACGCCTTCAGTTCGCGTTGACTGTCATATTCCACTTTCTGTTCGTGCCGTTGTCCATCGGTCTGGGCCTGTTCGTCGCGCTTACCCAGACGCGTGCCTACAAGACGCGTGATCCCAAGGACGAGGCTGACGCCCGTTTCTGGGTAAAGATTTTTACGCTCACCTTTACGGTTGGCGTTGCGACGGGCATCACCATGGAGTTTAGCTTCGGCACCAACTGGGCCGATTACTCGCGCTTCGTGGGCGACATCTTCGGCTCGCCGCTTGCCGCCGAGGCATTGCTCGCGTTCTTCCTGGAGTCGTGCTTCCTGGGCGTGCTCCTCTTTGGTCGCAAACGCGTGTCTCCCAAGTTCTACATGGTTTCCGGCTGGCTCGTGTGGTTCGGCTCGATGCTTTCGGCGCTGTGGATTCTCATCGCCAATTCGTGGATGCAGACGCCTGCGGGTTACGAGGTCGTCGAGACGGCGCATGGCAGCAAGGCGATCATCACGGACTTCTTTGCCGCGGCATTCAATCCGCAGACCGTGCCCACGTATCTGCACACGGTTCTCGCGCTTCTCGTGTTCGGTGCGTTCATCGCCATGGCGATTGCCGCGTACTACCATCTCAAGGGTCGTAACCCCGAGTTCGTCACCAAGATGATGCGCTGGGGCGCCATCGTCACGCTCGTGTGCATGGTGCTCATGATGCCGGTCGCGCACATGCAGGCCCAGGTCGTTGCCGACGAGCAGCCGACCAAGCTCGCCGCGATGGAGGGCCAGTACGAGACCGAGCCCGTGCCCATGTACCTCTTTGGCATCGTCGATACCGAAAATGGCACGGTCATCGGTCCGTCGATTCCGGGTTTGACCTCGTTCCTCGCTGCTGGCGATTTCAGCGCCGAATACCCCGGCCTCAATGACATCGAGGCGGCCGATCCCGGCAGCACGCCTACGGCCACGGAGGTACAGCTCACTTTCCAGTCCTATCACATCATGATCGTCATGATGGGTGTCATCATGCTAGGTGTGTTGCTTGCGCTCATCATGGCCTTCGGCAAGAAGCTCAAGACCAAGCGGTGGCCTTATGTCGTGATGGGCTTCCTGTGGATTGCCCCGTTTTTGGCCATTCAATTTGGCTGGGCGACAGCCGAGGTCGGTAGGCAGCCGTGGATCGTCACGGGCGAGCTCAAGACGCTCGACGCCATCTCGCCGTCAGTGCCGGCCGATCAGCTTCTCATCACGATTTGCCTCTTCATCGTCATCTATCTGGTGATTTTCATCGCATGGGCGCGCATCTTCTCCAAGATCGTCAAGAGCGGTCCCGAGAAGTGCCTTGCCGAGGCCCAGAAAACGGACACCGTCGAGGCGCAGGAAGGTGATGCATCATGACGCTCCCCATCCTCTGGTTCATCATCATCGCCGTGCTCATCAGCGCGTACTATGTTCTCGATGGCTTCGATCTGGGCGCGGGCATCCTCTCGCCCTTTGTGGCCAAGACCCCGGGCGAAAAGCGCGCCCTCATGACCTCCATCGGTCCGGTCTGGGATGGCAACGAGGTCTGGCTGCTCACTGCGGGTGGCGCCCTGTTCGCCGCGTTCGCGCCCGCATACGCGACCGTGTTTTCCGGCTTCTACCTGGCCATCATGCTCGTGCTTTTCGGTCTCATCATCCGTGCGGTGAGCCTCGAGTTTCGTGCGCATGACCCGAAGTGGCAGAAGTTCTGGGACGTCTGCTTCTTCGTGGGGTCTCTCGTTCCCGCCCTGCTCTTTGGCGTCGCCCTCGGCAATTGCCTGCAGGGTGTGCCGCTCGATGCCGCAGGTAACTATATTGGCTCGTTCTTTGGTCTGCTCACGCCGTTCCCGCTTTTGTGCGGTCTGCTCGGTCTGTCGACCATCATCTTGCAGGGTGCGTGCTGGCTCGCGGCCAAGATCGAGGAGGGTACGGACTTGCACAAGCGTGCCGTCACGGCTCGCGTCGTGATGCAGGTCGTCACGGCAGTGCTCGTCGTCGCCGTCTCCATCATGTTCTTCAACTTCGTCGGCTTCCCGCCGGGCGAGGCGCCGGCCCCGAACGCCAAT
>UQUH01000040.1 GCA_900544245.1 uncultured Coriobacteriaceae bacterium | reverse complement strand
CATTAGCGAGCGGTCGACGGCGAGGCCTATGACATGCTGCCATAGGCCGGCGCTTGGTTCCTAGCACGTCCTTCCTATGGCCTCGCGCCAACCCGCGAGCAGCTCCTCGGCGTATGCCGGCTTCATTTGCGGGGCAAAGACGCTGTCCGTCGCGCGTAAGGCACGTAGCTCGTCGACCCCGTTCCAGAAGCCGCTCGTGAGGCCTGCCAGATATGCCGCGCCTAGCGCCGTGGACTCGATGTTCACGGGGCGCTGGATTTGCGTCTGCAGTATGTCGCTTTGGAATTGCATGAGAAAGTCGTTTTCCGAGGCGCCACCATCGACGTTGAGCTGCCTGATCTTGAGTCCGGCGTCGGCCTGCATGGCGCCCGCCAGGTCATGTATCTGGTAGGCGATCGCCTCGAGAGCCGCACGTACGATATGGGTGCGATTCGTTCCGCGGGTAAGGCCGTAGATGGCTCCGCGGGCCTCGGGCTTCCAATAGGGGGCACCCAGACCCGTGAAGGCGGGGACGATGTAGACGCCGCCCGTGTCCGGGACGCTCTCGGCGAGCTGCTGGGATTCCGCCGGCACCTGGAGGATGCCGAGCTCGTCGACGAGCCATTGCACGAGGGCACCGGCCATGAAGACGCTTCCTTCGAGTGCGTACTCGGCATGCTCCATACCCGGAGCAGATGCCGCGATTGTCGTGACAAGCCCGTTTTTCGACGTGACGGGGGTGTTTCCGGTATGGAGGAGCATGAATCCGCCCGTGCCGTAGGTATTCTTGGCCTGTCCCGCCTCGAAGCAACATTGCCCGAAGAGCGCGGATTGCTGGTCGCCCGCAGCACCGCAAATGGGGATTCCCGCCGGAATGTTCGGATAGTCGGTCACGCCGAAGGAACTCGCGCTCGGGCGAACCTCGGGCATTATCTGCGCGGGAATGTCGAACAGGTCGAGCAATTCCTGGTCCCAGCGAAGCTCGTGGATGTCGAACAGCATCGTGCGGCTCGCGTTGGTGACGTCGGTGGCATGTACCTTGCGGCCCGTAAGGTTCCAGATGAGCCAGCTGTCGACGGTTCCGAAGAGCAGGCGACCTTCATCAGCAAGGGCGCGTGCGTCTTCCGTGTTGTCGAGCAGCCACTTGATCTTGCTTGCCGAAAAGTACGCGTCCGGCCGCAGACCGGTCGTGCGGATGATCTTCTCGATGACTTCCGGACTCGAACAGAGCTCCTCGATAATGGGCGCGGTGCGCCGGCATTGCCAGACGATGGCGTTTGCAATGGGACGACCCGTCTCGCGATCCCACAGCATGGTCGTCTCGCGTTGGTTGGTGATGCCGATGCTATCTATGTCGCGTGCCGTGAGGGCGTGCGAGGTGAGCAAGTCGGTGAGCGAACCCAGCTGCGAGAAGATGATCTCCTGGGGGTTTTGCTCGACCCATCCCGGTTGCGGATATATCTGGGGGAACTTGCGCTGAACGGAATCGACGAGCCGTCCGTCATGGTCGATGAGGACGGAGCGCGACGATGTCGTCCCCTGGTCAAGGGCGATGACGTATCTGCCGCTCATTGGGCACCTCCGCTCAAATGTCCGTCAAGCCAGGTGAGCACGTCGTCGTAGACGGCCTGCGCATCCCTTTCGTTCAGTATTTCGTGGCGCATTCCCTCGTAGATGCGCACCTCGACGTCCCTTATGCCAGCTTCGCGTGCCATTGCGGCGACTTTCCTGACACCTTTTCCCATCGAGCCGACGGGATCTTCGGCCCCTGCGATGAAGAGCAGGGGAAGACTCTGCGGAATCGCCCGGAAGGTTTTGGGATCGCATGCCTCGCGCGTGAGTGCCGTGAGCGTCGCATAGCCGCCCGCGGGGAACATGAAACCGGATTTCTCGTCGGCGAGGTAACGGTCGACGTTTTCCTCGTTTGCCGAAATCCAATCCGCTTCCGTGCGTGGGTCGTCGATGACCCTGTTAAAACCGCCCGCTGCCATGGAGTCCAGCAGCTTGCTTTCGTAGCCCTTTCCCCGGATGGCGGCAATGACTCGGGATAGCATGTTTCCGGCCTTCGAGACGATAGGCGCGACATACCCCGTGCCGCATAGTATGGCGCCGGCAAGCCCGTCGCCCTGGCGCGCGATGTAGTCGCGCATGATATAGCTTCCCATCGAGTGCCCGAAGACGAAGTAGGGAAGGCCAGCAGGCGTGTGAGCCAGCATGTAGGAGCGCATGCGATGGACGTCCTCTATGAGATGGTTAGCTCCGTTGCGGGGGTCGAGCTCGCCCCATGAGGTGGATTGCGAGACGCTTTCGCCATGCGCGAGGTGGTCGTAGCCTCCGACGATGAACCCCTTGCTGGCCAGAAAGCGCGCGAAGTCGTCATAGCGCTCGATATGCTCGGCCATGCCGTGGGCGATCTGGATAATACCGCGGGGACTGGCACAGCCCTCGTCGCGCCAGATATAGCCGTGGATGGTCGTCTCGGCGTCGGTGCTCGGAAACGAAACGGGCTCTTGCGTGATGGTATCGGCCATGATGCCTCCCAGATGACGTTCGTCCTATCCGATATTATAATCGCGCTATGGATCGAAGGCCCAACAAAGCGCGCAGACAAGGCGCAATCGCACGATTGGTGAATCATTGGATCGACCGTCTCGTCGGTGCGGCCTCGCAACGCTCCTTTTCCGGGCAGGAAGAGCAGTACTCGTCCCATCAGACCACTCGCGACTTCATCTTTAACAGCCTCGGCATCGGCGTATGGGGCGTCGTGTTCCCGCTGCTCACCATCGTCATCACGCAGCTCGTCGGCGCCGACCAAGCCGGCATTTTCTCCCTTGCCTTCGTGACCGGCACCCTGCTCATGATCATCGGCAATTACGGCGTGCGCACCTATCAAGTGTCGGATATCGACGAGGACCATTCCTTTGCCGATTACCAGATCAACCGCATCATCACCTGCATACTCATGGTCGTGGCGGGCTACGTCTATTGTTGCATTCGCGGCTACGAGTCCGACATGTTCGTCATCAGCATGGGCGTGTACCTGTACCGCATGGTCGACGCGCTGGCCGATGTCTACGAGGGGCGCCTACAGCAGGTCGACAAGATGTATCTCGCGGGCATCTCGCAGGCATTTCGAAGCGCTGTCGTGCTTGTCGTGTTCAGCATCGTCCTCTTTGTTACGCGCAATCTGGGGTTCTCGTGCATCATCATGGCAATCGTCGCGGCGGCAAGCCTGCTTGTCCTGACGGTGCCCCTCGCGTACATGGAGACGCCCAAGTCGCGCCGCTGGGACATGGGCGGCGTCATCAACCTCTTCAAGCGCTGCTTCCCGGTCTTCGTGGCCCTCTTCCTCTACTGCCTCATCGACAACATGCCCAAGTTCATGATGGAAGGACCGCTTTCCTACGATAACCAGCTCTACTTCAACGTGCTCTACTTCCCGGCCCAGGGTATTCTGCTGACGGCGAGCCTCATCTACAAGCCGCTCCTGCTACGCCTTGCCGCGGCCTGGGAGAACCCGGACGGGCGTCGCACGTTCAACATCATCATGATGGCGGTGTTCGGCGCGATCGTCGCTATCACCGCCTTCAACCTCATCGTCATGAACTGGATTGGCGTGCCCATCATGAGCGTGCTGTACAACACGGACTTCGAGCAGTTCAGGGTTCTCATGAACCTCATGATCGTCGCCGGAGGCATTACGGCGGCCATCGACTTCATCTACCAGATCATCACTGTCCAGCGTCGGCAGAACAGCGTCGTGAAGCTCTACCTCATCACGTTCGCGTTCTCGACCGTGGCTTCGTTCGTGCTCATCAACTCCATCGGCCTCATGGGGGCGGTCATTACCTATCTTGCCGAGATGTGCCTGCTGCTCGTCTTGGTCACGCTGCAATTCGCGAATGTCAGCGTGAATACGCGCAGGCGGCCTCGCAGGATCGAGGGACCGTCCAGCCGGTTCTGGGGGTAGGTCATGCGGGAGTCGCAATCGAGTGTCCCCGTCTTGCTCATGGTCTCGGGTGGGTCGGACTCTACGGCCCTGCTCGAGCTCGTCTGCGCCTATGCTGCGGGCGAGGGCTCCGATGACGGGCTTTTCGTGATGCTCGCGGCTCAGCTTCCCGCGCCTGACCGCATCGCGCCCTTCGTCCTGCACGTGAACCACATGCTGCGCGGGGCGGATTCCGATGCCGACGAGCGCTTCGTGCGCGGCCTTTGCGAGGGACTTGGTGTTCCGTGCGAGGTGCGGCGTGTCGATGTCGGCGCCCTTGTGCGCTCGCGCAGGGGAGGCATGGAGGCCGTCGCGCGCGAGGAGCGCTATCGCCTGGCGTCGCTGGCGCTGGAACGCGCCTGCGTCCAGGCGGGTACCGAGGACGGGCTCATCTGCACTGCGCATACGATTGACGATCGCGTCGAGACCTTCTTCATGCGTGCCTTGGTGGGAACGGGCCCCGGGGGGCTTGCATCCATCCCGCGCGTCCGTGGCAGATTGCGCAGGCCCTTGCTCGACGCAACGCGCGAGCAACTGCGCGATTGGCTGAGAAGACGGCATCCGGACACGCCCGATAGCGCGCTCTGGCGTGAGGACGAGACGAATCTCACGGGTGACAACTTTCGCAGCCAAGTACGTCGCGAGCTCGTCCCCGTGCTTCGCGAGCTGCGTCCGGGGTTCGAACGATCGCTTGCGCAGACCATGGACCTCATCGCCGACGAGGACGAGGTATTGCGATGCCAGGCGGATTCGATTGCCTACCGGACGCTCACGTGGGATGGCGATGTCGCGTCGGTGCCCATCGAGGCGTTGAGCTCGCTCGACCGGTCCATGGCTCGACGAGTCCTACGCGCCTGCCTGCTCGTGGTCAATCCCGACGCGCGACTCGAGGCGGGCCAGATCGACCGTGTCCTCGACGGGCTCGAAGACGAGGATTTCACGACCGAGACCTCCGGTGGTCTGCGCGTGAGCACATCGGGTGACGCGCTCGTCATCCGCAAAGCGCAATAGGCAGTGAAGCATCAGACAAAAGTGGCTCGGCCACTTTTGTCTCATTTTCCTTATCGTACGATGATGCCCGTGCATCCCGGGGCCGAGGCGGTTACCGCCTGGAAGGCCTTGGGGGAGACGTAGGAGACGAGTACCGTGCCGGAGTCATCGATGACCTCGACGGTCGAGCCCGCGCTTCCGCTTAGGCGCTCCATGAGGTGTGCCTGCGTGCCGCCGGTGAAGTCTTCGGCCATGGCGGCACTGCCCATGAGAATGACGTTGCCGCCGTTGACAGTAGCCCCGTATTCGTAGTCAAGGCCGCTGTCGTCGGAGTTCGAGGCACCGTTCACGAATACGGTTCCGCCGTTGATCTCGATGTAGCCGTTGGAGTCCAAGCCATCTCCGTCGGCGTTCACGACAAGTGTGCCGCCATTGATTTGGATGAGGCATTCTTCGCTCGCGCCGGGCATCGTCATGGTGCCTCCCTGTCGGCCAGGGCCAGTCCCGTCTCGCGTGCCCTGCACGTCCTGGGGTCTGTCACCCTGTCCGTCAGGCGGGGTCCCATCCTGGGGACGCCCGCTCGCATCGCCTTGAGGCCTTGCGGGAGGAGCGCCCTCATCTCCCTGCGTCATGGCAGGGGGCTGGTCACCTTGGGGCATGGCCGCCCCTGATTCCTCGCCGCCGCTCGTCGAGTCCTCGGCGGCAGATGCGTTCACGCCGTCGTCGCTTGCCACGATGCTGGTCTCGCCGCCATGCACGAAGATCTTTTCGGCTTCGTAGCCCTCCACGCAGCTTTCCACGTCTACCGTGCCATCGGCGATGTAGAACAGGTATTCCGAGTGAAACGCGTCATCCCCCGCGTTCACGGTTATGTCTCCTCCGCCAATCTTGATGGCGTCGTTTCCACGCACGGCATCCTCGACGCTCGTGATGACGATGGTGCCGCCGGTGATGACCGTGTCGTCCTTGGAGGCGATGGCATGGCGGTAGTTGCCGGTCACCTCGAGCACACCCGACCCGTTGATGGTCAGGTCGTCCTTGGAGTACAGCGCGGCGTACGGCTCGTCCTCTTCTTCGGCAAGGGCGTAGCTCGCTCCGTCCGAAAGCACGTTGGTCGAGCCCTCGGCAAGCGTGAGGAAGACCTTGTCGGCTTG
Organism: uncultured Coriobacteriaceae bacterium; assembly: GCA_900544245.1. Taxonomy (GTDB): domain Bacteria; phylum Actinomycetota; class Coriobacteriia; order Coriobacteriales; family QAMH01; genus QAMH01. The sequence continues at coordinate 10,526 of UQUH01000040.1, read as the reverse complement.
GTCGATCTGAATGGCGGGGCCGTCCTCGTTGTGGATGGTGACGCCGTCGAGTACGATCTGCGCCTTGTCGTCGTCACCCGGCAGGTTCACCACGACCTGGCCGTCGGCTAGCGTGCCGGAGACGACATAGGTTCCATCGGCCGATATGGTGACGGTCGATCCGTCGGCCGTGGTGCCTTCGCCCGTGACGGAGGCACCCGAGCCGTCAAGCATGATCTTGGTGGCGCTTGCCTCGTCGTAGCTGGGGTCGCGATCACGATCGGTGAAGCGGAGCTGCTCCTCGATCGTCTTGTCGCTCGAGCTTTGTTGGTCCTGGTCCGTCTCGGATGTCGAGCATCCGGCGAGGCCGATGACGAGCGCCATGCTCGTCAGGGCGGCGATTATCCTCTTCATCTAGAGCACCTCCTGGGTCTTCGGCGCATAGCCGAGCGAAATTTTCAGGTTGCCGTTGAGGCAACGCAATTCGTCGATGAGCGCCTTTTCGAGTCCTTGCTCCTTGAGGCGCAGCATGTACTCGAGCTGGAACAGGCTCCCCATGTTCGTCGTCTGCACGTTCATGAGCTTGTATTCGGTGGCATACTGCCCGAGGGCCTCCTCGAAGACGCCATCGTATTCGAGGTCCTCAGGGATGGTGATGCGCAGCATCTTGTCGGGTTCGTGCGGTTTGCCAAAGGGCGTCATCACGTAGATAACGTTCACGATTGCCACGATCGCCGTGAACACGACGGCGAGGATGATGAATCCCATGCCGGTGGCAAGGCCGATGGCCATGGCGAGGAACACGCTTCCGATGTCCTTGGCACTGCCGGGAATCGAGCGGAAGCGCACGAGGTTGAACACGCCCATGACGGCGATGCCGACGCCCAGGTTTCCGTTTACCAGCGTGATGACCATCTGGACGATGAGTGGGAGCAGGGCAAGCGTCACCACGAAGTTCTTGCTGTGGTCGTGGCGAAACATGTAGACGAAAGCGCAGACGATGCCAAGCACGATGGAGGCAAGGCAGCAGACGAGAAACTCGCCCGAGGTCACTTGCGACGCGAGCGACTGCGAGTTGGCGTAAATGGACGTGAGCGCGGAATCAAGCATGGGCGGCTTTCCTTTCTTCATGACGCGCGGCGGACATGCAGGCGGCCGCACCGTACTTCGAAAACGACTGGGGGGTAGACGTGCAGCGAGCTCAGGGCATCGGTGATCCAGTGGGGAAGCGACGTGCTCGCCTTGAGCTCCATCACCGAGACGGTGGGTTCGAGAATGGGGCGGACGACCGGGTCTTCCGCCGCGAGGTCGATGTAGCAGAGCTCGTCATCGAAGGTGATGCGAGGCTCATCGGCTTCGCCTTGGGGAGCCCAGGCCACGCGCCAGCAGAGTATGGCTGCGGACGGCTCGAGGCTGTCGTAGCGCCCGAGCGCCGCCTCTATCTCGTGGGCGATCTGCGCGTCAATCGAAGTGGAACAAATGGACGGGTCGATTGGTCCACTTGACTCCCCACCGCATCCATCATCCTCTGCAAGCGGATACGTCGTCATCGCCGCTTCGTAGGAAGCGCCGTGCGCGAGGGCCCATGCACCCATGAGCGACATGCGCACGCGTCGCTTGTAGACAATCCCCTTGTATTTCTTCTTGAGCTCGAAGAAAACGGGAATTGCGAGGAGCATGTCACCGTAGAAAGCCCGCGCGGCGACAAGACCATGTTGGCATAGGAAGACAAGTGCCGTGCCGTCTTCTTGCCCGTAGGCTCGTATGCGCAGCTTCTCCTTGTACACGGGCTTTTCCAGTGATCGTGCGATGATCGAGCGGTCGGGCGTGTCGAGATACACGCTCGTGACAAGCGTTCGACCGTAGTCGTCAGGCGACATGAATTGCCGGGCCGCCGCTTCGATCGTCTGCCTCTGCGTTGCTTCTATCAGGTACTTCTTCTCACGTCGTTTGAATACGCTCGTTATCATCACGTTTTCCTCCCCGTGCCTTCGGGAGGAGATGATAGGGAGGCAACATTGAACGAAGATTGAATCTTCGCGTGTCGCGCGATTTCGCTATTTTGCGGGAATGTGCACCATGAAGGTTATGACGAGGTCCTGCTCGTCGAGGATGGCCTCGATTATCCCACCATGTGCGTCGACGATGCTTCGCGCGATGGCGAGGCCGAGTCCGTAGTGCGAGCCCGTCTCGTCATCCGTCTCGCCCGTACGGGCCTCGTCGCCGCGTGTGAAGCGCTCGAAGAACGAGGTCTTCCGCAGACGCTCGACCTCTTCGGATTTCACCGCGTTGCCTACCGTGATTTGGGCGCCATTGCTCGTCCGCTCGAGCGATAGGGTCACGGGCGCATGTGGTGCTCCGTGGCTCATGGCGTTGTCGAGCAAAATGGAGACGAGGCGCGAGAGCTCGGCTGCATTGCCCCTGATTTCGACATCGCTTGCAATCGAGCTCTCGAGGTGCATGTCATGCTCGAAGGCGATGGGCTCGTGCGAGAGACATTCCGCCTCGACAAGACGGCTCAGGTCCACCATCTCGCGTATCATCGCCCTGCTCTCGGTGCGGGCAAGTTCCAGGAGCTGCGTGACGAGTATTCCCATTTGCTCGTTTTCGTGGCGGATGTTCGCGAGCCAGGGGTTGTCCCCCACCTCGCGCTGCAGAAGCTCGGCGTTCGCCTCCATTACCGCGACGGGCGTCTTGAGCTCATGTCCGGCATCCGAGATGAAACGGCGTTGCGCTTCGTATGCTTGTTGCATGGGTCGCACGATGCGTCCGGCAAGCCAACGGGCCACGAAGAAGAGCAGCACGAGCATGACGAGTCCCACGATAAGCGTGTAGCGAAAGAGCGTTCCCATGCTCTCGGTCACGAGTGTGTTGTCCATGAACGCGACCAGCGTGTAGCCCACGGTACGTTCCACGGCGAACATGAACGAACCTTCCAGCCCGCTGCGCGTGTTCTTGCCCAGGGCGTCATGCGCGAGGTCGACGAGCTCGCCGACCGTGTAACCGTTCGCGTTGATGCTTTCAACGGACACTACCGACCCGTTCGCGTCGAAGAGCACGGCGTAGAACGGCGCCGAGGGGGAGGGCTTTTCCAACTGGCGTTGCCATGTGTTATCGGGGCGCGCGAACCCGGAGGGCAGACGGTCGGCCTGGTAGCTCGCGGCATAGTTCTCGAGCATGCGCGTGTTGCGATCGTATACCTCGGCGTAGCTAAACGCATATATGGCAACGAGCGTGGCGACGAAGAGCGTCACGAGCACGGCCATGATGGCGGCGATGATGCGGCGACGGGATTGCGCGAACAGCGAGGACGTCTTCACGATCGCACCTCGTCAGGGAGCTGGAGTTCGTAGCCCACGCCACGTACGGCCTTGATCTTCGCATCCGATCCGATGAAGGCGAGCTTCTTTCGCGTGAAGGTGAGGTAGACCTCGATCTTGTTGTACTCCGCGTCGCTGTCATAGCCCCAGACGCGTTGGACGAGCTGGTCACGCGTGAGTATGCGCCCGCGATTGCGCAGGAAGTACTCGAGGATGCGAAACTCCTTGTCGCCGAGCCGGACGCTCTCGCCCGTATGGACGTTTCGTAGCGTGAGCGTCGTCTCGTCGAGGACAATATCGCCGCCGGAAAGCTGCGCCTCGTCATTCATGCCGCCACTGCGGCGCACGAGGGCGCGCAGGCGCGCGAGCAGCTCTTCGGTGAGAAACGGCTTGGTGAGGTAGTCGTCGGCTCCGCTGTCGAGTCCCTGCACCTTGTCCTCGAGCTCTCCTCGGGCGGTGAGCATGAGAATGGGGGTGGAGACGCCCTCGCGCCGCAGGGCGCTCGTGATGGCAAAGCCGTCGGAGCCGGGCAGCATCACGTCGAGGATGAGGGCATCGTAGACGTTTGCCTGGGCTGCCAGCAGCGCTTCGATGCCATTGGCGAACCAGTCGACGTCATAGCCTTCCTGGCGCAGCAGCTCCAGGAGCGCCTCCGCCATGCGCCGTTCGTCCTCGGCAAGCAAGAGCTTCATCGTTTTGGCGTTCCGTTCGTTCGGTTTCGGTATCGGCTTTCGTGCGCGTCCATGATAAACGACTGCACAGCTCGATGGAAAATGAGACAGTTGCTCAGGGACGTTGTCTCATTCCCGATGAGACAACGTCCCTGAGCAACTGTCTCATTTCATCTTATCCTTCCGTTCCCGGACTTATCCAAAATGCCCCTTGCATGTACGGAATGCCTGGACGATAATCTCGCCGCTGTGTTTTTCCGTGAAGCTTCCGGAATCCCGCTTGGGCGCGAGACCGGGAGTGGAGAAAACTCTGGAGAATCTCTTAAATGAGTGCCGAAGGTGCAAGACCCACGTGGGTCGAAACTCTCAGGCAAAAGGACAGAGGCACATTTTCGACCTTCTCTAGCAGCGCCGTTTTGTATTGCGAGGGAGGGTTTTTCTCATGGACGTCCTATACGACATCGTCGTAACCATCAACACCTATCTGTCTAACTACGTGCTCATCATCCTGCTCGTTGCCATGGGCCTGGTGTTCACCATCCGCACCAAGTTCGTGCAGGTTCGCTTCTTCGGAGAGGGTATGCGTCGCGTCTTCGGCGAGTTCAACCTCTTCGGCGGCAAGAAGAAGAGCGGTATCAGCTCGTTCCAGGCGCTCGCCACCGCCGTCGCCGCGCAAGTCGGCACGGGCAACATCGTGGGTGCCTGTGGCGCCATCCTGATCGGTGGCCCGGGCGCCATCTTCTGGATGTGGCTCATCGCGTTCCTCGGCATGGCGACCAACTACGCCGAGGCCGTCCTCGCGCAGAAGACGCGCGAGGTCGACGAGGACGGCACCGTTCATGGCGGTCCGGTCTACTACATCACCAAGGCCTTCACAGGTGCGGGCGGCAAGTTCCTCGCGGGCTTCTTCGCCGTTTCCATCATCTTGGCACTTGGCTTCATGGGCTGCATGGTCCAGTCCAACTCGATTGCCGCGACCTGCAATACGGCCTTTGGTATCCCCACCTGGGTCATGGGCCTGCTCATCGTCTTCTTCGCCGGCCTCGTCTTCTTGGGCGGCGTGCAGCGCCTCGCGTCCGTCACCGAGAAGCTCGTTCCCATTATGGCCGTCATCTACCTCATCGGCGGCCTGGTCGTTCTCATCCTCAACATCCAGAACCTGCCGGGCGCCTTCGCGCTCATCTTCCAATGCGCGTTCAATCCGCAGGCAGAGGTCGGTGGCGTGACCTTTGGCATCATCGCCGCGATAAGTCAGGGAGCCAAGCGCGGTCTGTTCTCCAACGAGGCTGGCATGGGCTCCACGCCGCATGCGCATGCGCTGGCCGACGTCAAGGACCCGCATCATCAGGGCACGGTTGCCATGATCGGCGTCTTCATCGACACCTTCGTGGTCGTCACCATGACGGCACTCGTCGTCATCTCGGTCCTCTACGTGGGCGGGCCGCTTTCCGTCGACGCGACGGGCATGGTCGATGGTATCGACAAGACCAACATGGCGCAGCTCGCGTTCGGCACGTTCTTCGGATCGACCTTCGGCAACTCGTTCGTCGCCATCTGCCTGCTGATGTTCGCGTTTTCGACGATCCTCAGCTGGAACCTCTTCGCCAAGCTCAACGTCGAATATCTCTTCGCCCGTTTTGGCAAGATGCCGGTCAAGATCTTCTCGGTCATCGCGCTCATCTTCATCTTCCTGGGCTCGCTGCTCTCCAACGACCTGGTATGGGAGCTCGCCGACATGTTCAACCAGCTCATGGTTATTCCCAACGCCATCGCACTGTTTGCGCTGTCGGGCGTGGTCGCGACCGTCGTCAAGCAGCATCATCATGGCGAGAAGGTCGAGCTCGACGAATAGAGAGCGCATCGCGGGGCCAGTCCTCCCGGCATATGAGAGAGCGAGAGACCCGCGCAGGCGGGTCTCTTTGTTTGCGGTTTCGTGACGAAGCGGATATAGTCTAAACTTTCTATTCGCACGTGACATAATGGTGCAAGCTGCTGTCCAGAGACGGAAAGGCGTTTGGTGTACGAGGACATACAGGAAGTGCTCTTCACGCAAGAGCAGATCCGGGCCCGCGTTGCGCAGATGGGCGCGCAAATCACCGCCGATTATGCCGACAGGCAACCCCTCGTCGTCATCTCGGTGCTCAAAGGTGCCGCCATCTTCATGGCCGACCTCGTCCGCGCCATTGACCTTCCCCTCGAGATGGACTTCATGGTCGTGAGTTCCTATGGGCTAGGTGCCATGTCGTCCGGGACCGTAAGCATCGTCAAGGACCTTGGCGCTTCAATCGAGGGCAAGCATGTCCTCATCGCCGAGGATATCCTCGACTCGGGCCTGACGCTGAGCTTCCTCGTCGAGGAGCTTTCCAGGCGCAGTCCCGCGTCGCTCGAGATAGCGACGCTGCTTCGCAAGCGCGGTGTGCAGAAGAACGATCTTTCGTGCGCCTACATCGGGTTCGATTGCCCCGACGAGTTCATCGTCGGATGCGGGCTCGATTACGCAGAGCGCTATCGCAACCTGCCTTGCGTCGGCGTGTTGAAACCAGGTGTCTACCAGAAGACCCGTTGATTGCCAGTTAGGAGAACTTGAGTGGAAGAGCACAACAATCCGAAGAAAAAGGGGCCGAATCTGCGCAGCGTGGTGCTGTACGTGCTGCTGGGCCTCGTGCTCGTCGCCCTCGTGGGCAGCCAGCTCGTGAACTTCGGTCCCCAGGAGGAGATCGACGAGCTCATCACGAGCGATTTCGTCACGGCGGTCAATGACGGTCGCGTGGACGAGGTCACCTACCATGCCGCGTCCGCGACGCTTGACGGCACGTACTACAAGGACGAGGCCGCCAAGGAGGCCGGAGAGCTCTCCAGCTTCAAGTCGACCTACACCGGCGATGACATGCTGCAGGAGCTCATGGCGGCCCATCCCGAGACAAAGTACAACGAGGACGTCACGACCTCGGGTTGGATCACGACCCTGCTCACGACCTTGCTACCTCTCCTGCTCATCTTTGGCGTGCTGATCTTCTTCATGTCGCAGGTGAGCGGTGCGAACAACAAGCAAATGCAATTTGGCAAGACCAAGGCCAAGAAGGTCTCGGAAGAGACTCCCAAGGTGCGCTTCTCGGACGTCGCCGGCATCGACGAGGCCGTCGAGGAACTCGAGGAGATCAAGGACTTCCTGTCCAATCCCGCCAAGTATCAGGCCATGGGTGCCAAGATTCCACGTGGCGTGCTGCTCGTCGGTCCTCCGGGCACGGGCAAGACGCTGCTCGCGCGCGCCGTCGCGGGGGAGGCAGGCGTCCCCTTCTTTAGCATCTCCGGCTCCGACTTTGTCGAGATGTTCGTCGGCGTCGGCGCATCGCGCGTGCGCGATCTGTTCGCGCAGGCAAAGGAGGCCGCACCGGCCATCATCTTCATCGACGAGATCGATGCCGTCGGTCGCCAGCGTGGCGCCGGTCTTGGCGGTGGTCATGACGAGCGCGAGCAGACGCTCAACCAGCTGCTCGTCGAGATGGACGGTTTCGAGACCAACGATTCCGTCATCATGATCGCGGCGACCAACCGCGTCGACATCCTCGACCCGGCCCTGCTCAGGCCCGGTCGCTTCGACCGCCAGATCGTCGTCGATCGCCCCGACCTCAAGGGCCGCGAGCAGATCCTCAAGGTGCACTGCGAGGGCAAACCCATGGCAAGCGATGTCGACCTGGCAGCGCTCGCCTCGCTTACCAGCGGCTTCACGGGTGCTGATCTCGCCAACTTGCTCAACGAGTCCGCATTGCTCGCGGCGCGGCGCAACAAGAGCCTCATCACCAATGACGAGGTTACCGAATCCATGGAACGCGTCGTTGCCGGTCCCGAGCGCAAGGGCCGCATCATGACGGATAAGGAGAAGGCGACGATCGCCTACCACGAATCCGGACACGCCCTGGTGGGCCATCTGCTCAACCATACCGACCCCATCCACAAGATCTCGATTATCGCGCGCGGTCAGGCACTCGGCTACACGCTTTCCATCCCGAGCGAGGATCGCTTCCTGCAATCCAAGAGCGAGATGATCGACAACCTCGCCATGTTCCTGGGCGGCCGCGTCGCCGAGGAGATCATGAACGACGGCGATGTGACGACCGGCGCCTCCAACGACCTCGAGCGCGCGACGAAGATGGCAAAGGCCATGGTCACGCGCTATGGCATGAGCGACATCCTGGGGCATCAGGTCTACGGCGAGCCCAATCAGGAGGTATTCCTCGGTCGCGACTTCGGGTCGACGCCGGACTACAGCCAGGAAACGGCCAATACCATCGACGAGGAAGTCGCCCGCCTCATGACCACGGCGCACGATACGGCCTACAGCATCCTCTCGGAAAACCGCGACCAGCTCGAGCTCATGGCCCAGGTCCTGCTCGAGCGCGAGACCGTCGAGGGCAGGGCCGTCGAGGCGCTGCTCGACAACACGTGGGACGAGTACGTGGAGTGGGAGAAGACGCATCCCAGTGAAGCCGAGCAGGACAAGAAGAACATCGTCACGGCAGCGCAAAACGTGGGGGCTCCGCACGAGCTCATGGATCCGCGTGACGCGTCCGATGCGCCGGCGCCCGTGTCACCTCCCGCGCCAGATTCCGATGACGGGGGACGCTAGGATGGATACGGCCAAGATCGAGGAGGGCGTCAGGCTCATCCTCGAGGGCGTGGGGGAGGACCCCGACCGCGAGGGGCTGCGCGAGACGCCCGCGCGCGTCGCGCGCATGTACGAGGAGATACTCTCCGGCCTGCACGAGGATCCCGGCGAGCTGTTCGTCAAGAAGTTCAACGAGGGGCATCAGGAGATGGTGCTCGTCCACGACATTCCCATCTACTCCATTTGCGAACACCATCTCGTGCCGTTCTACGGTGTCGCGCACGTCGCGTACGTGCCCAATCCCTCGGGTCAGATATGCGGCATCTCCAAGCTCGCCCGTCTGGTCGACCTCTTTGCGCGTCGCCCGCAGGTTCAGGAGCGCCTGACCTCGCAGGTGGCCGACACGCTGGTCAAGGAGCTCGACCCGCAGGGCGTCCTCGTCGTGCTCGAATGCGAGCATCTGTGCATGAGCATGCGCGGCATCAAGAAGCCCGGGTCGAAGACGACGACTTCTGCCGTGCGTGGCAGCTTCATCACCTCGGCCGAGACGCGTGCCGAGGCTCTGAGCCTTATCCGACAGGGAAGGTAGGCGGTCATGAGGGCACGTGAATGGCATTGCGGCTCCTTCGACTTTGACCTGGCGACGCCACTCGTCATGGGCATTTGCAACGTCACGCCCGATTCGTTTTCCGATGGCGGCATGCACGCCACCGCATCCGAGGCGCTCGAGCATGCGAAGAGGCTGATCGCCGCCGGTGCGGACATCATCGACGTGGGCGGCGAGTCGACTCGTCCCGGTGCCGAAGAGGTGCCGCCCGAGGTCGAAATCGCCCGCGTCTTGCCCGTCGTGCGCGAGCTCGCGTCGCATGGCGTCGCGGTGAGCGTCGACACGCGACATGCATCTGTCGCCGAGGCATGCATCGACGCTGGCGCCTGCATCGTCAATGACGTCTCGGGATTCAGAAGCGCCGACATGCGCGAGGTCGCGGCACGCGGCGATGCCGGCCTGGTGGTCATGCACATGCGCGGGACGCCCAAGACCATGCAGGAAGCGCCCGCCTACGACGACGTCGTCCACGAGGTGGAGCAGGAAATGATGCGCATGGTCACGCGGTTGACCACGGAGGGCGTCGAGCCCGGGCGCATCTGTCTTGACGTCGGCATCGGCTTTGGCAAGAACGTCATGCATAACCTTGCGCTCGTGCAGGCCACGGCGCATTTTGCCGAACTCGGCTTCCCCCTCATGGCTGCCGTGAGCCGCAAATCTTTCATCGGTGCGATGAGCGCCGAGAGCATACCCGCCATGCGCGATCGCGCCTCGGCGCTCTGCGCGGCGTTCATGGTCGATCAGGGGGCACGTATCGTGCGCGTGCACGACGTGGCGACCACGCGAGAGATGCTGCGCGATTCGCATCGTGCGGTCATCGGCCTGGGCTCCAACATGGGCAATAGCTGCGGGCATATCGACGACGCATTGGCCAGCATGCGCCTCGATCCCGACATTTGGGTCGGCGCCGTCTCCGAGTACGTCACGAGCGCGCCTGCCTATCTGGAGGCGCAGGCCCCGTTTGTCAACGCCGTTGCTGTGATACAGACGACGCTCGAGCCCCCCGAGCTCCTGCGCGTGCTGCAGGGCCTCGAATCCGAACACGGGCGCATTCGCGGCATCGAGAACGGACCGCGGCCGCTCGACCTGGACATCATCGACTACGAGGGCGTCGTGCGTTCCGACGGGGAGCTTGACCTGCCCCATCCCCTTGCCCTGGAGCGCGACTTCGTGGTGACGCCGCTGCTCGACATCCTGCCGGGCTACGTGCTCTCGAATGGCGTCGCGGTGACACGTGACAAGGTAACAGTGGGCCAGGTTATGGGGTCCGCGCGGGACATGCTGGCCTGACGGATGTGCGATGAGACAGTTGCTCAGGGACGTTGTCTCATTTGCAAATGAGA
>UQUH01000039.1 GCA_900544245.1 uncultured Coriobacteriaceae bacterium | reverse complement strand
AGGGCGCCCACGAGCCTGCCTTCCCCGTCTATGACGGGCATCTTCTTGATGCGCTTCTCGGAAAGCGTGTGGACCGCCTTGTCGAGCGGCGTGTCCTCGCGTACGGAGATGACGCGTTTCGTCGCGATGTCCATGACGTCGAGGTTGAGCAGGTCGACCAGGCGTGACGTGAGTGCCGAGTCATCTTCGAAACGATAGATGTTGAGCGTCGAGTCGAGCAGCGATATGTTGTTGCTGCCAAGGTAGGAGGCGACATCGCCATCGGAGATGAACCCGACGAGCTTGTCGTCCTCGTTGACGACGGGCACGCCGCTTGTGTCGTTTGCCGCCATGAGCTCGATGACCTCGTCCATGGGCGTGCCGGCAAGGACGGCAAGGGGATTGCGGTTCATGGCATCCGAGACGTGGTACTGCATCTCCCCGGAAGCACCCGCCTCGGCCGCGATGTTCTCGCTTGTTGTCGCGTCCACCGTCACGCCGTCGAAGCCGGCCGCGTAATCGACGGTTCCATCGCCGGCGGCCTGCATCTCGACCTTCGCGGCTCCTCTTTCTCTCACCTTGTCACGCACGAAGAAGAGGATGATGAGCACGGCGATGACCATGATCGCCGCCGTGGTGCAAAACGCCATGTGGTCGCCGATGAACATCTGCTCTATGCCCGCCGATTCGGGAGCGAAGACGGGGGCGAGTGCCGAGATGGACACGAGCATGGCCGTTCCGAGCGAGGCGGCGACCTGGTTGAGCGTGTTTGACAGGCCCTGCGCATGCTGGATCACGTCGTTGGACAACGCGTTGACGCCCCAGGTGTTGAGCGGGGTCATCGTGAACTGCAGACCGATGGTGAGGATCGTGTAGGCGAGCATGATGAAGACGAAGTCGGTGTCCATACCCAGCAGCGTGAGGCAAAAGGCTCCGAAGAGCGCGACGAGGGAGCCGGGCACGACGACCTTGCGCACGCCAAAGCGATCGAAGAGCCGTCCGCTCACGAGACCCATGAAAGCGCCGATCACCGCGCCGGGTAGCATCGCGACACCCGACATCGTGGCCGAGTAGCCGCAGACGCCCTGGATGTAAAGCGGCGTGATGACGCCCGTGCCCATGAGGGCGGCCTGCACGATGACGATGATGACGACGGTCGTGGCGTACTTGCGCGTCTTGAGGATGTCGACCTTGAGCATCGGGACGGGCAGCTTGAGCTGACGACGCACGAAGAGGCCCACGAGCACGAGGCCGATGACGATGAGTACGCCGGTCACGAACAGGTTGTCGCTCGACGAGAAGGTCGAAAGGCCGTAGAGCAGACAGACGAGGCCCGTCGAGGAGAGCAGGACGGACAGCTTGTCGAAGCTCGTGCGCTTGAAGTCGCCGTAATTGCGCAGGAGCACGAGCGAGAGCACGAGGACGACGACGGTCAGGATCGTGACGATGCCGAAGAGCCAACGCCAGCCGACCGAGTCAACGAGCAAACCCGCTACCGAGGGACCGACGGCCGGGGCAAAGCCGATGATCAGCCCGATGGCGCCCATGGCAGTGCCGCGCTTTTCGCGGGGGAAGACAAGCAGGATGACCGTGAAGACCATGGGCATGACCATGCCCGTACATGCCGCTTGCAACACGCGGCCGAGCAGCAGCACCCAGAAGTTGGGGGCGAGCGCCGCGGCGAGACTACCTATCGCGAAGATGACGAACCCCGTGTTGAAGAGCTGGCGTGTCGTGAAGCGCCCGATGAGAAAGGCCGAGAGCGGGATAATGACCGCCTCGACGAGCGAATAGCCGCTCGTGAGCCATTGCACGGTGGTGGCATCGACCTCGAGGCTCGCCATGATGGCGGGAAGCGCGGGGGAGAGCAGCGTCTGGTTGAGCACCGCCAGCAACGTGCCCGCCAGCAACACGCCTATCATCACCATGTCTCGTCTGCTCACACCCAATGCCATGCCCATCAGCCCTTCGTCACTATTCGTCTAAATTGGATTGATTTCATCTATACTAGCTAAGTTTTGGACGAGAAACGTTACAGCTAGATGACGCCTTGCGCGTCCGGGGGAGCATATATGCTGGGGACATTGGTCAACGCGGCGACGATCGTCATAGGAAGTGCCGTCGGCGCGCTTGCCCGGCGCGGGTTGGGTAAGCGCTACCAGGAGATTCTCTATGCGGCCATGGGGCTCGCCGCCGTCGGCATCGGTGTGAACGCCATCGTGACGAGCATGTCGCAGAGCATCTACCCCGTGCTCTTCATCGCGAGCCTCGCCATCGGCGGCGTGCTCGGCACCGCAATCGACATCGACGGTCGCTTCAGCCGCTTCGTCTCCAAGCGCTCCAAGGACGGGGAGGGGCTTGCTCAAGGCCTTTCCACGGCAATCATGATCTTCTGCATCGGCGCGCTGTCCATACTCGGTCCCATCAACAGCGCCCTATATGGTGACGAGACCTACCTGCTCACCAACGCGACGCTCGACCTCGTCACCTCGATGGTGCTTGCCTCATCATTTGGCTTTGGTATCGCGTTCGCTGCCATCGTGCTCTTTTGCTGGCAGGGTGCCATCTGGTTGCTCGCGGGTTTCCTCGCGCCGTTTCTGGACGGCGGCCTCATGGTCGAGATCACGCTCGTCGGCGGTTTCATGATCCTCGCCTCGGGTTTGGGAATCCTCAAGGTCAAGGAGATTCCCGTCATGAACCTCCTGCCTGCGCTCTTCATTCCGCCGCTATGGTTTGGGGCGGTCGCGCTTCTGGGGATGTAGGCACCCGCGTCTTCACGACGCGGCGGTCATAGGTCAAAAGGCCGTTGACCTCCTCCTCGACATCCGAAAGCTGGGTGTATACGTAGCCGGACAGCCCCCGTGCCTTGAGGGCGTCAGCCTGCGCGATCGATTGCTCAACCGCCTGTGTGAAGTCCGCGATATCGTCGAAGCTCTCGTATCCGTACGACCGCTCGATTGCGCTGTGGCCCTCGACGCGAAACGCGCTGCCTCCGAATTCCGAGATGACGCGAGCACGCCTGTCATCATGGCCCCGACCCTTCGGGATCCGAAGGTCGCGGAAGTAGTTGTGCTCGCTGACGTAGTCTCCGCCGCCTTGGTCGAACCAGCCGCTCGTCTGGTCGTACGGACGCGTGTCATCGATCTTGGCGAGCTCGGCGGTCACGTCATCTGCGCAGAACTGCCCCCATCCCTCGTTGAAGACGGTCCACGTGGCGATGCACGGGAAGAAGCGGAGGTGCTCGATGGTGGCGCGGGCCTCCTCGAGCCATGCGGCGCGGGCCTGCGCGTCGGCGGAGCCAAATCGCTCGAGCTTCTTCGTGTCGTCGAAATGCCGGGCGATTTCCGGAGACACGGTGGGAATCTGGCTCGTGTAGAGAGGTGGGTATTCTGCCGCCCCTCCGTTGACCATGTCCTGCCACACGATCATGCCCAGACGGTCGCAGTGATAGTACCAGCGTGCCGGCTCGACCTTGAGATGCTTGCGCAGCATGTTGAAGCCGAGCTCGCGGGTCGTCTCGATGTCGTGGAGCAGCGCCTCGTCGCTCGGTGCGGTAAGTAGCCCGTCTGGCCAATATCCCTGGTCGAGAACGCCCTTGAGGAAGAGCGGTTCGTGATTGCAGCAGAAGACGGGAAGTCCGTTGCCGTGCCCTTTTACCGTCTCGATGGAAAAGCTTCGAAACGCGCAGTAGCTGCCGACGGCATCCTCGCCGTACGAGATGCCGAGGTCGTAGAGATGTGGGTCATCGGGACTCCAGAGGTGCGGTTCGTCCACCGTGACCTCTATGTCATGGGGGCCGGGACCCCGTACGTTTGCCGAGGCCGACGCGATGAGCTCTCCCTCGTCGAAGACGTCGACCGAGAGAGCACACTCGGCATCGCCGATGGACCCGGCAACGTGCACACGCGCATGCAGCGTGTCATCGTCGCAGCGCAAGTCAAGCTTCTCGATGTGGGAATCGCTGACCTCCTCCATCCAGACGGTCTGCCATATGCCACTCTGCGCCGTATACCAGATGCTTCCACGGTCGAGCCTCTGCTTGCCGCGCGGCTGGCCGCCCGTCTCGCTCGGATCGCGTACCGCCACGTCGATCGTGGCGACGGATTCCGTATCGCCCAGGACCAGGAGGGCATCCGTGATGTCGAAGGTAAACGGCGTGTAGCCACCTTGATGGCTTCCGACCGGATAGCCGTTGACGATGCACTCGCACGAGTAGTCGACGGCTCCGAAGTGGAGCAGATAGCGCTTGCCGGGCCGCTTACGCATCGAGACGCTGCGCCGGTACCAGATGGTCTCGTGTGGCTTGAGCTGATGGCCCACGCCGGAAAGCGGTGCTTCGGGAGAGAAGGGGACGAGGATCTTTCCGGTGTAGACGGGCTCCTCGTCGTCGCCCTCGTGCTGGTCGGCACGTATCGTGCATTCCCACCAGCCGTTGAGGTTCGCGTACGACTCGCGTCTCATCTGGGGACGGGGGTATTCCCGCAAGACGGCATCGGCGTCAAGCGATTCGCCCCAGGGCGTGAGCAGAGGCGTGAGCTCGTCATCGGGATGCGTTTGCAGGGCGCTCGCGGCCGCGCGCTTGAGATCGAACATCGTCCCCATGCCTCCATTCTTTCCGACGCGCCAGCGGGGGAGACGGCGCGCTTGGTGGTACAATCATACGCGATATAGATTATTTGCCAGGCGGACAATCGAAAAACCAAAGTACGCGAGAAAGGGCCGGCCATGGACATCGCGTCATCGGAGCATCACAAGGCGTCTGGAACCATTGATCACTACCACGTCAGCGTTCCCGGTAGAACCGAACTCGCGGGCAATCACCAGGACCATCAGGGCGGCTGCGTCATCGCGGCGGCCGTGGACCGTCGCATCAGTTGCGATGCGCATGCTAGCCGCGGCAGTTGCATACACGTGCGATCCCGGGGCTACGAGGAATGCGTCATCAACCTCGCCGACCCCAATTGCTGGACCTCGCGCGCAAGCGAGCGCCACACGGCCATCTCGCTCGTACGCGGCATGGCGGCGCAGCTCATGCAACAGGGTGTCGAGCTGCGAGGTTGCACGCTCGAACTCCAATCGGACATTCCGGCCGGCGCGGGGCTTTCCAGCTCTGCGGCCTTCGAGCTGTGCGTCGGCACCGCGTTGGCGGTGCTCGGGGGCTGGAAGATCAGCTTGCATGGGGCCACGGCGGCGGGAGATGTCGATTACGCCAGCAAACGCCTCACGCCGTTGCATCTGGCCCAGATGGCCCTGCATGCCGAGCGGGCCTTCTTCGGCAAGCCCTGTGGCATCATGGACCAGATTGCCTGCGCGTATGGCGGCGTCATACACATGGACTTCGCAAATCGGGTCAGCCCCGCCATGGTCCCTCTCGTCCTGCCGCCGTCATGCGATGACTACACCTACGTCCTCGTCAGCTGCGGCAGCGGCCACGAGAATTCGACCGAATCGTTCGCGCAGGTCGCCCAGGACATGCAGTCGGCTGCGGATGTCTTTGGCGTCGCCCAGCTGCGTGACGTCGGCATGGAGCGCTACCTCGACGATATCAGTCTCGTGCGCGAACGTTGCGGCGATCTGGTCGCCCTGCGTGGGCTCGCCTTCTTCGAGGAGTTCGCCCTCGTGCGCCAACGCTTCGAGGCTCTGGAAGACGATGACGCCAGGCGCTTCATCTGTCTCACCAACCGCTCGGGTGTCGTATCGGCCCAGCATTTGCAGAACGTCGGCTTTCCCGGCGAGCACGAGGACGCCATGATGACGCTCGCCCTGTGCCAACATGCGCTCGGAGAGCTCGCGGGGCTGGGGAAGGGCAAACCGTTCGGGTCGGCGCGCATACACGGGGGCGGATTCGGCGGCACCATCCAGGTGATCGTCCCCAACGAGCGCGTCGAGGCGTTTACGAATCGTGTCAACGGCATGCTCGGCGAGGACTCTTGCATGCTCGTGCACCTTGGCGCACCGGGCATCAAGGTCGAGAGGTCCGCCGCGTAGGAGGGGTAGATGGCGACGTGCATGCAGATTCGCCTTCCGCTGGCGTGCCTTCTCATCATGTTGTACTGCCTTGCGCTCTTCCTGCGCAAGCAACGTCTGCCCACGAAGGCCTCGCGCGTGTTCTCATGGATGGGCTTCGTCGCCGTCTTGAACCTGTGTGCCGCGACGGCCATGGAATATGCGGTCAATAACCGCGCGCTCGTTCCCGAGGGGCTCAACCTGGTATGCCATCTCGTCTTTTTCGTCACGCTCGTGTCGTGGTGCGGGCTTCTGCTCGTGTACCTCCTCATGCTCGTCGAACGGACGGGAGGCGTCAGCCAGCGCGTTCTGATCATGACGAGTTGCGTCATATGCCTGCTTGTCGTCTGCGCCGAACTCGTCTTGCCCCTCGATTACGTCGATACGTCGCATGGTTCGTACTCGTCTGGCCCCAAGGTCTACGTGCTCTATGCCATGGTCATGTTCACGATCGTCACGCTGGCCGTCTTGCTCGTTCGCCATCGCGCGACGCTCGGGCATGCCAACGGGATGGTGTTCGCGGCATCGCTGGTCGTGCTCGTCGTCGCATTGGCCGTGCAGGTGGCGTGGCCCCATGTGTTCGTCACGAGTCCGGCGCTCGTCATGGTCATGATCGGGCTCATGGTCACCATGGAGGACGCCCGTCTCTACGTGTCTCCCAAGACGGGGCTCTACAACTTTCTCGCCTGCAGCACGATCTTGCAGGAGAAGGTCGCCGATTCGGATGAGATCGAGCTTGGCTGCTACCTGTTCTTTGGCGAGGAGTCCGAAGTCATGCGAGCGATGAAGGCGGCCAACGAACAGGTGGCCTACAAGGGAAGCGGGCTCATGTGCGCCACCTTCACGGATAACGTCCTGCTCGTCCTGTCGCCGTCGCGCTGGCGCGGAGCCGATCCCCTGCCCGACGTTCTGCCCGCGCTGCGCGGTCTTGGCGAGGACGTGCGTTATGAGGCACATGTCCTCAAGCTCGAGGACGTGCATGAGATTCAGCAGGTGCGCTACGTCCTGCGCGATGTCTACAACCATTTTTGGTCAGACTGTCTATATCTTGACGAATTGACGCACCTCATGAGGCGCCAGGCATTTACCATGCAGGTCAACGCCATGATCGAACGCGAGGAGCCCTTCTCGTTGCTCATGATCGACCTCGACGACCTCAAGGGCATAAACGACACGTACGGCCATGCGATGGGCGACAAGGTGCTCCGCAACGTTGCCAGGGTATTTTCCCAGGTCATCCGATCCTCGGATATCGCCTGCCGCATGGGTGGCGACGAGTTTGCCATCGCGATATCCGGTACGACCGACGAGGACACCTTGCGCGCCATTCTCGACCGCATCGAGCATGGTCTGGCTCAAATCGACGTGCTGCCCGAGCGAAACGCGCCCGTGAGCGTGTCCGTCGGCGTGCGCATGCACGATCCTGCACAAGGAGGAGTCGGTTTCGCGGATCTCTACGCGCAGGCCGATGCCGCCCTCTACGAAGCCAAGCGGCTGGGAAAGGGACGCTCGGTCTTCTACGAGCCCACGGATGCGCCAGTGGAAACGGGCGCGAGCGAGACGGCCTAGTCTGCTGGAATGGAGTAGACCGAACCCGCGCCGTAGAGCTTGCCGAAGAGGTACTTGTTGCCCGCGGATTCCTCGGATATCCAGATGCGCCCGTCGTGTGTCTCGATGCCCTCGCTCATGGGCGGGGCGACAAGGTCGGACACGAGATTGCCTGTGTCAAGAAAATACAGCGGCACCTCGCGACCGTCGACCAGGAAGGCGTCGCCTCGCTGTGCCGTCTGCGTATCGTAGACGCGTAGATGCGACGAGGTGAGCCCGTATGAGCTCGAGAGCATGATGTTTCCATCGGGAAGTACTGCCATGCCCTGGACTGCATCCGGGATGGAATAGACGTAGGCCGCCTGCGTGGCAAAGCCGTACGGGGCGTTCACGTCCGCGGGGTAGGCGAAGATGACACCCGCGTTCTCGTTGCCACTCGGAGCGATGAGGTGGTGCGCGTCGGGGGCGGGGTAGCTCGGGATGAGGTGGAAGGTGCCCGCGTAGAGCGTGTCGTTCTCGACATTCATGAACGCCGGCGTTATCTCGAGGTCGACCGAGCTGATGACGTCCACCGTGCCGCCCGCGCTGACGGTGGTGAGGTCAGCCGCGTCGAAGACGAGGTAGCCGTCCTCGCACGCCAAAAAGGCGTAGCGGTCCGTCGTCGTGATGGCCGAGCCATGGTCATCGTAGATCGTTCCGTCGGGAAGCTTGGCGTAGAAGCGTGCGACGCTACCGTCCGCATCGCGACGGTAGAGGGGAGAGGCTCCGCCGCCGGCATCGTAGCCGCTGAACAGCCAGCATGAACCCTCATCGTAGTAGTCGAGGTCCTGGCACACGAACCCGTCGTGAATGCCGGGGATGTTGAACTCGCGCTGCGCCTCGGAGTAGTACGTGTGGTAGGCGACGCGCACGTAGACGTTGATGACGACGAGGGCGAGGACGAGCACGCCCGCCACGATGCCGATGGCCCACAGTGCGATGCGCTTGCCCTTGCCCTTCGTCATAATCGTCTGTCCTTTGCGCCTCTAGCTGCCGAGCACCTCGAGTGCGTCGGCGACGAGCTCGCCGCCCGTGAGACCGCGCGGGTCCTTTTCGATGGCCTTGGGATACAGGGCCTTGAAGGTGCACACCTCGCGGAAGTCGTGAAGATGCTCCGGCGCGGTCACGAGGATGACGGGGATGTCGGTCTCGTCACGGACGATTTCGTCGTTCATGACCTTGTCGACATAGCGGAAGAACTTACGCGCTTCCTCCTGCTTGACATCATTGCGAGACTTCCAGCCGTGATAGGGCGGCAGGTGGTCCTCGAGGCTATAGTAGTCAAGCGCCGTGACCTCTCCGTCGAACTCCGGGAAGGTCTCGGCGAAGTAGTGCTTGACGTCTTCCGGGAACTCCTCGAAATGCACACCTTGGTCGTTGCCGTCGAGTACGGCGAAGAAATCCGCGTTGAGGAGCAGCAGCTTGAAACGCGATGCCGTATCCTCGATGATTTCGCCGTTGAGCTGGGCGAAGTCGTAATCGTCGCCGACGACGACCTGGGCTGTGGGCGTCATGTCCATGTTGTAGACGTAGCAGGTCTTGGTGTTGAGGAAGAAGGCGAGGCCCTTCTTGGCCTCGAGCCACAGCTCCATGTCCTGACGCTTGGACATGTAGTCGAGCTTCTCGAGGATGGGCTTGACCTCGCGCTCGTCCCAGCTGGCGAGCAGCTGGCGCTTGGCCTCCTTTACCAGGTCCTTGAACTCGATGCGATCCCAGTTGTTGCGGCGCATGTCACGCTCGGTGTGCTGGACGGGCATGTAGATGGAGACGGCAGGTGGCTCCTCGAACTCGAAGTCCGTCTTGATGGTCTTGAAGTCCGCGGGGTCGATCTCGTCTATCATGTGTACGCCCTCGACGAGCTCGTGCATTCTTTCCTTATTCATGGGGAGCCTCCTTCTCTCGCCATATATATTCTATAGTCAGGATAGCACGTTTATGGGCTATTTGTATCCGTTCGCGGAATAATATGAGAATGTTATTGAAATGTATGAATGATATTTTTCTCGAGTATACGAGAGGACAAATGATCTATCCCTTGTTCCAGTCCCCTCCTGTTATACTCTCGATTCATGAACATTCCTGCCATCGAGTGAAGGGCAAATCATGCGCGCATTGCCGGAGCAGAAGCTGGATCCGAGAATAAAGAACGTCTGGCGCATAAACGATGCCATCTGGATCATCCTCGGTTTTGTCTGCTGCTTCGTCCCGTTCGCCATCGTCGTCGCGGTCGATCCTGGCGAGAGCTGGGCCGGTGTCGTCTGCATTGCGCTTGTCGCCGCGCTTGTCGTGATGCTCGTCATCTTCCTCGTGATCCTGCCGCCAATTCGCTACGTTCGCTGGCGCTACGAGCTCTCCGACGAGTACCTCGACATCGCCAAGGGCATCATCTGGCGCAAGCGCTACATCATCCCGTTCATTCGCGTGCAGAACACCGACACGCGCCAGGGCCCCATCTTGCGAGCCTTCAAGCTCGCCTCGGTCACGGTCTCCACGGCGGCCGGATCACACGAGATTCCCGGCTTGGATACCCAGAGTGCAGAGGAGCTGCGTGACCGTGCCGCCGAACTTGCCCGTCTGGCCCGCGAGGACGTGTAATGAACGGGATGGATTCGCGGGACCAGGACGTCACGACGGTTTCGGAACCCGTCAGGCACCAGGTACATCACAGCTATATCTGGCTCGGGACGCTGCGCGTCGTCCTCGCCGTGTTCGTCGTCGCCGTCGTCTCGATGCTCTCGAGCATCATCGGTGCCATTTCCGAGGGGATGCACGGCGGGGGAGCCGAGGTCGGTTTCGTGATTGCGGTGACGGCGGGTATCTCGCTCGCTGCTTTTGTCATCTTCGTCGCGATCGTCTTTCTCGTTCACTGGCTTGCCTACAAGCGGCTGTACTACGTCCTAGGTCCTGACGAGTTCAATCTCTACAGCGGCATCATTACCAAGAAGCGCGTGCACGTGCCCTACAACAAGGTGCAGTCGGTCGACCAGAAGGCGTCGCTGCTGCAGCGCATCGCTGGCGTGCGCACGCTCTATATCGACACGGCCGGCGGCGCCAACAACAAGGCTGTCGTCGTCCCCTACGTCACCAAACACGATGCGGAATGGCTTAGGAGCGAGCTCTTCGCCCGCAAGGATGCCTCGATACGCGGCGTGAGCTACCGGGAATCCGTCCGCCCCCAGACGCAGGGGACGCGGCCGCAAAGACCAGGCGCACCCGTGCCGCCCCAAGACGAACGCGAGGGACGTAACATACTCGACGTGGGCCAGGAGGCGTGGGATGAGCTCGGCGGGGTGTTCGCCGGCGAGGCTTATGACGGCGGGCGCGTGAGCTATGAGTACGGCCTTTCTAACAAGGAGCTCGTCTTGGCCGGCCTCTCCAACAACACGAGCTTCGCGGTCTTGCTCATGGGTATCGTCATCGGTCTCGTGCAGATTGTGGGATCGATATTCGACATTTTGCCCAATTCGGCGGACGATGCGATTTCTGCGGTAGTGGCCGACGTCGGGTCGCAGGTTATCCAGTCGGGCATGGTCGCGCTTGCCAGCATGGTGATCGGCTTCATCGTCATCGTGTGGGTCCTCTCCGTCATCGCGTCGTGCATCGGCTATGGCGGGTTCAGGGCACGTCGGCGCGAGAGTCGTATCGAGGTCGAATACGGTCTGCTGCAGCACACCTTCCAGGGCGTCGACATCGAACGCGTCCAGGCCGTCGTGGTCACCCAGTCGTTCATCCGCAGGATCTTCGGTTACTGCGAGGTGTCGCTTGCCAAGGTCGACGCGAATGCAGAGGGCGATGACGGCAAGAACGCGCGTGCCAAGCGCGGCATCGTCATCCATCCTTTCGTGAAGCTCGCGAAGGTCCCGCAGATTCTCGCCGGGCTCGTCCCCGAATTCGAGGATGTCCCGACTGACCGGCGCAAGGTCGCTCCCGTTGCGCTTCGTCGTGCCCTCACGCGTCGCTGCATCGTGCAGGGCGCCGGATTCTGGCTCGCCGTCATCGTGGCCGTCTTCCAACTCACCATGGGGTTGTGGGTTGACGATGTGGCCGTGAGCATCCATGCACTCGGCATGACGTTTTCCATCGGTACGCGCGATCTTCTCGATTCGACGTGCATGATTTGCTACATACTCGCCGCCATCATCGTGGTCGTGAGTGCCATCGGAGCCGTCCTGTGGGCTCGCTCGTCGAGCTTCGCCTTCAATCGCCGCTTCATGCAGGTGACCAACGGCGGCTTCTCGACGTCGACCGTGACCTTTCCGCGTCAGAAGATCCAGTACGGTTACACCAAGACCAATCCGCTGCAGCGCATGGCGCACACCGCGACCATCAAGGCACGCACCGCAGCCGGCGTGGGCGGTACCACCTACGCGCTCATCGATGTGACGCAGGAAGACGCCGAGGCATGGCTGGCATGGCTCGAACCACGTGGCGCAAAATGAGACAGTTGCTCAGGGACGTTGTCTCATTATCAAATGAGACAACGTCCCTGAGCAACTGTCTCATTTTCGCATGAGGATGGCACCCAGGATGAAGGGAAGCCAGAAGCAGATGAGCCGGTAGACCATGATGACGGCCAGTCCGGTCGCCTGCTCGATGCCGAAGATCGTGAACGCGACGAGTGCGGCGGCTTCGACGACGCCCACGCCCTGGGGGATGGGCGAGGCCATGGCCGCAAGCGTGACGACCACGTAGATGCAGATGACAGCCGTGAAATCGTCCATGCCGAAGGCAAGTCCCACGAAGGCAAAGCAGATGATCTCGCAGATGTTGGCGACGACGGCCCAGGCCAGCTCCATGACGATGCTCGGGACGTTGTGCACCATGTCCTTGGCCGATGACGAGTAGGTATCCACGAGCTTCTTGACCGAGGTGTCGATGTCGTGGCGGTGCAGCCGCGCGAGTACCTTGTCGATGGCGTGCTCGATGGGCGCGATGATCTTGAGCAGGAACTGTGGATGCAGCGCCGCGAGCGCCATGGCGGCGACGATCGCGCCCACGGCCACGACAGCGCCGATACCGAGGATGAGCCAGCCTGTCTCGAGCTTGCCCATGACGAGCAGGATGGCAAAGCCGATGACCATGATGATGACGAAGGCGGCACTGATCGAGACCTGGCGTAGCAGGGCGGCGCCCGTGGCGCGTCCCGATTCGATGCCGCGCTTGGTGGCTGCCTCGATGACCACGGAGGTCCCCGAGATGTTGAACGAGGGAATGATCGTGTCCATGAAGAAGGTCTGGAAGACGAGGATGACGTTCTCGCCGATGGGCATGGACGTGCCCGCCGCCTTGAAGCACCAGGTGAACGAAAGTCCCTGCGTGAAGTACTTGCCGAGCTGGAAGACGAGGCCGGCGAGCAGGAAGACGGGAGTTCCGCGCTCGATGGTCTGGATGAGGTGTTGCAACTGGTCGCCGCGCATGAAGAAGATCGCGAGAAAGATGATGACGGCCACACCCGCGAGCAGGGTTATGAGGTCCTTCTTCTTCATGCGTCTCCTCATGTGACGAAACCGTTCATCTGCATTCTAGAGCAAGAAGGATGACGTGTGAGACACATCCCATTCGAAAAAACGCCCGGCTCGGCGTGGTGCCGAACCGGGCGCGGTGACGCATGACGCAAGGAAACCCTACGGACGCTGGCCCATGCCGCCCTCGAGCGTGAGCGTCTCGCCGCTCATGAACTTGAAGTCTGGGTTGGCGAGCTGGACGACGACGCGGCCAATCTCCTTCTCAACATCGCCGTAGTGACCCATCGGCGGCATGTGGACGTTGGCCTCGAACGCCTCGGGATAGGCCTCCTGGAAGTTCTCGAGCGCCGCGGTCCAGGCAAGCGGGCAGACCACGTTGACGTTGATGCCATCGGGACCCCATTCGGTGGCGGCCACGCGGCTCATGCCACGAATGCCCTCCTTGGCGGCGGCGTAGGCGCATTGCCCGTAGTTGCCGAAGAGGCCGGCACCGGACGCGAAGTTGATGACAGAGCCCTTCGTCTCCTTGAGATGCGGATAGCAGGCCTGCATGTAGTAGAAGGTCGCGTAGAGACCCGAGTAGATGGCCAGGTCGAACTGGTCGGTGGTGTGATCGGCGAGCGTGACGCCGGAAGCCGAGGCCTGCGCGTTGTTGACCAGCACGTCGATGCGACCGAACTTCTCGATGGCGGCGTCGACGACTGCCTGCACGGTCGCCTTGTTGTCGGAACCGGCGCTCACGTCGGCGGCGACGGGAAGTACCTGGATGCCGTAGGCGGCCTCGAGCCTTTCCTTGGCGTCCTCGAGCTTCTTCACGTTGCGGCCGGTGATGACGAGGTTGGCGCCCTCCTTGGCGTATGCCGTGGCAATGCCGTAGCCGATGGAGCCGGGCTCGCCGTTCTTGAGCGCGGCGAAACCGCCGCCCGTGATGATTGCGGTCTTACCTTCCAGAAAACCCATGATCGTCCTTTCGCGAGATGTGCAATTGACACATTATATCGTTATGGCGTGGGCCGATGCGGCC
Organism: uncultured Coriobacteriaceae bacterium; assembly: GCA_900544245.1. Lineage (GTDB taxonomy): Bacteria > Actinomycetota > Coriobacteriia > Coriobacteriales > QAMH01 > QAMH01. The sequence continues at coordinate 2,746 of UQUH01000039.1, read as the reverse complement.
AGAACCCTCATTCGCGTTTGGAATGAGCGACTAGATGAGCACCTTCTCGAAGTAGTCGCGTCCCATGCCGCACAGGGGGCAGCGCCAGTCTTCGGGAAGGCCGTCCGGATAGCCTTCGACGGTATAGCCGCACATCTTGCAGCGCCATGCGACCTTTTGCTCCGAGGATGCCGTCTCCTCGACCTCGACGATCTCGTCCTTTGCCGGGTCGTCGCCATCGTTGTACGAGGCGGCCTTGGCGGGCGTCTTGCCGCGCAGCACGCGATGGTAGTAATCGTAGGTGATGGGCGTTCCCTCGCCCATCACCTCGGCGCTCTTGACGGTGCCGATGAACACGAGATGGGTCCCGACGTCAATCGTCGAATCGACGGATACCTCGAACGTGGCGAGCGTGTCGTGCGTGAGGCGGGGGAGGCCCGATTCGCATATGTCGTGGTCGAATTCGGAGAACTTGTCGATGTCCTTGCTGGATTTGAAGCCGAAGGTGCCGATGAGGTCCATGGTCGTGTCCTGCGAGAGCACGCTCGCGCAGAAACGCTTACTGGTGGACACGGCGTCCGCCGTCGCGTTCTGCTTGTTGATGGACACGAGCAGCTGGGCAGGGTCGGATGCGACTTGCAGAAGCGTGTTGACCACGCATCCGCATAGCCTGCCATCAGCGTCGATAGACGAGATGATGTAGAGTCCGCTGCTCAGAGAGCGGAACGCCTTGCGGTCGATTTCCATAGCCATTCTCCTTTGGGGCGCCTTGCATGGCGCGAATCAGCGCGGGACATCCACGCGCGTTGACCATATAGGCGCCATGATACCCGTTTACGCGCTAGAGGGCGTATGTGAGAACGCAGATTATCGCGAAAACCGCGATGACAGCCCAGAACAGCCCATCGGCTGCCTTATCGCCGATGAGCTTGCAGAACTTCTGGCAGAAGGGGAATGCGAACCAGACGTAGCCGAGTGTGACGAGTCCCAGGAAGATATCGTTGACGAGCCAGGCCTGCTGGAAGATGTTAAGGGGGAGCTGCGAGTTGTCCCAGTAGGGATACTCGCCCAGGGCGTCCGGCTGGTTGACGATCCACCCCATGATGCACTCGAGCGCAGCGCAGAGCACGACCGCCATGACGAAGAACTCGAGGGCGGCGCCCCACATGGTCTTTCGTCTGCCCACGAGCCGTATCTTGAGCGGAAGCAGCAATATGGTTATCGCCGCGGCACCGGCGCCGTAGACCCAGTAGGGGACGTAGAGCTCGTCGAGGAAGATGGCGTAGTCTGCATCGACGATGCCGAAGAGCGCATCCATCGAAAGGCAGTAGGGGATCTCCATCCAATGTCCCACGACGCTGAAGAGGAAGAAGTACATGATGATGCCGCGCCAGAAGGCCCATGTTCTCGGCTCGAAATAGGCAGTCTCGTCTTCCTTCGTGAGCGCGAGCTGCGAGAAGAAGCACTTGGTCTTGCGCCACAACGACGATGCCTTCTCGTCGAGCTTGCGCGCATGGTCGGCACCGGGCAGTTTGACCGGCGACATGACGAGTGTGTCCTCGTGGGCGATGGCCGTGCCCTGCAACCGCAGACGTGACGTGACGAAGCCACGCGCCCTGACGGCAAGGGATTGCCGCCTGGCCGTCGCGGCCTTCGCTTTCTTGTTCGTCATATCGCGTGCGTCGAGGTTCTTGCCCATGTATCTCCAGACCGGTCTCATGTCGTTTGCATGTATCCAAACGGAAGTATATGAGCCTCGCGCCCGGCATCGGCCTTTGTGGAGTTCGAACCAGAGTATCCCCACCTTTCCTTCAAGGGGTATCTACAACTCCAATTGAGTGGAGTATCCCCCGGTAACAGGTGGGTTTCGACACATAAACGATTTGCAAAACGAGACTTAGATAATGTGTGCTGGGAGGGTGCTGTCAAGAAATGTGTGCCCGCGGTTGCGCTCTCGGCCATCACACCATAAAACCGGCGATACTCGGAGCCGATGTCAAGAGCCGTGCTCTGGCGGTCGTCGTAACGAACACCAGAGCACATTTTGAGACAGGGCTTCGCGACGGGCGAGATCCCCGCTACTGGATGCCCTCGATGGAGGGGATGGTCGCGAAGCCGACCTCGAGCTCCTCGTCGGTGGGGATGTGGTCGGTCATCTCACCGCGGTTATAGGCCTCGTAGGCGTACATGTCGAAGTAGCCCGTGCCGGTGAGGCCGAAGAGGATCGTCTTCTCCTCGCCGGTCTCGGCGCACTTGCGCGCCTCCTCCATGGCCTGGAAAATCGCATGCGCGCTCTCCGGCGCCGGCAGGATGGTCTCGAGGCGGGCAAAGTCCTCGGCCGCCTTGAAGACGTCGGTCTGCTTCACGGCGACGGCCTCCATGTAGCCGTCGTGCTTGAGCTTGGAGACGATGGGGCTCATGCCGTGGTAGCGCAGGCCGCCCGCATGGTCGGGGCTGGGCAGGAAGCCGTTGCCCAGCGTGTACATCTTGACGAGCGGACAGGTCTGGCCCGTGTCGGCGAAGTCGTAGGCGTATTTGCCGCGCGTGAGCGACGGGCAGCTCGCGGGTTCGACGGCGATGAAGCGCGTGTCGGGCTTGTCGCCGCGCAGCTTGTCACGCATGAACGGCGCGATGAGGCCGCCGAGGTTGGAGCCGCCGCCGGCGCAGCCGATGACGATGTCGGGGTACTCGCCGAGCTCCTTCATGGCCTCGTAGCTCTCCAAGCCGATGATGGACTGGTGCAGCACCACCTGGTTGAGCACGCTGC
>UQUH01000038.1 GCA_900544245.1 uncultured Coriobacteriaceae bacterium | reverse complement strand
CGACTTCGCCTCCCCGGGCGGCTCGGGCGGGGGGGAGCGTCTCGTTTGGCTGCACGTGCGTGCTTGCCGGAGCCTCGGCACGTTGGCGCGGCCGGGGAGCCGCGGAGCGTTCGCTCGTGCGTCGCTCGCTCTTGGGGGCAAAGGGATCGTCGCTAGGCATGGATTGGGGTGCCGCTTGCGGCGTATCCTCGAATGTCGAGCTTACGGGAGCCTCCTGGCGATTCTCACCCAGGTGGATGTCGTGATTGCGCGTGGCGCGCGTCAGCACAAATTGCTGCGTGACGTGACGGGCCGTCGGCTTCTTGCGCTGCGTCCTGGCCGTCGCCGGGATGACGGGCTCGATTTCCGCGGCGGTCTCGACGACCTCCTCGTCCTCGAGTATCTCTCTGCCCTCGGCATCGGATTGCTCGACGTCGATGTCATCGTTGGTATCAACAACCGGGATGCTCTGCAATTCGGAACGCGTGCCTCGCGCCGCGAGGCTCTCGTGCGCGGACTTGCGCTCCTCGCGCTCCTTGTCGTCCGAGGAGCCGATGTTGGGAATGCGCGATGTCAGCTGCACGCGCGATCCGCCGGACTTGACCTCGGGCTCGCCTTCCTCCTGCACCTCGACACGCGCAAACAGGCCGCTTGCATCCGGACTGAGCTCGTCGAGCTGGTCATCGGGTATGTCGAGGTTGATGGAGGCGACGACGGCATCGACGATTTCGGCTGCTTCCTCTTCGTGCTCTGCAGGCGCTTCCTCCTGACGCTGCGGCACCTCGTCCGTCACGGTTTCGACGACCTCGGCTCCGACCTCGATGGCCTCCTCGGACGCAGGCTCCTCTTCCGGCTCCTGTACGCGGGTGCCTTGCGAAGCGGCTGGCGCGTCGGCGAAACGCGAGCGATACGAGAATACGGGAGGCTCGTCGTCCCCGACCTTGGTAGCTGCCTTCTTCTCGAGGTCCTTCGCCGCCTTCTCCTTGGCAGCTGCATACCACGAGGGGACGGGACGCGCGACTTGCGGGCGCTCGTCGTGCGAACGTGTCGGCGTCTCGATGGGAACGTAGATGGGAGCGGGTTCGGGAGGCTCCTCGTCAACGGTCTCTTCCTCCTCGACGACCATCGCGGGCTCCTCGGTCTGCGTTTCGACCTCAACCACCCGCTCGGTTTCCCGTGCCGTCGCGGATTCGTCCTCGGAAACGGGCTCGACCTCGTCCTGGTGGTCGTCGGAGCCCATGTACTCGGCGAAGATCACCGCATCGTCAAGGCGCTCGACAGGCTTCTTGCCAGCTTGATCGATCTCCTCGTCGAGCGTGAAGTCCAGGTCGGGAACTTGCATCTCGGAGATGGCGCCCGGTTTGCCCGGATTGACTGTCACGGCCTCGGCTCCCGCCTGTTCGAACTCGACATCGTCGAGCGAAAAGGCACCCGTCGACATGGAGTCGAGGTGCAGTTCCTCGGCGGCGGTGTCGGCAAGGACGTCGAGCTGCTCCTCGGGAGTGAGCGCGGGAAAGGCGACGGTCGCGTCATCGCGGGTACCGTCGTCGTCATAGGTGACCTCGACGCCTTCGGGAACCAGGCCCTCCGCGTATGCCTCCTCAGCGCTGTGCATGACGGGCTCCTCGAGGTCATCGACGGTGGGGGCAAACGGGTCGATGGGTTCCTCGTCAGCATCGTCACCCATGGCACCGCCCACGAGCCTGAAGGAGCGGTCCCTGGTGTAACGCTCGCGTTCCTCGGGATTGACCAGCAGATGCGCAACGGACAGGAGCACGGCGATGGAGGACGCGTTGTCGTTTCCGCCCGAGATGTAGGGCGTGAAACGACTCGCCACGATGCAGGCGGCTGCCACGAGCACGTAGGCGCTCGCGATGAGCGATATGACCCACAGGACCGTATCGACGACCTCGGGCCAGGGAAGCGGCAGCAACCTGACGAAGAGGACGGCGACAAGGCCAATCATGCTGTAGAAGATGATCTTGTACAGCAGCGGAGCATGCGCGATGATCTTGGGAGACGCCTCGGGCTGGGCACGCACGGTGTCGACATGCGCGGCGATGATTATCTTCTTGCGGCGACGCGAATCGTGGGCGACGCTCGCGGGAACGTACTTGGCCACGACGTTCTGCGAGACACCACTCGCACGCATCTTCGACAAGACGGGATTGTTGTTGTGCTCGGTGAAATACACGAAGAAGCCACCGACGACGAGAATCAGGCCGATGATGAACATGCTGAGCGAAATGCCCGGCACGAAGATGCCGATGCCGGAAATGACCGTACCTAACGCCGCGGCCGCGAACGCGAGCACGTAAGGCCAACGCACGCCGGACGGGGTCGCGAACTCGTCGACGCTGACATCCAGGCCGTCATCGGACAGCTCCTGGGCAATGTAGATCGAGGCCTGATGCTCTTCCTCCGTGCTGACCGGTCGTGGACCGATCTGATCGGCCAGTACGTTCACATATTCCATGAGATCAGCCATGTGGCGCTCCTCTAGTTACTGCATCTGCGTTAATTGGTCTATTTTATCGTAACCATCTATACATTCGGAAGACTACTGCAGGTGGTAGCGGCCATCCGTCTCGACGAGCGTGATGGGGACGCCGAAGAGGTGGCGAAGCTTCTGCGTCGTGAGGACCTCTTCCTTGGGACCGTCGGCAACGATGTGCGCGTCCTGCAGCATGACCACGCGATCGAATTCCGGCATGATGTCGCTCACGTTATGGGTGATGACGAGGATGGTATGGCCGGCCTTGGCAAGCGCGGAGAGCGACTGGCGCATGTTCCAGGCACCCTCGGGGTCGAGACCCGACGTCGGCTCGTCGAAGATCAGCAGCGCGGGACCGTTGATGAGCGCGCGGGCGATGAGCGCGCGACGTGCCTGTCCCGTGGAAAGCGTGAGCATGTCACGCTCGGACAGCGACGGGATGCCGATTTCGCGAATGGCCTTGCGGGCCTGCTCGACCTGCTCGTCGGAGGCCCCGATGTGGAAGGGAACGCCGACGCTTCCGAAGAAGCCGCCGAGCACGATGTCGAACACCGTGCGATGCACCATCATGCGCTCCTGCACGTCGGTGGAGACGAGGCCCACCGTCTCGATGAGGGTTTCCTCCGATGGATCGGGCTGACCCATGAAGAGCACCGGCGGCGTCTCGCGCCATACCGGCTCGATCTCCTTAGTGAGCAGCTTGACCAGCGTCGACTTGCCCGATCCGTTGGGCCCGAGCACGACGATGCGCTCGCCCTGGTTGATGACGAAGTCGTCGACGTCGAGAATCACGCGACCGTCCATCTTTACCTTTGCGTCATGAAGACGAAGCAGTTCCTGAGTCATGGTGGCTCCTTAGTTACTTGCCCAGCGCACGGGCGCGTTCCTTCTTTCTTCCAATTTTATCGAGCGTACGCTTGCGTAAGCGTATGGACTTGGGGGTGATTTCGACGAGCTCGTCATCGGCAATGTACTCGAGCGCCTCCTCGAGCGTGAACTTGACCGGCGGGATGAGCATAATCGCCTTGTCGGCACTCGATGCACGTTGGTTGCCGAGCTGCTTGGTCTTCGACACGTTCACGTCCATGTCGCCTTCCTTGGCGTTCTCGCCCACGATCATGCCCTCGTAGCACTCGTCACCAGGCTCGACGTAGAGCGTGCCGCGCTGCTGCAGCGTGTCGAGCGCGTAGGCGACGGCCTTGTCGGAATGCATGGCGACCATGGCGCCGTTCTTGCGACCGCCCAGCTCGCCGCGCATGGGCCCGTATTCGGAGAAGCGATGGCTGAAGATGGCCTCGCCGTGACTCGCGTTGAGGATCTTGGTGCGTAGGCCCATGATGCCGCGCGTGGGAATCTTGAAGGACAGCACCGTCTGGTCCTGGTGTGTCGCCATGTTGGTCATCTCGCCCCCGGCCGTCCCGAAGAGTTCGATGATCTTGCCGGCGTACTCCTCCGGCGTCTCGACCGAGGCGTCCTCGATGGGCTCCATCTTCACGCCATCGACGGTTTTGTAGAGTACGCGCGGGCGGCCGACCTGGAATTCGTAGCCCTCGCGACGCATCGTTTCCATGAGCACGGAAAGGTGCAGGATGCCACGACCGGCGACCTCGATGCCGCTCTTGTCCTCGAGTTCCTCGATGCGCATCGAGATGTTGGCCTCGCCCTCGCGCATCAGGCGCTCCTTGAGCTGGCGGCCGCCGACGATGTCACCTTCCTTGCCCACGAGCGGGCTCGAGGACGCCTCGAAGATGACCGAGAGCGTCGGCTCCTCGACCTCGATGGGCTCCATTTCGACAGGGTTCTCGATGTCGGTCACCACATCGCCCACGTCGGCATCCTCGACACCGACGATTGCGATGATGTCGCCGGCTTCGGCGCTCTGCGCTTCCTCGCGGCCCAGGGCCTCGAACGTGTAGAGGTGCTTGACAGTTGTCTCGTAACGGGCGGTGCCGTTGTTCTTGAGCACGAGCACCTGCTGGCCCGCCTCGATGGAACCGGAGAACAGGCGCCCCGTGCCGATGCGCCCAACGTACTCGGAATGGTCGACCGTGCAGATCTGCATGGCCACGGGGCCGTTCGGGTCGACATCGGGCGCCGGGATATGCTCGAGGATGGCGTCGAGCAACGGCAGCATGTCCATGTTGCCGTCATCGGGCTCGAGCCGCGCGTAGCCGTTCATGGCGCTCGCATAGATGGTGGTGAAGTCGAGCTGCTCGTCGCTTGCACCTAGCTCGAGCATGAGCTCGAAGACCTCATCGAGAACCTCGTCGGGGCGCGCGCCGGGGCGGTCGATCTTGTTGATGACGACGATGGGAACCAAATCGAGGTTGAGAGCATGCTTGAGAACGAAACGCGTCTGCGGCATGGGGCCCTCGAAGGCATCGACTAGTAGCAAGACGCCATCGGCCATCTTGAGCACACGCTCGACCTCGCCGCCGAAGTCGGCGTGGCCCGGCGTGTCGATGACGTTGATCTTCACGTCCTTATAGCGAATGGAGACGTTTTTGGAGAGGATGGTGATGCCACGCTCGCGCTCCTGATCGTTGGAGTCCAGGACGCGCTCCTCGACCTGCTGGTTTTCGCGGAAGATGCCAGCGGTCTGCAGCAGGCGGTCGACCAACGTGGTCTTGCCATGGTCGACGTGAGCGATGATGGCGATATTGCGGATGTTTTCTTGAAGCATGGACGTTATCCCGTTGTCAGCTGTGTTTCGTACAGCCTTGCAGGATACCATGCTTCAGACAGCAGCGCAGCATTTCATTGCGGGAGCGGAGGGACGAGAAAGACGGGCGACGGGAGGCTTACTCTCGCACCTCACCCGAAAAGGAGTTCTTCCTCGCCTGCCGGCATGGGGTCACTTACCTCGACATGACCGTCTTCGTCGCGGCGATACAGCATGAAACCGCTCCAGGCGCAGTCCATGCCGCGCTCGGCAAACTCGAAGAGCAGGGCGGGTTGGCCGGAATCGGTCTCGTCTTCCTGTACGAAACCTTGGGTGAGCAGCGCATAGCGCACGCAGTCCTTGCCATAGGATCGCACCTGCTCGCGTGCGGCGCGATAGCAACCATCGGGTGTGTCATCCTCGAAGGTCAAGAGCTCGTCATCGCAATCCACCGCGAGCATGACGGGGACGTCGTCATGCACGTCGAGCATGTCAATCGTCGTCTGGATGAGCGCAACCGAAAGCTGGTCGAGCTCGGTTGAGATTTCCGCCATGGCCACGTCATCCTTTCTGTTCGAATGAGACAGATGTACCTGTCCAATGTGTCTCATTGCGCAGGTCGACCAATGCTTCGACGAGTTGCCGTTCGTCGAGAATCGGGTCGGGCATCTCGAGCCCGCGCTCTGCCAATTCTAGGGCAAACTTGGTCGCACGGGGCACACCGAGGTTGATGCGACGAAGCTCGGCGGCGTTTTGCGCCGTGAACAGCTCGGCCGGCGTCCCCTGCATGTGCAGCGTGCCGTGATCGAGCACGATAATGCGCGAGCAAAGCTCGGCAACATCGTCCATCGAATGCGACACGAGCACGATGGTGAGGCCCTGGTCGTTGAGCTCGCGCAGGTAAGCGCGAATCTCGGACACCGTCGCCGGGTCCATGCCGGCGGCTGGCTCGTCGAGCACGAGTACCCGTGGTTCCATTGCGAGAATGCCGGCGAGGGCGACCCTGCGCTGCTGGCCGCCGGAAAGGTCAAAGGGACTGCGTTGGGCGACTTCCGCATAATCCATGCCCACACGCTCGAGCGCCTCTCGCACGCGTCGGTCCACCTCGCCATCGGGTAGATCCAGATTGCGAGGACCGAAGGCCACATCCTCGGCAACCGTATTGGCAAAGAGCTGGGTTTCCGGATACTGGAAGGCGAGGCCGACCGTCGTGCGCACTTTGCGACGCAACTTGCGCTCACGCGTGTCCATGCCATCGACGAGCACCCGCCCTGCCGTGGGAACGAGCAGGGCGTTCATGAGCTGGACGAGCGTCGACTTGCCCGATCCGGTATGGCCGATGACGCCCAGGAACTCGCCATCGTCCACAACGAGGTCGATGTTCTCGAGAGCATCGCGCTCGCCATCGTAAGAGAAGCTCACCTGTTCGAAAGCAACTGGCATAGCTCCTCCTCCAGTACGGCTTCGGAAAGTCCCATCCCCACTTCGAACCCCCGCTTGCGCAGATCCTCGGCAAGCCGGATCGAGAAGGGAAGTTCGAGGCGCAAGGCGCGCAGGGCCGCGGCATCGGTGAAGACCTCGTCGGGCGTGCCCTCGAGCGCGATGCGACCTGCATCGAGCACGACGACATGATCGGCACCGAGTGCGTCTTCCATGAAGTGCGTGATGAGCACGACGGTCATCCCGCCAGCGTTGAGCTCGTGAGCGACGCGCGTGATGCCGCGCCTACCGCGGGCATCGAGCATGGCGCCCGGCTCATCGAGTATGAGAATCCGCGGACGCATGGCGAGCACGCCGGCAATGGCGATGCGCTGCTTCTGACCACCCGAAAGGTTCGCGATTTCCTCCTCCGCATGGCCCTGCATGGCGACGACGGCCAGCGCCTCATCGACACGCGCGCGAATCTCGTCGGGCGCAAGACCCAGGTTCTCGGGCCCGAAGGCGACGTCATCGCGCACGATGGAAGCCACGGCCTGGTTATCGGGGTTCTGGAACACCATGCCGGCTGCCTCGCGGATGGCGAGGACGTCCTCCTCGCGATGCGTGTCACGGCCGCCCACCATGACACGTCCGGCCGTGGGCACGAGCAACGCGTTGATGTGCTTGGCCAGCGTCGACTTACCCGATCCGTTTGCGCCGAGCACGGCGACGAACTGACCGGCTTCGATATCCAGGCAGATATCGTCGAGCACGTTCGGTGCATCTGCCTTGTACGAAAACGAGACGTGATCGAGCGAGATCTTGCCTGGATTGTCGAGGCCTTCATTCATGGACTAGTCCTTGGACATGAGGTTCTCGACCGGTTTGTAGAGCACGAAGGCGAGTACGTCGTTGATGACGATCTTGAGCGCGTTGAAGGGAAGCAGGATGGGAATGATCATGGCGGCGACCGTAGCCACGTCCGTCCCCGTGTATATGGGCGTGATGAGCAGGTTGCCCACGATGGCACCAGCCAGCGAAAGGACGGACCCGACGATGATGCCGACGAGAAGCGTCGTGCGCGTCCTCTTGGTGCGATAGATGAGCGCCATTGGCACGATCCAGCATGCCACGGCGATGATGGTCATGAGCGATCCCCAGGGGTCTCCCATGATGAGACCGTGGATAGCAGCCGAGGCAACGCCCACGAGCAGGCCCGCGCCAACTCCCAGACCGCACGCGGCAAAGCCCGCGATGATGGCAGACGGGTCGTACTTCAGAAACGGTGCCGCGGGAAAAATCGGCGCCTCGATGAAGGACAGGATGAGCGAAAGCGCCGTGAAAAGCGCGAGCAGGACGAGCTTGCGCGTGCTCCATGCGGCCTTACGTGATTGCTGCGGGGTGACGCTCCCGCCTGCGTGAGAGATTTCGGACATAGTGATCCGCTCCTTTCTGCTCTCTCATCCGGACTATGACCGTCGGCTCCAGATTCGCCCTGGATCGGCTCCCCGAGGGAAGTTAGCGGGCTGCACGACACGAAGGTCGCTCACCGCCGGTGGGGAATTCCACCCCGCCTTGAACAGATGCGTCGTTCATTATAGCCATTGCGTCTATAATGGGCGCCGACATTTTCATCACGGAGGAAGAAGCGGGAATGACTGAGTACAAGGACATGGGCGCAGGCGAGATGCGCGAGCTCTACGACGAGCTTGCACGGCAGTACGAGCGGTATTGCGCACTAGGTCTCGAACTCAATATGGCCCGCGGCAAACCGAGCCCCGCCCAGCTCGAGCTGAGCATGCCGCTGCTCGATTGCGTGAACTCAGAGGCCGACTACCTCGCAGACGATGGCACGGACTGCCGTAACTACGGCGTGCTCGCCGGCCTGCCCGAGGCCCGCGCACTCATCGCTGACATGCTCGACGTCACGCCGGAGCAGGTCGTGATATGCGGAGGCTCGAGCCTCAACATCATGTTCGACACCATTGCGCGGGCCTGGATAACGGGATTGGGCGGTCAGGCGCCCTGGAGCAAGCTCGATCACGTCAAGTTTATTTGTCCGAGCCCGGGATATGACCGTCATTTCGCCATCTGCGAGCACTTCGGCATCGAGATGCTCCCCATCGAGCTGGGCGAGGACGGCCCGGACGTTGCCGAGATCGCGCGCCTCGTGGCAGACCCAGCGGTCAAGGGCATCTGGTGCGTCCCCCAGTACTCGAACCCCTGCGGCTACACGTACTCGGACGAAGTCGTACGTGGGCTGGCCGCACTCGAGCCGGCCGCCAGCGACTTCAGGATCTTCTGGGACAACGCCTACACCGTACACCATCTCTACGACGACCCGACGCTCCAGGACCATGTCCTCAACATCATCAACGCGTGCGCCGAGGCAGGCCATCCCGACATGGTCTTCGAGTTCTGCTCGACCTCCAAGGTGACCTTTCCCGGAGCGGGCATATCCGCCTTCGTGTCGAGCGTCGCCAACGTGGATGAGATGCTCGCGAGCATGGGGGCACAGACCATCGGGTTCGACAAGTTCAACCAGCTGCGCCACGTACGCTTCCTGAAGGACGCCGAGGGAATCGCTGCGCACATGGGCAAGCACGCAGAGCTTCTGCGTCCGCGCTTCGAGCGCGTGCTCGATATCTTCGACGAGGACCTGGGCGGCACGGGCATCGGCACGTGGACGCGTCCACGTGGTGGCTACTTCATCAGCTTCACCGGTCTTGACGGCACGGCCAAGGAAACCGTGGCCAAGGCCAGGGAGGCGGGTGTTGCGTTGACGGGCGCTGGTGCGACCTGGCCGTACGGCAACGACCCGCGTGACTCCAACATCCGCATCGCCCCGAGCTTCCCGAGCATCGAAGAGCTCGAGCAGGCGGCACGCATATTCACCGTCTGCGCACGTATGACCGCCCTCGAGAAGCTCATGGAGAAATAGAAAGCGACCCCCGGATTTCTCCGAGGGCCGCTCGATGAGACAAAACGCGCCGGGCTGCTTTTGTCTTATTTCTCGACGGGACGTGAGGAGTCGGAAATCCAATCGACCCAGCTGCCTGCATAGCACTTCTGGCAGGTGTTTCCGGCATTCTCGAGCAGATCGCAGGCCTCGCGGGCAAGGCCGCCATCATAGCAGTAGACAATGAAGTCCTTGGTGGGGTCAATCCCCGCGTCGAGAACCTCGCGCAGGAAGAACTCGGTCGTGTCCTCCGGGGCTTCCTTGGCTTCCAGAAGCGGGGCCGAGAGCGCACCGGGAATGCGACTTTCCAGGTACATGTCCTTGGGACGCACGTCCAGGATGGGCATCTTGCCAAGGTGCTCGAGCACGTAATCCGCATCGACGATTTCGTAGCTCATGGGAACCTCCTTTTATAGTCGGTAACGATGATTTCATTTTAGCAGCAGAACGAGAGCATGAGGCAGATTGGACAGACACATCTGTCTCACTAAACGAAAGCGGCCCCCGGAAACCCGAGGGCCGCTTAATGAGACAGTTGCTCTGAGCTTCTATCTCGCTATTGGCGGGTGCTGGCGTACTCGATGTGAGAGCGCGTCGTCGTGCCGGCATCGTCGAGCTCCCAGAACCGCGCACCGCGGGCCTCGAGTCGCGCACGAGCCTGCGAGTAGGCGGAGTCCGGGTCGTCGACATCGCCGAAGGCCAGCGCCTGCGTCGGGCAATCCATCACGCAGAACTGCGGCTCCCCCTCCTTCATGCGCTCGGCGCAGAAGGTGCAGCTCGGCAGGTAAACCGGCTGCCACCACATGTGCAGGTCGGGATAGACACCCTCGGGACGGTCGATGCCGGCGCCCGAGCCATGGGTCTCGACCTCGACGCGATACTCGTCATCTTCCAGGTGGTTGCCGACCTTGCAGCCCATCGCGCAGGTCCAGCAGCCTATGCAACGGTCGATATCGACCAACATCTTGTGTGCCATGACTTAAGCCTCCTTCACGATGGATTCCTGCGGATTGGGCGTTATCTCGCCCTCGAACTTGCGGATATCGCACCACGAGTCCCAGTAGCAGTCGGTCGAGCCCGTGAGCGAACTCATTGCCTCGACGTAGGGGTTGGGATGGTGCCCCGCGGCAAGCCAATCCGCGAACCACTTGTCCTCGAGCGGGCCCTGCGAATCCTGGCCAGCGCACTGGTGCGTGATCTCGGCGTAGGTGCCCTCCTCGAACTGACGACGACGCCAGCCAAACCACACGTGCACGGTGCCATCCGGAACGCTCTCGTCGAGCACCAGACGCGTGATGACATGCCCGCGCTCGTTGAAGACCTCGACCATGTCGCCTTCGGCCAGTCCCAGGCGCTGGGCCTGCACCGGATTGAGTCTCGTGGCAGGCGTCTCTCCGGAAAGCTTCACGGTGATGGGATCGTCGGTGAAGCTCGATTGCATGAAGAAACGCTGGCGACCGGTGAAGAGCTGATATGGATACTCGCTCGACTTGCCGATCTTGTTCGGCTCGAGCACCTTGGTCGTTGCCATGCCGAGCTCGGCGAGCTTCTCGGAGTAGATGATCTCCATGCGTCCGGTCTCGTTATCGAGCACCTCGGCGGGATTGAGGTACGGCGTGTACTTGGGCTCGGGCGGAGCGGCAGCGCGAATCATCTTCTCGGCCTTGAGGCGCTCGTAGGTGACGGGCGGTTGGATGCCGGCGATGAGCGGGTACTGTGTCTGCAGGCGAATGTCGATGTATTCGGGAATGCCCATCGTGAAGTAATCGCCCAGACCGACGCGCTTGGCGAGCTCGCTGAACACCCAGACGGGCTCATGGCCGTCGACCTGCGGCTCGATGGCCGGCTCCTGCAGAATGACGTGGTTGTAGCATGCTCCCGTGATGAGATCCTCACGCTCGAAGGACATGAGGTCAGGCAGCACGTAGTCGGCGATTTCGCCGGTGTCGGTGAGCCATACGTCATAGTCGACGACAAGCTCCATGCCCTTCACGACATCGAGCCATCGCTGGCGATCGGGCTGCTGGTGCACGGGATTGCCACTGCATACGATGAGCGCCTTATAGGGGCTGTCATCGGCCTCGGCCGCCGCAAACCACTGCGCCATGCGCACGGGCACCGACTTCACGCCGGCAACGCCATCGGGGCAGCTGATGGGGATGTCGTTGAAGACGAGCGGCCAGCTCTGGAGCTGCAGCGCCTCGAAGACGCCGCTACCCGGCTTGCCCAGGCGGCCCGTCAGGGCGCCGAGCAGCAGGAACTGGCGATAGGTCTCGTTGGAGTTGCGGTAGCGCAGGCCATAGCCCGACAGGATGAAGGCGTTTTCCGCCTCGACCCAGTCACGTGCAAGACGCTCGGCGTCCTCGGCGCTGATACCGCACTTCTCGGCGGCAAGCTCGAAGGTGTACTCCGCCGCGGCGTCCTTGAGCTTCTGGAGTGCCGTGGTGTAGCGCTTGCCGTCGATCTCGTAGCTGCCGAAGAGCTGGACGTCGGCCCCCTCGGGATAATCTCCGCGCTTGGGCGCAACACCAACGGCGGCGTCACTCGCCGCATCCCAGACAAGGTAGCAGCCATCGTCGGGATCGCGGGCGAGCAGTCCCGTCTCGTCATCGACGAGGTAGGCGGCGATTGAGCGTGCGAGCAAGTACTCGCTTGCCTGCAGATCGTTTTGCAGGATGTAGTTCACCATGGCCATGGCCAGATAGCCATCGGACGCCGGCTTCATGGCAACGAACTCGTCGGCAAAGCCTGCCGTGCCGTCGAAGATGAGGCCGAGGTCGACGATGCGCGCACCGGCCTCGCGGGCACGTACGAGGTTCTGGGCGCAGCGCATCTGGTTCTCGATGGGATTGCAACCCCAAACGTAGATGAGATCCGTGCCGACCATGATGCGCGGGTCGATCACAGTGCGGGGAAACTCACTGCCCGCGTTATAGAACTCGGCGTAGAAGGGACCGTTATCCAAACCGATCGAGCCGAGCGGAACGGTGACGCCAAAGGTGTTCGCGAAACGGAACGGCATCAGGTTCTCGAAGCTGTACTGGGCGGGAACGCCTGCGCCGAGGTTCCAGAGAACGACCTTGTCAGGGCCATACTCGTCGCGAATCTTGCAGAGCTTCTCGCCAATCTCGTCGAGGGCCTGATCCCAGCTAATTTCCTCGAACTTCCCGCTCCCGCGCTCGCCCACGCGCTTGAGCGGTTTTCTGAGACGTTTGGGATCATAGGGTTGACGACCCGCGAGGCAGCCCTTCTGGCAAATGTGCCCATCGGGCTCTTCCGGCTGAGAGTAGACGATGCGCTCCATGCGCTCGATCTTGCCATCTTTCACGATGGTCTTAAGCGCACAGTAGTCATGGTCACCCCAACCGGGACAAGCAGTGTAGACGAACGATTCTTCCGACATGCGAAACTCCTCTCGCTCTCTCTTTGCTGGCTGCGACATGCGACGCATCCGCGATGACCAGTCACGACTAGATTACGCCCATCCATCCTTATGTAAAGCATTTTTCATTAACAATATATGTATTCAATAATATTGTGATTGAATAACTTTCCGCAAAGCCGCATCTGTGAGGTTTTCATGATCGCAACGGAACTTGACCAGGAGCGCCGTAAGCTCGAGGACGTCAATCATCCACAGCATGTCGCCGCAGTCGAGGGCCTGTCGGATTACCTCACCATCATGAACCTGCTGTACAAATCCATCAGTCGCATCCTGGAGGGCGACTGCTCCCTTACGACCCTGCAGTACCGCATGCTCTTGCGCCTGCTATCGGCTCCGCGGCAGACCATACGCAGTACCGACCTTGCCGCCAACCTGCGCGTCGGCGTGAGCACGGTTTCGGCTGCAGTTCCCCATCTCGTGGACGAAGGACTCGTCACGAGGGCGGAAGACCCCGATGACATGCGCGTGGTGTCACTCGCCCTCACGAGAAAGGGCTCCTCGGCTATCGAACGGGCGGATTACCATGTCGGGCAGTTCTTGCAGAACTACTGGAAAAACCTCACGCCCGAGCAGCTTGAGGCCGCCTTCGCCAGTTCAACCGATGCGGTAACCATCCATGATGCGCAGCGCATCGAGAACGGTAAGTTCCGCCTGGACACGGCATTCTTCGACACCATCATGATTTCGCGCACGCTCACGGCACAACGTCTGCGCGAGCTCGGCCTCAAGACATCCGAGCTTCGCGTATTGCTCGCGCTCTACCTGCTCGGCCCCAACGTGACCGCGTCGCGCGTCGCCGATTACCTTTTCCTAAAGAGCAGCGACATCACGGCACCCATGAAGACCCTGGAATCCCAGGGACTCATCTCCAAGGAACGCAGCACGGAAAACCGCCGGACCAAGTTGCTGCAGTTGACGCAAAAGGGGCGTGACCGAACGGAAGGACTGCTTCTTCCCACGCACGACGCGCTTCTCGAGACGTGTCACAGCGACGAAGAGGCCGTGCGCATACACCTGAGCGCCGCGCAAGGCGTCGTCACGCGCGAGCGCAGCATGAGGCTTTTCGGCTAGGCGCGAGCGCGCGGCGACCTCACTCGAAGGACCGGTCACGCATGGCGCGAATATCGGAAGGGATGCTTTCGTCCGGTAGCTCGTGCACGGCATCCTCGCTGCCCAGTCGCACGGCCTCGTCGTAGAACCAGCACTTGTAGGTGATGAAGTCGAGCGTGCGCTGAAGCGCGGCCATGTCAGCCTCCACCGCGGCACGTCGCTCGTGAATCAGGTCGCGTCTATCGGGCAGCGTGTCATCGCCAGCCTGGACGAGCTGCGTGTAGCGCCGGATGTCCTTGATGGTGAGCCCCGCCTTCTTCAGGCACTCGATCACCCGGATCCATTGCAAATCGGTATCGGAGAACACCCGTGAGCCGCCGCTCAGGCGCTCGACATCGGGAAGCAGACCCTCCTTGTCGTAATAGCGCAGGGCCGATGCGGAAACACCGGTCATCTTTGCCGCATCCGCTATGGAGTACACCATTTCGCCTCCCACGATACCAAGCTTGACTTCGAGTTAACTTTAATGTTTAGGATATTGCCCGAACTCCAATGATGTCAAGCAAGACGAAACGCGAAGGGGAGAGACCGTGCCAGCTGACCATATTGCAGATAACGCCATCTTCCCCGCCTCCAAGATGGGCTTCGGATGCATGCGCCTACCGCTTCTGGACAAGAACGACCCCAAGAGCATCGACATGCCGCAATTCGAGCAGATGGTCGATGCGTTCATGGAAGCGGGCAACACCTACTTCGACACGGCGTTCGTCTACCATGAGGGCGAGTCCGAAGTGGCGCTGGGAAAGGCCCTGGTGGCGCGCTATCCACGCGAGTCGTTCACCATCGCCACGAAGTGCCTTGCCTGGGCGCTGCCCAACAAGGAGGCAGCACAAGAGTGCCTGGACGTCTCGCTCAAGCGCCTTGGCACCGACTACGTCGACTACTATCTGCTGCACAACGTCGGCGGCAAGCGCACCGCCAAGTTCGATGAGTACGACATGTGGGATTTCGCGCAGGAGCAGAAAGCTGCCGGCAAGATTCGCTACGTCGGCTTTTCCATACACGACGACGCGGAATGCTTGGACCGGCTGCTCACCGCCCATCCGGAGATGGACTTCGTGCAGCTACAAATTAACTACCTCGATTGGGATGACCCGCACAACGAGGCCCATCGCCTCATGGAGGTGGCCGAGAAGTACGGCAAGCCCGTCATCATCATGGAGCCCGCGCGTGGCGGTAAGCTCTGCACGTTGCCCGAAGAGGCCGCCAAGCCTCTCATGCAAGCAAAGCCGGATTCGACGCAGGCCGAGTGGGCGTATCGCTTCTGCTGGAACCTCCCCAACGTCATCGCCGTGCTCTCGGGCATGTCGACCATCGAGCAGGCGCGCGAGAACCTTGCCTCGTACGCAGCTAACAAGCCATTTACCGCTGCCGAGCAAGAAGCGCTCGACGCCACCATCGCCAACTTGCGCGCCATGGCGTCGGTCCCCTGCACCGCATGCGGCTATTGCGTCGAGGGTTGCCCGTCTCACGTGAAGATTCCGCAAATTATGGAGCTGCTGAACCTCGAGGAAATGACGAAGGACCACGACTTCGTAAAAGACCTCTACAGCTGGCAGGCAGCCGAGGGAAGGGCGAGCGAATGCATCAAGTGCGGCGCATGTGAGGACATGTGCCCGCAGGGCATCGGTATCATCGAGCAACTCGAGCGCGCCGCGGAGCAGTACGAATAGCTACAGCACGATTACATCCTGGCCTGCAAAATGAGACAGTTGCTCTGAGCAACTGTCTCATTTCATGTCCCGACTACACGTCTAGTCCGGCGTGATAAGCCTCGTAGATTGCGAGCGTAATGTTGGCCGGACGTTGAGCATCGCCGATGACGCGCACGAAAGGCGCGCCATCGCGTAGCTCGTCGACGACCGCGCTACGCGAGCGCTGGCCAATGGCGGCGATGACCGACTGACACGGCACCACTCGCTCCTCGCCATCGACGGTGACCGTCACGCCATCGGCGTCCACGCACTTCGCCGCAGCACCCGTCAGCACGTCGATATCCTCGCCCTCCAGCTCTGCCAGCAAGATGGGACGATGGCGGATGTTGGCGTCGGGCGCCAGCTCGGGGCGCATCTCGATAAGGTGCACCTTGTGACCCGTGCGTGCTAGTTGCAGCGCGCACTCGCCGCCGATGACGGCGACTTCCGGCCCTGGCTCGACACCGTCCAGGTAGAGCTCGTCGATGGAAATCACGCGGGCGTCCTCGGCCACGGGGAAGGGTAGCTTGATGGGCTCGGAGCCCACGGCGATGATGAGCGCATCGGGTTCGAGCTCTTCGCACAGCGCAGCGGTCACGGGTGTCTCGAGCCGAATGTCGACGCCGTCCTCGCGGCACAGGTGCGCATAGGTGCGTCCCAGCTCATACATGTCGTACTTGAAGGGGAGCGCCGCCTCGGTGCGCAGGATGCCGCCGAGCTCGTCACTCGCCTCGCAGAGCGTCACGTCATGACCGCGCAGCGCCGCGGTGTGAGCCGCCTTCATGCCGGCTATACCACCACCGGCCACGAGCACGTGCTTGGGCCGGGCGCTGGGCGTCACGGTCAGCCCCTCGAACTCGCGACCGATGAGCGGATTCACGGCGCAGCGGCGCGTCTGGGTCACGGGACGCTCGGCCATGCAGACGAAGCAGCGCAGACACTTCACGACCTCATCGCCCCGGTTGGCCATGACCTTGTTGGGAAGCTCGGGGTCGGCTAGTAGCGCACGGGCCATGGCGACGGCATCGGCCTGACCGCCGGCGACGATTTGCTCCATCTGCGCGGGATCGGACAAGCCACCGATGGCGATGACCGGCACAGACACGTGCTGCTTGATCTGCGCGGCCAGCGGCACATTGCAGCCATGCTCGCGGAACATCGACGGATGGGTGATCGAGAAGCCAAACTGGTAGGAGCCGGCCGACACGTGGATGAGGTCGACGAGATCCTCGAGGCCTTGGGCGATGCGGCAGGCCCCCCCGCAGTCGGGGGCCCCCGCCTACGCCA
>UQUH01000037.1 GCA_900544245.1 uncultured Coriobacteriaceae bacterium | reverse complement strand
TTTCGCGCGCCGCATCATTCGGCGACGGTCGCCTCGCTCGTCGGGGGAGGGTCGGGAAACGTGCGACCCGGCGAGGTATCGCTCGCTCACAATGGCGTCCTCTTTCTCGACGAGTTTGCCGAGTTCTCGAATAGCTCCCTGCAAGCTCTGCGTCAGCCCATCGAGGACGGTAGGGTCATCGTGAGCAGGGTCGGTTCGCGTGCGGTGTTTCCCGCGCGCTTCCAGCTCGTTGCCGCGTCCAACCCGTGTCCGTGTGGATACCTGGGCGATGCGGATCACGGCTGTCGTTGCAGCGAGCATCAGGTCAATCACTACCAGGCAAAGCTCGGAGGGCCGCTCAAGGATCGAATCGACCTCATTTGCGAGGTGTCGCGCGTCGACCCTTCGCGCGTGCTGGAAAGCGGACGGGGGACGAGCTCCGCACAGATCGCCGAGCTCGTGTGCGCCGCTCGCGAGCGTGCCAGTTGGCGCGGAGGTCATGCTGAGGCGCTGGGCAATGTGACGCCGCATGAGGTGATCGAGTCATGCGGGCTGAGCTCGGCTGGTCACAAGCTCATCGAGGACATGGCGCGCAAGCACTTTCTCTCGGGACGCGGCATCATGCGCATCTTGCGCGTGGCGCGCACGATTGCCGATCTTGACGACAGCGAGGCGGTCTGCGATGAGCATTTGCTCGAATCGTGCATGTACCGTGTTGACAACAACCTGGAGTGAGCATGGGCGACCTGTGCCAGTTGAACGGCCCGCGCTTCGAGATCGACATCGCTTCGGTCGAATATCCGGCCATATTGCGCGATACGCCCGATCCGCCTCGTGTGCTTCGCGGCATCGGCAATCCGGCGGCACTGCAGCCGGGCATCGCCATCATCGGGTCCCGCAAGGCGACGCCCTATGGTCTTGCCTGCGCCGAGATGTTCGCCTCGCACATCGCCGCGCGCGGCATTCCCATCATCTCCGGTGGCGCGATGGGATGTGACCAGTGCGCGCATCGCGCGGCGCTCGATGGCGGCTGCCCGACGGTCGTCGTCTTTGGCTCGGGTGCTGACGTGACCTATCCCAAACGCGGCCGTGAATTGTTCCAGCGTGTCATAGATGCCCAGGGTGCTGTCATCTCCGAAAATCCTTGGGGTACCCAGCCTCTGCGCCCGACCTTCGTGCGGCGAAACCGCATCATCGCGGGGCTTGCCGCGCTCGTGCTCATCGTCGAGGCAGGCCTTCCGAGCGGGACCTTCTCGACGGCAGATGCGGCATTGCGCGCCAATCGCGATGTCGCCGCCGTACCCGGTTCCATTACCTCTCCCAACTCGCGGGGGACGAACCATCTCATCGCCCAGGGCGCCTATTGCGTCGTCGACACCCAGACGCTCGACACCGCCATTGATCTTGCCTGGGCACATAACATGTACGCCATGCTCGCCGAGGGTATCCCGGGTGGCGAAAGTGCGCCCGACGATGACCTCATCGGCGACGATCCCGTCTTGCGCGCGCTTGCCGCCGAAGCGCTCTCCGCCCAGCAGCTCGCGGCCTACTTCGACTTCTCTCCCGGCGAGCTCTCGAGACGCCTGGCCGCCTACGAGCTCGACAACCTCATCCAACGTGGCATGGACGGCCGCTACCAGCTCGTGCCACGGCGCTAGGGAAGAAGGGGATCGTCATATGTAATTCCTCGCATCATGAGACAAGAAGATGCGGGCAATGGTAAGGTGAATCGGTGAGTTCAAGCAGCTTGCCGAAAGGAATGCACCATGGAGGATCAGGAAATGACCAAAGAGGAAATGCAAAGGTACCTGAATCAGCAAGCTGAAGCAGGTATTCCAGAAGAGCAGGCGCTCAAGAATCTCGCGGATGTCTTGGGCATCAGCTATCCCAAGCTCGAGAAGTAGGGATTGGCCGGGCTCGAAGTCCGGCTTTCGCAGATAAGGATGTAGCTCCTATGGTCAATGAGGAGTTTCCCGTAGTCACGGTCATCGGGGCAGGGCTCGCCGGTTGCGAGGCCGCGTTGCAGCTCGCCGCGCGTGGGGTTCCCGTACGTCTTATCGAGATGCGCCCCGAGCGTTCCACGCCCGTGCACAAGACGGGCGATGTCGCCGAGCTCGTCTGCTCGAACTCGTTCAAGAGCGTCGACCCCGAGACGGCGGCAGGCTCGCTCAAGTACGAGCTCTCCGTGCTCGGCTCCAAACTCCTTGCCTGCGCCTTTGACACGCGTGTGGCTGCAGGCGGTGCGCTCGCAGTCGATCGCAACGAATTCTCCGCTGCCGTGCAGCGTCTCATCGACGCAACGCCCAACATCGAGTTCGTACGCGAGGAGTGCACGAGCATTCCCGAAGGTCCGGCCATCATCGCGACTGGCCCGCTCACTGCCGATGTACTTGCCTCCCAGCTTGCCGTCGAGCTTGGTTCTCAAGGTCTTGCGTTCTACGACGCGGCAGCCCCCATCGTCGAGGCCGATTCGATTGACCGCAGCGTCGTGTTCGCCCAGTCGCGTTATGACAAGGGCGGTACGGCAGACTATCTTAACGCCCCCTTCACCAAGGAGGAGTACGAGGCCTTCGTCGACGAGCTCGTTGCGGCGCGACGTGTCATCGAAAAGGACTTCGAGCGTCGTGAGCTCTTCGCGGCGTGCCAGCCGGTCGAGGAAGTCGCGCGCACCGGGCGCGACGCGCTCTCGCATGGTGCCCTCAAGCCGGTCGGGCTCACCGACCCGCGTACGGGCAGGCGTCCCTGGGCTGCCGTGCAGCTGCGTGCCGAGAACGCCGCGGCAACGGCATATAACCTCGTCGGCTTCCAGACCAACCTGCGCTTCGGCGAGCAGGAGCGCGTCTTCAGGATGATTCCCGGTCTCGAGAACGCCGAGTTCTCGCGCTATGGCGTCATGCACCGCAACACCTTCGTCGACACGCCGCACGTGCTCACGAAGACGCTCGCCATGCCCTCAAGGCCCGAGGTGCACCTGGCCGGTCAGCTCACGGGTACCGAAGGCTATCTCGAGGCCGTTGCCTCGGGGCTCTTCGTCGCGCTTGCCGTCTACGCCGAGCTTGCCGGCTTTGCCGAGCCCACGTTGCCCCGCGAGAGCCTCTTCGGTTGCCTGCTCGCATACGCGACCGACCCTGCCACGGCAGACTATCAGCCCATGCACGTGAACTACGGCATCATCGATCCCATCGAACCCAAGATACGCAACAAACGCGAACGCAAGGCCGCCTATGCCGCGCGCGCCCATGCGGCCATCGATGCGTTCGTGGACGATCGCGCCGATCTCTTCGAGAGGGCGTTCGTCTCATGACGGGTTCCTTTTCCCCGGAAGAGTGCTTCACCGACGAGCGCTTCGACGCAGACGCCGTGCGCTGGGCTTGCGCCTTTGCCCGTCATCTCGAGGTCGAACGCGGCCTCTCGTCCAACACGGTGCGTGCGTACTGCATCGACATCCGCAGCTATCTCGATTGGGCGGCGCGTAGTGACCTCGATCCGCTCCAAGTGGAGTACCGCCGCTTTCGCCGCTATCTCGTCGAGCTCAACGCCGCGGGCTACACGCCCAAGACGACCTCGCGGCGCCTGTCGGCCATCCGCACCTTCTTCAAGTACCTCAACGTCCAGGGCGTGACCCAGCTCAATCCCGCTGCCGCGACATCCTTGCCCAAGTCGGGACGCGACCTGCCGCGCAAGACGAGTGACGCCGATATCGTGCAGCTGCTCGAGGTCTGTCCGGACGATCCGGTCGGCATTCGCGATCAGGCCTTTCTCGAGCTCCTGTACGCAAGTGGCGCCCGCATCGCCGAAATAGCGCGTCTCGAGCTCGGCGACGTCGACTTCTCCGATGCGAGCGTGCGGCTCTTCGGCAAGGGATCCAAGGAACGCATCGTCCCGCTTTACCCGCTCGCACTCGAGGCCGTGCGGTGCTACATCCACGAGGCGCGTCCCGTTCTTCTGGGGAACCGCCGCGGCGGCGCCCTGTTCGTCTCCACGCGTGGCAACGCGATGTCCGCCGATAGCCTGCGTCGCGTCTTCAAGCAGCGCGCGGCCCAGGCGGCCCTCGATTCGAGCTTGCATCCCCATGACATGCGCCACGCCTTCGCGACCGATCTAGTGGAAGGCGGAGCGGACCTGCGCAGCGTCCAGGAGATGCTCGGACACGCGAGCCTCTCGACGACCCAGATCTACACGCACCTGTCGCTACAGCACATGAAGGATGTCTACAAAGATGCTCACCCTCGTTCCTGAATGTCCTCGAGAAGAAGAGGCGGAAAAACGGAGGGTAAAATTCGTCGTTTCACATCACGCCATTTGTGCTATAGTTCTGAATTCGCGTGGCGATATGCCATATACGTATGGAAACACGGCATAGGCCGTTTGCAGCAAGGAGAAGCAACATGTCGAAGGTATGCGAAGTCTGCGGAAAGCACCCGGCGGCGGGCCGCAACGTCAGTCACTCCCATCGCGTGACCAACAGGGTCTTTCGTCCCAATATCCAGAAGGTCACCATCAAGGATGCCAAGGGCCATGTCCGTAAGGCCAACGTCTGCACGAGCTGCCTGAAGGCCGGCAAGGTCACCCGCGCCTAGGAGACATGCACACATGCAACACCGCGAGAGGCCCGTATCGGGCCTCTTTTGCGTACATGACCATCATCTGCAAAGGAGCCATGCATGAGTAGTTTTCAAGAAGCCGCCAAAGAGCTCATCGATAAGGGCAGCGAGTTCGTGTCAGGGCTTGCGTCAACGGCGGGTGATGTGGCAACTAAGGCCAAGATAAAGATGAAGATTGCCGATCTGGTGCTTGAGGAGAACAAGCTCATGCAGCAGCTTGGTCGCGATGTCTACGAGCAATTGGCAGATGATGCGGAGTTTCGTGCATCGCATGCCGAGCTCATAGCTCGTGTCGAGGAAAATGCCGCTCACAAGCAGGCATATGAGGACGAACTTACGACCATGAGCGCAACTGTCGAGGATGTGCAAAGCTCGGATGATCCGCAGCCCATCGATGTCGATGCCATCGTCGTGAGCGACGAGCCTGGCGCAAGCGGAGACCAGACAAATGAAAAGGACGGCAAGTAATGCGATACAAGGCGCCGAAAGGTACTCAGGATCTTATCTTTGACCGCGCAGGTGCGTGGCTTGAGTTCGTTGCACGTGCGAACGAGGTGTTTTCCGCCTACGGCTACGAGCCCATCCAGACGCCGATTTTCGAGAGCACCGAGCTGTTCACGCGTAGCGTGGGCGAGACGAGCGACGTCGCGAGCAAGGAGCTCTTCTCGGTACGGTCGATGGGAGCCATGCAAGCAATGCGCGAGGGCGCCACGCTCAAGGGCGACCAAGTCCTCTCCCTGCGTCCCGAGGGGACGGCTGGCGTTGTTCGCGCCATCGCCGAGCACGCGCTCGTGCCGCAGGGTGCGGCACCGGCAAAGCTCTGGTACGCGGGGCCGATGTTTCGCGCCGAGCGTCCGCAGAAGGGACGCTATCGCGAATTCAGGCAGGTGGGAGTCGAGTGCCTTGGCGCTACCGAGCCAATTGCCGATGCCGAGATGATCATCATGTGCATGCGTTTCTTTGCCGCGCTCGGTATCCCCGCCGAGCAGATGACACTGCTCATCAACTCGATGGGTGATGAATCGTGTCGTCCCGCTTACACGCAGGCGGTACGTGATTACGAGGCCGAGCATGCCGACGAGCTTTGCGATGAGTGCAAGCGTCGCATCGACGCCAATCCGCTGCGCTCGTTTGACTGCAAGAACGAGACGTGCAAGCGTGTCATGGACGATGCTCCGCGTTTTTCGGACTACCTTTGCGAAAACTGCTCCGACCGTTTCGAACAGGTCAAATCGTGCTTGGATGCCGCCGGTATCCCGTACGTGGAAGATTCTCGTCTCGTTCGTGGCTTCGACTATTACACGGGCACCGTTTTCGAGGTGCAGGTTACGGCTGGTCTGGGAACGCAGACCGCCATCGGCGGTGGCGGTCACTACGACAAGCTCATGGGCGAGATTTCGGGTAAGGACCTGCCGGGCCTCGGCTTTGCCGTTGGCTTCGAGCGCATCCTGCTCGTGCTCGAGGAGCTCGGCATCGAGCTCGCGCCCGAAAGCCGCCCCTTCGTCTACGTCGCGCTCGCAGATGCCGCACTTGCCGAGGATGCCTTCGCCATCGTGCAGGCACTGCGTGATGCGGGCATCGCCGCGCAGATGGACATGCAAGGCCGCTCGCTCAAGTCGCAATTCAAGGTCGCCGGCAAGACACGGGCAGCTTACGTGCTTGTCATCGGCCCCGACGAGCTGGCTTCCGGCACGTGCACGGCACGCAACATGAACACGCACGAGGAGACGCCTGTATCACTCGACACCATTGCCGAGGATATGGCGCGCTTGCTCTAGGTGCGCTTAGCGAAATGCCCCTCGCGCGGGCTTGTCGCTTGTTTCATAATAGCTACCTTGTGAGTAAGAAGGACGCGGCCTTCCACTGTCTATGGCGGGTCGCATGATGAAGGAGGGCATACAGTGCCTGAGGATTTTGCAAACGAGTATTCCATGCACACGCGTACCTGCGGCGAACTCCGCAGCGGCAACATCGGCGAGGAAGTCACCCTATGTGGCTGGGTCGCACGTCGTCGCGATCACGGCGGGCTGATCTTCGTCGACCTACGTGACCGCACCGGCATCACCCAGGTCGTCTTCGATCCCGATACCGCCAAGGATTGCTTCGAGCTGGGCGAGAGGATGCGTCCCGAGTGGGCCATCGAGATCACCGGCTTCGTGCGCGAACGCCCCGAGGATACCGCCAACCCCGATCTGCCGACGGGCGACATCGACGTGGTCGTGAACGAGTGCACGATCCTCAACGAGTCCGCCACGCCGCCGTTCCCGCTCGATGATGACATCGACACCGACGAGACGACACGCATGAGGTGGCGCTACCTCGATATGCGTCGCACGCCGGTCGCGAACGCCCTGCGCCTGCGCGACACCGTCACCTGGTCGATCCGCAACGCCCTGCACGAGCGCCTTTTCGTCGAGATCGAGACCCCCATCCTGGGCAAGTCCACGCCCGAGGGCGCGCGTGACTTCATCGTCCCCTCGCGCATCAATCCCGGTCATTTCTATGCGCTTCCGCAATCGCCGCAGCTCTTCAAGCAGCTCACGCAGATCGGTGGCATCGAACGCTACTATCAAGTCGCGCGCTGCTTCCGCGACGAGGACCTGCGCGCCGATCGCCAGCCCGAGTTCACGCAAGTCGACATCGAGATGTCGTTCGTCACCGAAGACGATGTCATGAACATGATGGAGGACGTGCTCGCCGAGGTCTTCGAGGCCGTCGGTATCACCGACGTGAGCTTCCCGCTCGACCGCGTGCAGTATGCCGACGCCATGGCCATCTATGGCACCGACCGTCCCGACCGTCGCTTCGGCATGACGCTCGTCGACATCTCCGACATCGTCAGGGACAGCGGCTTCAAGGTCTTCTCCGGCGCGCTCGCCAATGGCGGCGTGGTCAAGGCCATCAACGCCAAGGGTGCCGGCGATTGGCCGCGCGCGCAGATCGACAAGCTCGGCGACTTGGCGCTCGAGTGGGGCGCCAAGGGCATGGCTTGGATCCAGTTCCGCAGCGAGGGCAAGGTCAACAGCCCCATCACCAAGTTCTTCAGCGACGATGAGATCGAGGCCATCAAGGCTGCTCTCGACGTCGAGCCGGGCGACCTCGTCATGTTCGGCGCTGACAGCGCCGCCGTCGTCAACGAGGTCCTGGGCAATATGCGCCTGCACATGGCGCATGCCATGGGGCTCATCGAGCCCGGCACACATGACCTATGCTGGGTCGTCAACTTCCCGATGTTCCGCTATGACGAGGACGAGAAGCGCTACGCCGCCGAGCATCATCCGTTCACGCGCGTTCGTGACGAGGACCTCGACAAGATCGAGGGCGATCCGCTTGCCTGCGGTAGTTATTCCTATGACATCGTCATGGATGGCTTCGAGATGGGTGGCGGCACGATCCGCATCCACACCCCGGAGCTGCAGCGCCGCATCCTGCGCCAGATCGGCATGACCGACGAGCAGATCGACGAGCAGTTCGGCTTTCTCATCACGGCACTCGGCTTCGGCGCGCCCCCTCATGGCGGCATCGCGCTCGGCCTCGACCGACTGGTCATGCTCATCGGCGGCTATGCCTCCATTCGCGACGTCATCGCCTTCCCCAAGACGAGTTCGGGTGCCGACCCGATGACGGGCGCACCCGGAGAGGTGAGCCGCCGCCAGCTCAAGGAAGCCAACATCAGCATCAACATGTAGCATCCGTCCCCGGGAGCGGGGGCGGGCTTTCGACCGCATCGTCCATGACGGTGCGGTCGGCCTTTTTGCCACACGTTCGGAGCGCGCATGGAAATAAGGTACATAGACGAGTTCCTCTACATTGCCGAGACCCTGAGCTTCAGAAAGACCGCAAATCACTTCTACGTGAGCCGTTCGGTCATCAGCCGTCACATCTCCGCACTCGAGGATGCGGTCGGCGTACGTCTGCTCGACCGCGACAGCCATGCCGTGCGACTCACGAAGGCGGGCGAGGGCTTCTATCGCGAGGCGCAGACCATCGCCCGGGATTGGTCGGTCGCGCTCGAGCGCACGCGCCAGGCGGGAGTCGGCGACTACACGCTCGTGAGGGTCGGGTACCTGCGCAACGCGGCGCGTCCCGTGCTCGCGCACTTCGTCCGGGCCATGCAGGCGTTTCATCCGGACGTCAAGCTCTCGCTCGTCTGCATGGACCATAACGACCTCGTCGCCGCCATCGCCGAGCGGACCGTCGACATCGCGCTCGCGGTCAACATCGACGCGAAGCTTTCGCGTAACTATCGCTTTACCCCCATATACCACGACCACTTCACCATCGTCTGCGCGAAGGACCATCCCCTGGCCTCGAAGACGGACGGCGTCGGGCTTGGCGACCTGTACGACCAGACGGTCCTCCTGCCCGACAGCTACGTGTACGGAAGGACCTCCGACCATATCCGCGACCTCGTGAGCGAGGAGACCATGCACGTGTCGCGCTCGTCCTATAGCGATGCCGACATGCTGACGCTCAAGGTCGAAACCGAAGGCGTGCTTGCCTTCTCGTCGACCATGAACAACGAGATATTCCGGGGCAGGCTCGCGGTGCTGCCCTTGTTCGACATGGACACGGCCTTTTGCGTGAGCGCGTTTTACCATGACGATTTCGAGGGCGCGGGCTTCGATGCCTGCCGCGAGGTCTTCGAATGGTGCCATGACAACATGTGCGACTGGTATCCGAATCTCGCGTTTTCCGATTGCGACGAGTGAGGGTGCCGAGCGCCTGCGCCGCTTGCGAGCGTGCAGCATTTGCACAGGGTGGCCGATTGTCGCAACCAAGCCACACGTCGCTGCCTTGAACGGGCGTTACGTGATACGGCTCCTTCCGTCCTCGCAATCTTTATATGAAATTGGGAATAAATCGTGTCCATTCATGCTGCTATGGTGTGCCTGCTTATGTTGGATGCCAAGTAAAGGAGTACGTAATGGCTTGCAATCACACCTATCGCGACTACACCAAGATGACCGTCGAGGAGATGGTTTCCTACATCGCCCAGGACGGCAAGATTCAGAGCACCTTCTCCGAGGACAACTATCGTGACGGCGCACTGGCTTGCTCCGTGCGCGGCGCATTCGTCGGCAACGAGGAGAAGTAAGCACGCCTCTAGGCACATGCGCCCGGTGCATACCGGGTTCGCGAGGAGGGCAGATGTCACGGCGTCTGCCCTCCTCGTCGTATGCGGAGGTCGTTGCACCCGCTGGCACGTGGTACCATGTGCGACATCTGATTTCGAGTGACAGCGCAAGCGAGGGTACCTTATGAGCATCATGCATATGAGCAAGACGTATTGTCCGACGTTGAAGGAAGATCCGGCGGGTGCCGACATTGCGAGCCATCGCCTGTTGCTGCGCGCGGGCATGATTCGCCAGATGGGTTCGGGCACCTACACGTTCCTGCCCCTGGGCATGAACGTGCTCAACAAGGTGCAGGACATCGTGCGCGAGGAGATGAACGCGACCGGCGCCCAGGAAATTCTCATGCCCATCCTGCAGCCGGCCGAGCTGTGGCACGAATCGGGACGCTGGGATGATTACGGCCCCGAGCTCATGCGCGTGACCGACCGCCACGAGCGCGAGCTGTGCCTCGGTCCCACACACGAGGAGCTCATCACCGACCTGGTTCGCGACGAGCTGCGCAGCTACAAGGAGCTGCCCTGCACGCTATGGCAGATGCAGGTGAAGTTCCGCGACGAGATGCGGCCGCGCTTCGGTCTGTTCAGGACCCGCGAGTTCGTGATGAAGGACGCCTACAGCTTCAATGCCGACGAGGAGTCGCTCGACGAGACCTATCGCGATATGGAGGTCGCCTATGCACGCGTCTGCGAGCGCCTTGGCCTCGAGTATCGCATGGTCGAGGCCGATTCCGGCCAGATCGGCGGCTCGGAAACCTGCGAGTTCATGGCGCTGGCCGATGCGGGCGAGTCCGATCTCGTTCACTGCACCTGCGGATTTGCCGCCGATGCCGAGGCCGCTGGCGTCGGCGTCACGATGGAGTTGGGTGAGACGCGTGCGCTCGAGAAAATCGAGACACCGGGCGTGCACACCATAGCCGATCTTGCCACCTTCCTCGACGTTCCCGAAAACGCCACGGTCAAGGCCCTGTCGGGTACGGGTGCCGACGGCCGGGTCTATGCCCTGTTCATTCCGGGCGACCATGAGCTCAACGACATCAAGGCCGAAAACGCGATCGAGGGGTGGCGCCTGCTTACCGACGAGGAGATGCTCGACGCCGGCTTGCACAAGGGCTCCATGGGCCCCGTCGGCCTGCCCGAGGAGGTCGTCTGCATCTGCGACATCGCGCTCAAGGACACGCATGCCTGGGCCGTCGGCGCAAACGAGGACGGCTACCACTTCCTGGGCGCCGAGCCCGGTCGCGATTTCGAACCCGATGTCTGGGTTGACCTCGTGTTGGCAAAGCCGGGTGACTTGTGCCCCGATTGCGGCAAGGTGCTCTCCGGCTCCCGCGGCATCGAGGTAAGCCAGGTCTTCAAGTTGGGAACGAAGTACTCCGAGGCCATGGGCGCGACGTTCATGGATGCCGACGGCGTCGAGAAGCCCTACATCATGGGATGCTATGGCATCGGCGTCACGCGTTCGCTGGCGGCCGTCGTCGAGCAGCGCAACGACGAGAACGGCATATGCTGGCCCGCGAGCATCGCCCCGGCGCACGTGTGCGTCATTCCGCTGCAGATGGGTGATGACCTGGTCGAGCCGCTTGCCTCTAGGCTCGCCGGCGAACTCGAGGCAGCGGGAATCGAGGTGGCCCTCGACGATCGCGACGAGCGCGCCGGCGTCAAGTTCGCCGACGCCGACCTCATCGGGTGGCCGTATCAGCTGATCGTGGGCAAACGCGGAGCGCAGAACGACGTCGTCGAGTTCAAGGACCGCGCGACGGGGGACAAGGTCGAGCTCGACGTGAGCGCTGCGGTCTCGCATGTCATACGTGTCGTTCGCGGGGCGCTCGAGGCGCTTGAGCCCGTGACCACGTCCATCTAGAAAAAACCTTTTGCTGTCTGAGGCCTTTGCGTTACAATGTCGGTTCGTGCGCGACCCGTCATCGCGCCAGGTCTCAATTTCACGCCTGCAATGGGTGCAGGCGATAGATTGAAGGAGAAGTTTTGGTAGTCATCCGTCTGGCACGTCATGGTGCCCACAAGGCCCCGTTCTATCGCATCGTGGTCGCCGACCAGCGCAAGAAGCGCGATGGTCGCATCATCGAGCAGGTCGGCACCTACGACCCCGCAGGTGATCCGTCGATCATCGATCTCGACATCGCCAAGGTCGACGAGTGGATTTCCAAGGGCGCCCAGCCCTCCGACCGCGTCGCCAAGATCATTGCGAGCGTGAAGAACGAGCCGCTGCCCGCCAAGCTCGCCGAGCGCATCGCCAACAAGACCGAGGCAAACAGGATCGCAGCCGAGGAAGCGGCCAAGAAGGCTGCCGAGGAAGCGGCACGCAAGGCCGCCGAGGAGGCCGCTGCGGCAGCCGAGGCCGAGGCCGAAGAGGCCGAGGACGACGAGGCCGGAGAAGAGTAAATCATGGTCGAGTCGTTCGAAGACGTGACGCAACTCGTCCGCACGCTCGTCGAGCAGATCGTCGAGAATCCCGAGGCGGCGACCGTTACCGGCACCGATCAGGAGAATGGCGAGCTGTTCATCGAGATCGAGGTCGATGAGGGCGATATCGGCAAGATCATCGGTCGACAGGGTCGCATCATCAAGGCGATCCGCACGCTCGCGCGCGCCGCGGCTTCGCAAGATGGCTTCCGTGTCGAGGTCGAACTCGCCGAGTAGTCCGCATGTCTTGCACCGAATACGAACTTGTCGCCCGCGTTGGCAAGGCCCGCGGGCTTGAAGGGGAGGTTACGGCCACGACGGCCGGGAACCTTCCCTTCTCCGTCTATGAGGGGCTGCATGTCCATGTGGTCCCACCCACCCTGGATGGTCCGCGCGAACTCGATGTCTGCTCGGTATGCGAGGGCGCGGGCAACACCTATCAGCTTCGCTTCGACGGCGTCGACTCGATTGACGCCGCAGAGCAGATTGCCGGACGTTTTCTCCTCGCCGACGTGCGCGATCTGGAGGATCTCGACATGCCCGTGCGCGATATCGGTCGCAGGGTCGTCGACGAACGTCATGGCGAGCTCGGCGAGATCCGCGAGGTCATCGAGACGGCGGCCCATGACGTGTGGGTCATCGACGGTCCTCATGGCGAGGTACTCGTCCCGGTTGTCGACGAGGTCATCGTCGCGTATCCCGATGATGACGACGGCGTCATTCGCACGCGTGTCATGGACGGCTTGCTCGAGTCATGATCGTCGAGACGCTCTCCGTTTTCCCCGAGATGTTCGAACAGGTCATGTCGACCTCCATACTCGGTCGTGCGCGCAGGAGCGGCATACTCGATTTCCATGCCCATGACCTGCGTGATTGGACGCATGATAGGCATCGCACGACCGATGACGAGATCTACGGAGGTGGGGCCGGCCTGCTCATGTGCTGCCCGCCCATCTTCGAGGCCATAGACGAGATACGCTCGTCCGGTCCCGCTCCGCACGTCATCTTCTTCACGCCCACGGGACAGCCCTTCAACCAGGACATGGCCGTTGAGCTTTCGGGCTACGAGCGCCTGCTCATGGTATGCGGTCGCTACGAGGGCTTTGACGAGCGCGTCTACACGCTCGCGGATCGCTGCATAAGCCTGGGCGATTACGTCTTGACGGGTGGAGAGCTCGCTGCCATGGTCGTCACCGATGCTGTCTGTCGCTTGCTTCCCGGGGCGCTTGGCGACGAGAACAGCGCCGTCGAGGAATCCTTCGCCGACGGCCTGCTCGAGTTTCCCCAGTATACGCGGCCAGCCGAGTATCGCGGACTGGAGGTTCCCGAGGTGTTGCTCTCGGGCAACCATCAGGCGATAGCCGCCTGGAGACGTCATGCGGCCATCGAGAAGACGGCCCGCCTGCGTCCCGACATGCTCGCGCAGGCCGACCTGGCAGACGATGAGCGCGTCTTCGCGGATACCATTCGCAGCGATTCTGACTGAGATGACGCGCAAGGCGCGTTATCATATACGCTTACATGTCCGTTCCAAACGAGCAAGGGGGTGAACACGTGAAGAAGAATTCGCCATTACGCCTGGTCATCGAGATACTTCTCATCGTCATCGTGGCGATTGGCCTCGCCACCCTCTTCACACGGTTCGTCATGCAGCCCTACGAGATACCCTCGGGCTCCATGGAGCAGACCATCGAGGTCGGTGATCGCGTCTTCTCCGAAAAGGTCAGCTACATGTTTGGCGACCCGGTCCAGGGAGACATCATCACCTTCGAGGACCCGGCCGATTCCGAGCGCGTGCTCATCAAACGCGTCATCGCCACGGGCGGCCAGACGGTCGATTTGCGTGATGGCGTCGTCTACGTCGACGGAGTGCCTCTCGATGAGCCCTACACGCAGGGCAAGCCGAGCAACGACCTCAACTCCGGAATCACGTATCCGTATACGGTACCCGAAGGCCACGTTTGGGTCATGGGGGACAACCGCACCAATTCCGCCGATAGCCGCGCATTCGGGGCCATTCCGCTCGAGAGCGTCACGGGGCATGCCGTTCTCAGGTACTGGCCACTCGACCGCATCGGCACGCTATAGGAACCTATCGGGGCGCCTGGAGTCGCACGCACGATTGGATGGGGAACATGCTGACCTTTCAAGACATCATTCTGACCTTGCAACAGTACTGGGCCGACCAGGGCTGCGTCATCTTGCAGCCCTATGACTCCGAGGTGGGTGCGGGCACCTACCATACCGCGACCGCTCTGCGTTCGCTCGGTCCCGGAGCCTGGAAGACCGCGTACGTGCAGCCCTGCCGCCGTCCGGCCGACGGACGCTACGGTGCGAATCCCAATCGCATGCAGCACTACTACCAGTTCCAGGTAATCCTCAAGCCCTCGCCCGATGACGTCCAGGAGCTCTACCTCGGTTCGCTGCGTGCCATCGGTATCGAACCGTATCACCATGACATCCGCTTCGTCGAGGACGACTGGGAAAGCCCCACCCTCGGTGCGTGGGGTCTGGGCTGGGAGGTCTGGCTCAACGGCATGGAGGTCACGCAGTTCACGTACTTCCAGCAGGTGGGTGGCATCGAATGCGATCCCGTTCCCGCCGAGATCACCTACGGTCTCGAACGCCTGGCCATGTACATCCAGGGCGTCGATAGCGTCTACGACCTCGTCTGGAGCAAGGGTCCCGACGGGACCACGTTCACCTACGGAGACGTCTTCTACGAAAACGAGCGCGAGCAGAGTGCATACGACTTCGAGTTCGCGGATACCGACATGCTCTTCGCGCGCTTTGACGCCAACGAGCGCGAGTGCATGCGCTTGCTCGATTTGGGGCTGCCCCTTCCCGCGTACGATTGCGTCATGAAGTGCAGCCACGCGTTCAATCTGCTGGATGCCCGTGGCGCCATTTCGGCCACGGAGCGCATGGCCTACATCCTGCGCGTGCGCACGATGGCCAAGGCGTGTTGCGAATCCTATCTCGAGCACGTGATCGAGAAGGGCGGTGCCTACATCGCCTCGCAAGACGGTCCGCGCGAGACGCCCGCCGACGTCGAGAAGGAGGGGGTCGCATAATGAGCGCTTCCAAGCTTGTCTTCGAGATCGGAACCGAGGAAATCCCCGCCATGCCGCTGTACGCGGCCACGCGCGACCTCGCCGCCGCTGCCGAAACCGCCCTTGACGAGGCGCGCCTCGCGCATGGCGAAATCGTCACCTATTCGACGCCGCGCCGCATGATACTCGTGGTCGAGGACCTTGCCGGCGCGAGCGAGGCGCTCTCCATGCGCGCCAAG
This sequence comes from uncultured Coriobacteriaceae bacterium, assembly GCA_900544245.1. Taxonomy (GTDB): domain Bacteria; phylum Actinomycetota; class Coriobacteriia; order Coriobacteriales; family QAMH01; genus QAMH01. The sequence goes on along the minus strand of UQUH01000037.1, from coordinate 1,718 downwards.
GGCCCTACCGTCGCCATCGCCTTCGACGATGCCGGCAATCCCACGAAGGCCGCCGAGGGCTTTGCCCGCGGCAAGGGCGTGGACGTCTCCCGTCTCGTGCGCGAGGCCGACGAAAGCGGCAAGGAGTACGTGTACGCGCAGGTCGAGGAGCCCTCGCGCAAGACGGCCGATCTCCTGCCGGAGCTGCTCGCCAATCTCGTGGGCGGCATTGGCTGGCCCAAGTCGCAGCGTTGGGGCAGCGGACACGTCACCTTCTCGCGTCCCATACGTTGGCTCATGGCCCTGTACGGCGAGGACGTCATTCCCGTCGAGTACGCCGGCCTCGTCGCCGGTCGCATCTCGCGTGGCAATCGCCTCATGGCCGATCGCGAATTCGAGTTCGCGAGCGCGGCTGATCTGCCGGGTGCCTACGAGGAGATGAGGGTCATTCCCAGCGCCAAGAAGCGCGCGCAGGCGATTCGCGGGCAGATAAACGCGATCGAGGCCGAGACCGGCCTCAAGGCAGACACCCCCAAGGGGACCTTCGACGAGGTCGTAAACCTCGTCGAGTATCCCACCGTCCTGCTCGCGCACTTTGACGAGCGCTTCCTCGATGTCCCGCCCGAGATCATCACCGACGCGATGCTCGAGCATCAGCGCTACTTCCCGATGTACCAACCCGACGGCACGCTCGACAACGCCTTTCTCGTCGTGAGCAATGGCGATCCCGCCTATGCGGAGACCATCGTCGCCGGCAACGAGCGCGTCGTGCGCGCCCGCCTCGACGACGCCGCCTTCTTCGTCGTCGAAGATCGGCGCAAGCCGCTCGAGGGCTATGTCGAGGGGCTCAAGCGCGTTGTGTTCCAGGAAAGGCTCGGTTCCGTCTACGACAAGACCATGCGCATCGTGAAGTGCGCCGAGGCGGTTTGCGACGCAGCCGGCATCACCGGCACGCAGCGCGACGACATCCTGCGCACAGCGTTGCTGTGCAAGGCCGACCTCATCACCAGCGCGGTCGTCGAGTTCACCTCGCTGCAGGGCATCATGGGCGGTCACTACGCGCGCTTCTCCGGCGAGACGCCCGAGGTCGCGCTCGGAATCACCGATCACTATCGTCCGCGTTTCGCCGACGACGACCTGCCGCGTAACCTTGCGGGCACCGTCACGGCGTTCTCCGACAAGCTCGACACCATTTGCGGCATCTTCGCCATCGGGGCGGGACCCACCGGGTCGTCCGATCCCTTCGCCCTGCGTCGTGCGGCGATTGGCATCGTCAACATCCTGCTTTCCGGTCTCGACGTGTCGCTCTCCGAGCTCATCGACGTTGCCCTGGGCAACTATCGCGACGTCGTCGACTTCGATTTCGATGCCGTCCGCGACCAGGTGCGCGCGTTCTTCGCCACGCGCCTCGAGGTCATCGCACGCGATCGTGGCTATGCGCCCGATTGCATCGCCGCCGTGATGGCGACGGGCATGTTCGAGCCGGCCGAGACGATCGCCCGCATCGATGCGCTGCAGACCGCGCGCGACGAGCAGCCCGACACGTTCGAGAACCTCGCGACGGCATACACCCGCGCGGCAAACCTTGCCGACGTGGCCCTGGGCTGCGAGGCCGACGAGGCGCTCATGGGCACGCAGGAGCGTGCCCTGGCCGATGCCATCGCCGTCGCGCAGGAAAGCGTCGGGCAGGCGCTTGCCGCAGGCGCGCCTGCCGATGGCATCCGGGGGCGCAGCCGAAC
>UQUH01000036.1 GCA_900544245.1 uncultured Coriobacteriaceae bacterium | reverse complement strand
AGGGACGTTGTCTCATTAAAATGAGACAACGTCCCTGGGCAACTGTCTCATTCCCCCGCTCGCGATCGTTAGTCGACGAGCGTGAGCTCCTCGCCCTCCGAAAGCTCCGCATATGCCGGGTCGGCAAAGAGCGCATCGACGTTCGCGTACACCTGCCCCCAATCGACGGGGCAATCGAATATCTGCTCGAGGTAATGCTGCACGGGCGTGCTTCCCACGCCGCGCTGCAGCGAGTTGACGCACGAGAAGCAGGTCGACAGCACACGGTCCGCATCGACTCCGTCGATTTCGGCAAGGCGCAGGTTGCGACGGTACGCACAGTAATCGGGAGCATACACGCTCACCATGCCGCCGCCACCGCAGCACAAGCTGTCGCGCCCTTCGTGCGGCATGCTCTCGAGCGTAGCGTTTCCGAACAGCTTTCGTGCCGCATCGCCAAAGAAGCCCGAAGAGCGGTCGTAGCAAGCATCGTGAAACGTGATCGTCTCCTCGCTCTCCGACGTCATGCCATGCTCGACGAGCAGGTCGGGCAGACGCACGATCTCGATGCCCATGCCCTCGACGAGCTGGGGTAGCAGATGGTCGCAGTGCGGACAGGTCACGACCAGGCGCTCAATATCCCTCTCGCGCAGGAAAGCCTGCACGCGCTCGCGATAGGCGTCGTATTCGGCATAGAAGCCGACATCGTAAAAGGTCGCACCGCAGCAGATGAGCAGCGTATAGGCGGCAATGCCCTCATCACGCAGCCACTGCGAGACCTTGGCGGTAAGTTCGGGTGCATATGCGTACAGCGCGCAACCCGGGAAAAACGCGGTGCGATCGGCGGCACCACCCAGATTCGCCTCGCCCTGGATATAGGTGACGTTGGTGATGTCCCCCGTATCGCGGGCGCGCAATGCCGAGAAGACGTTGTACTTGAGGTCCGTCCTGAACTTGCGATACAGGGGCTTCAGCTCGGGCTTCTTCTCGAGCAGCAATGCCCTGAGCGGCTTGGTGGCACGAGAGGCGACCAGATCGACCGGGCAGTTGATCGTGCAGCGATTGCACAGCGCGCACGTGAAAGGAGCGTAATCCCAGGTCTCCTCACCGTTGAGGATGGACTCGCACAGCTCGCCGAGATTGGGCTCTCCATTCGAGAAGTTGCCGCAATCGGTCTGGGCACACAGACCGCAACGGATGCAGCTGTCGGAAAAGTCTTGCACGTCTTCCAGCGGATGATGCATGTCGGATCCTCTCTCGCATCGTGTCTGCGCCCGATTATACGCTCATGCGACTGCAAACCCACATGCAAGCATCATCCGAAGAATTCGCTTGCACGTAAACTGCGTTTTCCTAGGATTCGAGAAGCCCCCATGTTGGTTTTTGACGTTTTCCTAGTCTCGATCCCGACTTTCGTGTCGGTTTATTTCGTTTTCCTAGGGTTTTTAGAAAATTGCACTAGGAAAACGTCAAAAACCAACATTTGACCGCATCCCAGCCTAGGAAAACGTGATTTTCTTGCACGAGAGAGACTCAGCGTGCACATAGGCGCACGTATCGCGAATCTATACGCGGGGACAAGGCCTCTTGTGCTGCATCGGCAAAAAGAGACCCCCGCTCCCATCGAGGGAACGGGGGTCTCAAGAAACCTTGCGGTTCATTCACGCCAGACGGCATTCGCTCCTACTGAGCGCCAGTCATGGCAGGGTTGGGACCGGAAGTCTGGTAGACCTCGTCCGGACCGTCGGCAGGAGCCTCATCGGCAACATCGCCGGTGGGCGTGACCCACGTCCAGTACTCCCTGCCGGCCTCCCAGTAGTCCATGAAGTCCTGATGGCTCTGGGGCAGGCGGGTGTAGTACTTGAGCTCGGCCGGAGTGACGCGACGCTGGTAGCTCCAGATGATCATAAAGCGCAGCAGGCAGCCACCCATGAGGGCGATGAGTGCAGATGCGTAACCGCCCACGTTGGTGACGTTGAGCAGCAGCGGGATGACCAGACCGCAGCAGACCATCAGGCCCCAGAAGTAGCCGGCCCATTCGCCGCGGACCCAGCGCTCGGCATGGGCCTTGGCGGTCTCGTTGGAAGCGCAGAACTGCAGCATCACGTAGAGGAGCAGCACGACGAGCTCGAGCGAGATGAGAATCGCGTCGGCGACGTGCAGGATGTGACGCAGCTCCTCGGTGAGCAGGGCGGCAAGCGGCGTGGACAGGTTGACCTGCAGCCACTCGGCCGGGAAGGGCCACACGCCGATGCACATGGAGAGCAGGGCCGCACCGGTGGAGCAGCCGGACACCATGAAGAGCACGGGCAGAACCGGCGTGTTCCAGAACGGACGGGACTTCATGCTGGAAAGCAGGACGCCCGTGTAGATCGTGACGCACAGGCCGAAGATGCCGGCAATGCCGAGCAGCACCTGTGCAAAACCCTCATACGGGATGAAGGGCAGGAACGTGAGCCAGGAAAGCTCCCAGAAGATGAAGAGCACGCCCGCGATCATCGAGATGGAGAGAAACACAGCACCCCACTTGATGACCGAGGTCCTCGTCACGAACGCGCGGTAGAAAATCCACGGCTGACCAAGCTCGAAGACGAGCAGGCCGGTGCCGATGCCCAAGATGAGGAAGGCGATGAAGACGCCCCACACGAGGGCACCGCTCGTCAGAGCGGATGGCGCGATGATCAATCCGACAACGGCGGCGGTCGCCATCATGCCGCCACCAAGGCCGCCCAGGAAGAGGTAGAGGGCAATCGGCCAAATCCAGAACTGCTTCACTGTACCGTACCTCCTAAGTCGGGAATGTAGTAGATCATGGGCTCGGTACCAACCTCAGGATAGACCTGCTCGGTGTAGTACGAGTTGACGAGCTTCGAGACCTCGCTGTTGGGATCGTCAAGGTCACCGAACGTACGGGCCTTCTGATGGCACGTCATGACGCAGAAGGGCTGCTCGCCCTCGCGGACGCGGTCCTTGCAGAAGGTGCACTTGCGGATGTAGCCCTCGTGCTCGTTCATGTCGCGGGCGCCATAGGGGCAGGCGTTCGCGCAGACCTTGCAACCCATGCACTGGGAAGGCTCAACCCACACGATGCCGTCGTCGTCCTGACGCGAGGCGCCGGTCGGGCAGGCGGGCACGCAGGCGGGCTTATCGCAGTGCATGCAGATGAGCGGTTGGAAGGTCATGTGGACATGAGGCCACACGCCCTCTGCTCCGTTGGAAACAACGGGGTTGTAGATGATGTCGATGGGCAGCTCGTTCCAGGTGCGGCATGCGATGGTGCATGAGGAGCAACCAATGCAACGACGCTGATCCATAACCATTGCGTAACGGGTCATTTCAGTCCTCCTCTCCTTATTTGTTCAAGTCAGCCAGGCTGCAGGGGGCATCGACAGGCTGCATGGAGAAGTCGTACCATGCGCCGTTCGCCTCGTCGACCAGGTAGTTGCCCTGACCGTACTGGACGAAGCGATAGCCCGTGCCTGCCTGATAGTGGATGGAGGTGGTCGGGTCGATCATCCAGCCACTGCCGGTATCGTAATAGCGGCCCTTGTCATCCTCGGCCTTGAGCGTGATGGGGTTCCACGTCGTGCCGGCGGGCAGCTCGAAATCGGCCTGCGGACCCTCGGAGGGCTGCATCGAGAAGTCGTAGAACGTGCCGGTGGCCTCGTCGAGCAGGAAGTCGCCGTTGTGGGAGACGTACCTGTAGCCCGTGCCCATCTGGTAGAAGGTGCCCGTGGCGTCGTCGACCATCCAGCCGGAAGCCTGGTCGTAGCGGCGGCCGTTCTCGTCGTAGCACGCACGCTTGCGGTAATCCCAGGTGAGACCCTCGGGAACCTCGAAGTCGGGCTGCGCGAAGACGGGCTCGGCAAACTCGAGAGCCATCTTCTGGGTGCTCGGCATGGCATGTACGCCGGGACCCTCGGAGGCAAACGCAGAGCCGGGGATGGAGAACTCGCAATCGCGCTCGGTGAACTGGTAGTCGATGTCGGTGCACTTGTACACCTTGCACATCAGGCCGCGGTTCGCCCAGCAACCGGTCAGCGGATCGCAGTGCTCGTCATCGACGGACGTGAGCACGTTGGTGTTGGACTCGAGGCAGCCGAAGGGCTCGGGGCCTTCGGGGCTGCGCTCGGGGAACCACCAGCCGCGCTGCGTGTAGACCGCACGCGGATCGATGCCCGGCTCGACGTTGGCGCGCATCTTGATGCGGCCGCGACGGGTCTCGATCCAGCACCAGTCGCCCATCTCGATGCCCAGCGTGACGGCCAGGTCGGGATGGATGGTGAAGTACGGATCGGGCTTGATGTAGCGGATGATCGGGTTGTTGAAGTGCTCCGAGTGGTGGAACGGCATGAAGCCGCCGCCCGTGGTGAGCACGATGGGATACTCGGCCGCGACCTCGGGGTCGTCGATCTCGTTCTCGGCGGGACCGATGTACTTCGGGAACGCCGGCAGACCGAACTCCTCGAAGACCGAGCACTTGAGCTCGACCTTGCCCGAAGCGGTGCAGAACTGGCCCTTCTGCAGGTACTTCTGGTACTGCAGCGGCGGATAGTACATGCGGAAGCGCTCGACGAAGTCGTTATAGCTCGTGATGGGAAGACCGAGCGGCGAGAGAACGTGGAAGTACGCGTCCTCGAGCTCCGGCCAGGGCCAGTCCTCTTCGGTCTGACCGCAGGCAAGGCCCAGGTCCTTCCAGATGTTGTAGTCGGTCTTGCGCTCGTACATCGGCCAGATGGCGCGCTCGGAGCAGACGATGGAGTCGGTGACACCGTAGTTGGTGTGAACCATCGGGCGCTCCATGGCACCGGCAACCGGCAGCACGAAGTCGGCCATGAGAGCCGTCGGGGTCATGAAGTACTCGAGGACGACCAGGAACTCGACCTGCTTGCAAGCCTCGAAAGTCATCTTCGCGTCACCATAGGAAGAAAGCGGATTGGAGCCGCTGACGAACAGCGCGCGGACCTGATACGGGTCGCCCGTGAGGATGGCCTTGAAGACGGACGGGCCATGAGCCTCGCACATCCACTCGGCGGTGAACGCCTTGCCCCACTTGTCCTTGGAGATCTGGGAGAGACGCTCGTAGCCAGGCCAGGAGGTCATCTTGTACTTGTCGGAGCCGATCTGCTTGGCACGCATCTCGACGGGCAGACGGTCGTTGGCCTCGAGCTCCTCGTCGGTGACGTAAGCCGCGGGACCGGGCATGCCGTCGCCACCGGGGCAATCGAGGTTGCCGCAGATAGCACGCAGAATCGAGCGGGCATGCATGCCGGCACCTGCCGTGCGGCCGAGCTGATCCCAGGTGCAACCCCACTGGATGTTGCCGGGACGGTTGGTCGCGTACATGCGGGCGGCCTGACGGATGAGCTCGGGATCGAGCCAGGTGAGGGGCGCGGCCCACTCCGGCGTGTAGGGCTCGATGTAGTCGCGGAGCTCGTCAAAGCCCTCGCACCACTGGTCGACGAAGTCCATGTCATAGATGAACTCGTTCATGATGACGTTGATCATGGCCATGGACAGGGCCGTGTCGGAACCCGGACGCAGCGGCAGCCAGAGATCCGCGTGCGCGGCGGTCTCGGAGTAACGCGGGTCGACGACGATGAGCTTCAGGCCATTTGCGCGCTGCAGGTCGGTGTAGCCGTGCATGCCAGGCATGGACGACGCACCGGGATTGAAGCCCCACAGGATGACGCACTTGGACGCGCCGAGGTCGGTCTCGAACGGGGACCAGCCGTTGATGGCGGTCTCGACCATGAAGGTCGGGATCCAGCACAGCAGGGCGTTGTGGAAGCCGTTGGGCGTTCCGAACAGGTTGAGGAAGCGGCGCCTCGCCCAGTCATCGGTACGCAGGGTACCGGCGGCGGCGGCGACTGCCTCTGCACCGGACTCTTCCTTGATCTGGTTGATCTTGGCGGCAATCTCGGTCAGGGCCTGATCCCAGGAGACGCGCTCCCACTTGTTCTCGCCCTTCTCGCCCGCGCGCTTCATCGGGTAGTTGATGCGCGACGGATTGTCCACGAACGTGTAGGCCTGGTTACCGCGAGTGCACAGGCCACCGGCGTTGGTGGGATGGTCCGGATCGCCTTCGGCGTAGATGAGCTTGCCGTCCTTGACGTAAGCCAGAACGCCGCAGTTCTGATGGCAGAAATAGCAGCATGACTTCTTGACCTCCACGCCTTCTGCGTGGATTTCATCCAACCATTTCGTCGATGAATAGTCTCTCACTCTGCCTCCTCCTTCATTCTCTCTTGCCACATGTTTGCATTACCTGCTTTCCGCAGACCATGCAGTCATGCGGAACACCTCCTACGAAGATGCCTCCATCTTCGCATGCCGACGCTATGGCCTGCACCTTCGTGGCCGCTCAACGAGTGGACATGGCGATGCCGACGTCTAACGTCTAACTTCCGTATTAAATCACGGGATGAAGGTTATGTGAAGCTATGAAAAGGGGGATTTCGCCTGCGAGCGCATTTGCGCCGCCTTCGGCAAAATCCCCCGCTCCGCGCTATACGTGCGCACCATCGAGATGCGCTACCTCGCGTTTCGAGTATTAGAGCGACTCAATCTTGTCAACGATCGGATCGAGCCAATCGCCCTTGATGTCCTCGACGTTGCCCGAGTCGACTTCGGCAGAAATCTTGGGATCCATGGGGACGCAGGCCCACGCATCGATACCCTTGCTCTTGGCGATTGCCTCGACCTCGGACTTGCCGAAGATCTCGTGACGCGCGCCGCAATCCGGGCACTCGTAGTACGACATGTTCTCGACCAGGCCCAGCACTGGCACGTTCATGTGCTCGGTCATGCGGATGGCCTTCTCGACGATCATGTTGACGAGCACCTGCGGGGCGGTCGCGATGACGACGCCCTTGAGGGGGAACTGCTGGAACACCGTCATGGGGATGTCACCCGTTCCCGGGGGCATGTCGACGATCAGGTAGTCGAGCTCGCCCCAGTTAATGTCACTGTAGAACTGGGTGAGGATGCCGTTGAGGACGGGCCCGCGCCAGAGGAAGGGCGTCGCCTCGTCGGCCGTGAGCATGTTGGTGGAGACGACCTTGATGCCGGTCTTGGTCTCAGCTGGTCTGAGCATGCCGTCCTCGTCGACCGCGGGGGGCTCGTGGATGCCAAAGGAGCGCGGGATGGAAGGACCGGTGATGTCGCCGTCGAGGATGCCGACCTCGTGACCGCGACGACGCAGCTCGCAGGCGAGCATCGCCGCCGTGAGCGACTTGCCGACGCCTCCCTTGCCGCTGGCCACGGCGATAACGTTCTTGATCTTCGTACCTTCGTGAAGCTGCAGCGTCTGCGGAGCCGTGCGATCGGAGCACGAGCTGTCGCCGCAGGCGGAGCAATTCGAATTGCACTCAGCCATGTCTAGTCTCCCTAAACCGTTCCGGTCATCTTCCGGAACTTCTCTCGTGTAAAGACGGATTCATGGTAATGCAAGGTCTGGGGACGTACCAGTTACGAAACGGCAACTAACGCGGCGAAACGTCATACCCCGGGCATGAAAAAGGGGCCGAGGCGAATGCCCCGGCCCCCTTCATATGCCTGGTGGGCGTTACTGGGATCGAACCAGTGGCCTTTTCCGTGTCAGGGAAACGCGCTCCCGCTGCGCCAAACGCCCGTGGCAAAGTAGTCTAACAGAATGGCGCATCATCGCAAGCATGAATTTTGCAAGTTTCTCTTGCGCTTTGCCGGAAGTTTCCCTAGAATATCGCCCTGCGCGCGGAAGTGGCTCAGTTGGTAGAGCACAACCTTGCCAAGGTTGGGGTCGCGGGTTCGAGCCCCGTCTTCCGCTCCATGCTAAGTCAAGAGCCGGCTTTCCAGTCGGCTCTTTTACTCAGATGGCGACGTGGCCAAGTGGTAAGGCAGGGGCCTGCAAAGCCCTCACCACCGGTTCGAATCCGGTCGTCGCCTCCAGCACATGAAAAGGGCCGGGTAACCCCGGCCCTTGCTTTTTTTGGTGGCCCCACCAGGATTCGAACCTGGAACCTGTCGATTATGAGTCGATCGCGCTAACCGTTGCGCCATGGGGCCAAGTGACGGCCATTATACCGTTTGGCCCGTTAGTCCTCCAGATAATCCTTGAGCTTGCTCGAGCGGCTCGGATGACGCAGCTTGGCGAGCGTCTTGCTCTCGATCTGGCGAATGCGCTCGCGCGTGACGCCAAACTCGCGCCCGACCTCCTCGAGCGTGCGGGGATGGCCGTCCTTGAGGCCAAACCTGAGCTCGATCACCTTGCGCTCGCGCTCGGCGAGCCCGTCGAGCACCATCTGCAGCTGCTCCTGGAGCATCGAGAACCCGGCGGCATCGTCGGGACGCACGGCCTCGTGATCCTCGATGAAGTCGCCAAGCTGGGAATCCTCTTCCTCGCCGATGGGCGTCTCGAGGCTGACCGGCTCCTGGTTGATCTTCTGAATCTCGCGCACGCGCTCGGCGGTCATGTCCATCTGCTCGCCGATCTCCTCGGGCGTCGGTTCGCGGCCGAGCTCCTGGAGGAGCTGGCGCTGAATGCGCACGAGCTTGTTGATGGTCTCGACCATGTGCACCGGGATGCGGATGGTGCGGGCCTGGTCGGCAATGGCGCGCGTGATGGCCTGGCGAATCCACCAGGTGGCGTATGTCGAGAACTTGAAGCCCTTGGTGTAGTCGAACTTCTCGACGGCGCGAATGAGTCCGAGGTTGCCCTCCTGAATCAAATCGAGGAAGAGCATGCCGCGCCCGACATAGCGCTTGGCGATGGAGACGACGAGGCGCAGGTTTGCCTCGATGAGCTGGTCTTTGGCGTCCAAGCCGACCTGCTCGACGCGCGTGAGGCGACGACGCTCGCGACGAGTGAGCTCGACGCCCTCCTCTTCGGCACGCTCGAGTTCCTCGGTCGCCTTGAGGCCGGCCTCAATCTTCATGGCCAGGTCGACTTCCTCGGAGGCGGTGAGCAGGTCGACCTTACCGATCTCCTTCAGGTACATGCGCACCGGGTCTCCCGTGAGCATGACGACCGAGCTCGCCTCGATGCGGGCCTTGCGCGCCTCGGCACGGCGCTTCTTGGCATCCGCCGGCTTCTCGTCGGCGTCAATCGCGGCGGCCTTCTTAGCCTCGGCCGCCTCGGCCTCGACGGCCTCCTCTGCCTGCTTGATGCTCATGGCCTCGCTCGGGGCACCCAGCTCGTCTTCCGGGATGCCCTCCATGATTTCCTCGTCGCTCATGGCGACGTCTATGTCGTCATCGTCGTCGACCTCGACGGCCTGCATGCTCTTGCCCGTGAGCTTGATGCCGTTGGCCGTCAGGTACTCGAAGACGGCGGTCATCTGCTTGCCCGAAAGGTCGTCGTCGGCGAAGCTGCTCTCGACGACGCCGCGCTCGACCTTCTTGCCCGACTCCTTGATGAAGTCGTCGAGCCGCGCGATGAGCTCGTTGTCGAGGACGCCCTCTTCGGCCTCGGCCTGCTTGGCGGCAGCCGTCTTCGCCCCCGTCTTCTTGGCCGCGGTCTTGGCCGTCTTGGTCGCGCTCTTCTTCGTGGTGGAAGTCTTTGCCACGTCAAAACCCCTTTTCTAGTCCTTCAGGTCGTCAGGTGCGTTGCTGCGCAACCTCACGAGCTCCTTTTGCATCGACACGGTCTGCTCGAAGAGCCGATCGAGCTCGTCAGCCGAAAGTCCGCTTTCCGTCCGCATGCGCGCCTTCGCATCGCGGATGCTCCGCTCGAGATCGCGCTCCCGCAAGGTGCGAATCATGAGCCGTGCCTGGAACAGCCTCTCCTCGCCGTCCTCCGTTTCGATCATGGCCTGCGCGAGCAAGGTCGAGGCGCCGGGACACGCCCCCTGGACTGACGCCAGCGCTTGCGCGGCAGATGCCTCGTGGTCAATCGTCATCAGGGCATCTGCCATGCTCTCGGCCGCTTGGTCCATCCACCTGATGCGCACCAAGTCCTTCTCGATGTAATCGAGGAGATGAGCGTCGGTCACAACGAGCGCGATGAGCCCATATTCCATGCGGGCGGATTGTTGGTCCGCCTCGATGATCTGCTCGGCAACAGGGTTTACCGCATTCGGCTGGGGCTCCGAGACGGCCTGATCGTTTTGATGGCGGGCAGCCATAGGGGCCTTGGTCTCCTTGAGAGCCTTGAATACGGCAGTATACTCCACATTCAGACGGTCGGCGATGATGTTGACGTAATCCGTTGCCGAGACGGAATCCTTGATGGGATAGAGAATCTGCAGCGCCTCGGTCATGGCGCGTGCCTTGTTCTCCGGACGCCTCAGGTCGTAGCGTTCGATGCAGCGGTTGATCGAAAACGCGAGCAGGGGCTCGGCGGCCGCGATGGCATCGCGCATCGCGGCGGCATCATAGGCGGCGAGAAACTCGGCAGGATCCTTGCCATCGGGCAACACGGCAACGCGCAGGTCGATCGGGTCGCGTCGGCTCTCAACCGCCGATTGCCAGTCGATGAACTCGCTCGCGCGGTCGGCGGCCTTCTGCCCGGCCGCGTCGCCATCGAAGAGGTAGACGATACGCGTGGCGAAGCGACTGATGAGCTTGACGTGCTGGGCCGTGAGCGCCGTTCCGAGCGTGGCGACGACGTTGGCGATACCGGCCTGGTGCATGGCGATGACGTCGGTGTAGCCTTCCACGACGATGGCCTCGCCACTCGACACGATCGCGCTTTTCGCGATGTCGATGCCGAACATGTTCGACGACTTGTGAAAGATGGGCGTCTCCGAGGTGTTGAGGTACTTGGGCTCTCCGGCACCCATGATGCGCCCGCCAAACGCGATGCTGCGCCCCTGCAGGTCATGCACCGGAAACATCACGCGTTCGAAGAAGCGGTCGACGAGGCGGCCGCCCTTGTTCACGTAGGCGAGGTTGGCACCGACGATTTCGTCACGCGTGAAGCCCCGTGACTGGAGATGGGCGACAAGCTTGCCGTGCCCGGGCGCGTAGCCGAGATGCCAGCCGCGCGCGCATTCTGACCCGAAACCGCGATCATGCAGGTAGGCGCGTGCCTGCGAGGGACCGGCATCACGCGAGCGCATGAGCTCCATGTGGTAGAACTCCTCGGCCTCGGCACACGCTTGCATCATGCGGTCCTTGAGACTGCGCGGAACGCCGCTGCCGCCCACCTCGGTGATCTCGATGTTGGCGCGATCGGCCAGCGCGCGCACCGCCTCGGGAAACTCGAGGTGCTCGCTTTCCATGAGATAGCCAAAGACGTCACCGCTCTTGCCGCAGCCGAAGCAGTGCCAGTTCTGCAGGTCGGGGTCAATCTTGAACGAGGGCGTCTTCTCGTCGTGGAACGGACAGCACCCCCAGAACAGACGTCCCTTCTGGGTGAGGACCACGCGTTCGTTCACGAGCGAGACCAGGTCGGTCGCCTCGCGCACGCGGCGGATATCGTCATCGGAGATGCGTGCCATGCGTCACTTGCCTCCCAGATGCTCGCGCACCCATGCGATATTGCCCATCACGGTCTCGATGAGCTCGTCCTTCGTCTCGAACACGCGCGGACCGCGCAGCCACTCCTCGAACTCGATGCGAATCTCCCTACCGTAGAGGTCGCCGTCGAAGTCGAGCAGATGCGCCTCGACCGGAGCCGTTGCCTCGGCAAAGCTCCTGGCAACACCCACGTTGACGGCAGCGGCATAGCGCACGCCATCGACGATGCCGTAAGCGCCGTACACTCCCTCGCGGGGCAGCATGGCCTCGCAATCCGAGAGGTCGAGGTTGGCCGTCGCGAAGCCGAACCCGTCGCCCACGCCGCGTCCGTGCACGACCGAGCCGACGATGGCATGTGGCCTACCCGCGAGCAGGCGCTTTGCCTGCGCGACCGCACCCTCGCGCAGCTCGCCGCGTATGCGTGTCGCCGAAATGACCTCGCCGTCCTCCTCGACGAGCTCGCAGGGCACGTACGCGCAGCCGTGCGCGAGGGCCCATCGCTCGATGTCGGCCGCCGTACCGCTCGCCCGCACCCCGAAGCGAAAATCCGACCCCGTGAAGATGGCGCGTGGTCGCACGACGCCTCCCAGGAAGTCGAGGAAGGCATCCGGCGACATCGAAAAGACCTCACGACTCGCCGGTAAGACGAGTGCACCGCCCTCGGCCTGTTCCGCGATCATCGCGAGGCGCTCGGAGTTCGAGAGCAGTTTGCCAAACGTCGGGTCATCGGCGCGGAATATCTCGTCGGGATCGCGCTCGAAGGTCACGGCAACGAGCGGAACGCCGAGCTCGCGGGTCTGCTGGCGCGCCTGGGCGAAGATCGCCCGATGCCCGATGTGCATGCCATCGAAGATGCCGATGACGAGCACGGCGTCACCCAATCCGGCGGGCATGGCGCCCATCGGGTCGCAGCGCATGATGTCACCCGCCCTAGCCAACGCCGATGACACCTCCGGGAATGACCGTCGCAGGGCGATACGCCCCGTCATCGTAGCTGTAGACCGCGAGTAGGCGATCATCGCGGATGCACGACACCATGCCCGCGCACGCGTCAAGCCCCACCAGCTTGCGTCCGTTTTCCACGCACTTGACCTGCTGCTCGCCGAGCTCGATGACGGGAAAGCCCAGGAGCTTCACCGGATCGCACCAGGGAAGCGCACTTCCCCGCTCCATGCAGGTCGAGAGCTCGTCGATGGAACAGGCCTCGTCAACGCCCGTATCGGCGACGCATGTGCGGCGCAGCGAGCCGAGATGGGCACCGCAACCGAGATAGGCGCCGATGTCGCGCGCCAGGGCACGGATGTAGGTGCCCTTGCTCACGTGAAAGTGGACATCCCAATACGGAAGGACGCGGGCAAACGAGTCGCCGTCGGGACGGACGAGCTCGACGTCCTGCACGCCCGTCGCGACAAGACGTGCCGCATGCACGGTGACAGGGCGCGGCTCGAGGTCTATGCAGCTTCCCTCGCGTGCCGCCTTGTAGGCGACGACGCCGTTCTTCTTGATGGCCGAATACGCGGGAGGCAACTGTTCGAGCCGCCCCGTGAACTCGTCGAGTACGGCCTGGGCATCGGCCGTGCGCATGACGCGGGCGAGCTCGGCATCATCGGCGCTTGTCAGCACGCGTCCCTGCGCGTCATCGGTATCGGTGGAGACGCCGAAGACGATGCGCGCGTCATAGCCCTTGTCATGCCCGGTGAGATACTCGGAAAGGCGCGTCGCTGCCCCCACGCCCACGAGCATGAGGCCGGTAGCCGCCGGATCGAGCGTCCCAGCATGCCCGACGCGCCGTTCGCCCGTAATCTGCCGTACGCGATTGACCACGTCGTGCGAGGTCATCCCGTAGGGCTTGTCGAGGGCGAGCACGCCGCATAGCCCGCTGACGCCACGGCGCTGTCTCATAGCATGTCCTCGCGGATCTTCGTGAACGCCGTCGTGCTGGTAACCTCGGCGTCCGTCGTCATCGGAGCGCTTGGCTGCTCGGCAAACGAGGCCGCGACAAGCTCCTCGACGATGGCACGCGCCTCGGGCAACTTGCCGTGGATGGTGAAGCCAGCCGCCTTGTGGCCGCCTCCGTTCATCTTCGCCGCGATGGCGGCAACGTCACGGTCGGTCTTCGAGCGAATCGATCCGCGTACGATGGGACCCTGCTCACGCAACATGACGGCGATCTCCACCCCGTCGAGCTGGCGTATGGCGTCGATGAGCGAGTCGCCGTCCTCCTTGCTCGCGCCCAGCTCCTCGAAGTCGGATTCGCATGCCCACGACAGGGCCAGCCTGCCATCGAAGAGGAGCTCGAGCCGACGCACGACGAGCGACTCGAGCTGCAGGGCGGCCCAACTGCGACGCTGGTAAACGTAGCGCGCGACCTCGGAGGGAATCGCGCCTGCCGCTGCCATGTCCGCCGCGGCCATGAGGGCTCGCGAGTCCGCGTTCTGGAACTGGAACCTGCCCGTGTCCGTGACGAGGGCGGTGTAGCAGCACGTCGCGATTTGAGGGGTCATCTCGACACCGGCCTGCTCGAGAAAGTCCCAGACGAGCATGCCGGCCGCCGCAGCCGAACTGTCCACGTAACCGACGTCGGCAAACGACGCATCGCCCTGGTGGTGATCGATCACGAGCGTCCTCTTCGCCCGCTTGAACACATACTCGCCGTCACCGGAGCGCGAGACGCTCGGCACGTCGACCAGGATGAAGACATCCGGCCGCGCATGGTACTCGCAGGCGGGCACGAAGTCCGCATAGCACTCCAGGAAGTCATAGAGCTTGGGTTGCTCGCGCGTCGCGAGCAACGGCATGACCTCGTAGCCGAGGCTACGCAGCCCCAGCGTAAGCGCGAGGACGCTTCCGAGGCAGTCGCCATCCGGATTGACATGACCGCATATGGCGATGCTATGCGCCCCGTCGAGCAGTTCGATGCCCTGCGTGTAATCGAGCTTCATCATGTTCGTTTCCTTGTCCAGGTGCCCTGAGCATGCGCGAGGAGGCGTCGCTAGCCCTCGTCGGAGAACAGCGAGGCGATGCGCTCGGCAGCATCGACCGACGGATCGATGAAGAAGCGCAGCTCGGGCGTGACACGCCATCCGAGACTCTTGCCGACGAGCGATCGAATGCGTCCCTTGGCAGCCTCGAGTCCTTCCATGACCTCGTCATAGCGACTCGCCTCGGCGCTCACGTAGACATTGGCGACCTCGCGATCCTTGGAGACCTCGACGTCGGTGACCGTCACGAGCTCCAGTCGCGGATCGGCGATCTGGAACAGCAGCACGTTGGCGATCTTCTCGCGAAGCTCCTCGTTGACGCGGCGGGATGTGGGTGTCTGCTTCATGCCTATTCCTTACGGGCGACTTGCTCGATGCGATAGCCCTCGATGACATCGCCTTCCTTGATGTCCTGGAAATCCTCGATGCCGATGCCGCATTCCGTGCCGGCGCGCACGGACGACACGTCATCGCGGTAATGGCGCATGGACATGATGGCACCGTCATGGACGATGACGCCGTCGCGCACGATGCGCACGCGGTCGGTGTTCGCGATCTCGCCCTCGGTGACGATGCAACCGGCGATAACGCCGACCTTGGGCATCTTGAAGGTCTCGCGCACGGTTGCCGAACCGGTGTCGACCTCGACCTCCTCGGGAGCGAGCAAGCCGACGCGTGCGGCGTTGATGTCCTCGATGGCCTGGTAGATGACGCGATACAGGCGGATGTCGACCTTCTCGCGCTCGGCGACCTGGCGCACGCCGGCCTGCGGTCGCACGCCGAATCCGATGATGATGGCATCGGAAGCCGCGGCGAAGTTGACGTCGGTCTCGGTGACGCCGCCAACCGCCGCGCGGATGACGTTGATGCGCACCTCGGACTGGTCCATCTTCTCCAGGGCACCGCGCAGCGCCTCGATGGAGCCCTGCGTGTCGGCCTTGACGATGAGGTTGAGCTCGGCGTGCTTGTTGGCCTCGATGCGGGCGAACAGGTCGTCGAGATTCATGTGACGCGGAGCCTCCTGGGCGGCCAGGCGCTGCTTGAGCTCACGCTCGGCGGCCAGGCTACGCGCCTCGGACTCGTTCTCGAAGACGGCGAACTCGTCGCCGGCGCTCGGAACCGAGGACAGGCCCAGGATCTCGACCGGGTCGGCGGGTTTTGCCTCCTTGACGGAGTTGCCCTTGGGGTCGACGAGGGCGCGCACGTGGCCGAAGCACACGCCCGCGACGAGGGCGTCGCCCACGTGCAGGGTACCGCGTTGCACGATGACCGTCGCCACGGGGCCACGACCTTTGTCGAGGTTGGCCTCGATGACGAAGCCGCTCGCGGTCGTATCGGGGTTGGCCTTGAGCTCCAGCACCTCGGCCTGGAGGATGATCGTCTCGAGCAGCTCGTCGATGTTGAGGTTCTGTCGGGCGGAGACCTCGACGAACATGTTGTTGCCGCCCCATTCCTCGGGAATGACGCCGCGCTCGGCGAGCTCGGTCTTCACGCGCTCGGGGTTGGCGCCCGGCTTGTCGATCTTGTTGATGGCCACGACGATGGGTACGTCGGCGGCCTTGGCGTGGTCGATGGCCTCGATGGTCTGCGGCATGACGCCGTCATCGGCGGCGACGACCAGGACGATGATGTCGGTGACCTGGGCACCGCGTGCGCGCATGGCGGTGAACGCCTCGTGACCCGGCGTGTCGATGAAGGTGATCTGGTTGCCGTTGATCCAGACCACGGACGCGCCGATTGCCTGCGTGATGCCGCCGGCCTCGGCCTGCTGCACACCCGAATGGCGAATGGCGTCAAGCAACGAGGTCTTGCCGTGGTCAACGTGGCCCATGACGGTAACGACGGGCGGACGCGGCTTGAGGTCCTTCTCGTCGTCATGGAAGGTGAACGACATCTCCTCTTCCGGCGAGATGATCTTGACCTCGCGGCCGATATCGCCGGCGATGAGTTCGACCAGGTCATCGCTCATCGACTGCGTGAGCGTGAGCGGCGTACCCAGCAGAAAGAGCCTCTTCACGACCTCGTTGCCGGGCACCTCGAGCGCGTCGGCGAGCTCGCCGACCGTGATGCCGCTCGTAACCTGCACGACGCCGACGGGGACACCGGTGATCTCCGCCTTGCGCTGCGCCTCTTCCTCGGCCTTCTTGGCCGCCTCGGCGGCACGACGCTCCTTACGCTTCTTGCGGCGGCCGGTCGACTGCTTCTCGGCCTCGGCAACCGCGGCACGTGCCTCCTCGAGGACCTTGTCGCGCTGGAGCTGCTCGGCGACCTGCGCCATCTGACGATAGCGGTCGTCCTCGGACTCGGAATCGACCTCGACCTGCTGGCGGCCCTTCTTTTTCTTCTTGGCGCCCTTCTCGCGATAGGGCGACTCGGCCTGCGCCGGCTCGGGAGCCGTCTGCTCGGCCTCGGCATTTCTCGCCTCGGCTGCCTCGCGCTTCTCCTGCGTCAGGCGATTGCTCTCGGCCGCGATCTGGGAGAGGAGCCCGTCGAAGACCGAGGACCTGGCTGGCTTGGCCTTAGCTTCCTCCTCCTCGGCGGCCTCGGCGTCCTGCTGGCTGGCGGCCTTCGCCTCCGCCTCGGCGGCCTCGCGTCGCTTTTGCTCCTTCTGACGACGCTTCATCTCAGCCTGGGCGGCCTTCTTATGCTCTTCCTCGAGGCGCTTGCGCTCCTCTTCCTCGGCACTGGCCTGCTCCTCCGCAGCGTCCTTCGCGGCGTCTTCCCGAGCCTGCTCGCCACGCTTCTCGAGCTCGGGGCCGAGCTCCTTGCGAATCTTGTCGACGTACGCGTCGACGAGCGTGGACGCGTGATTCTTGACGGGAATCTTCATCTCCTTGAGCCTCTCGACGAGCTCCTTGGAGGTCATCCCGAACTCCTTGGCGAGTTCATGTACGCGCATTCCTGCCATGTTCACTATCACCTATCCCCTGCTGACGCCGCGCCCAACGCGCTCATGTAGACGTCAAAGTCGGCCCGAAGCCGTTCGTAATCATCGTTTCCCACCTTGGTGCGCAGGCGACCGCCCAGCAGGCGCTTCTCGCATGCCCTCTCGAAGCATGCGCTTTCCGCACACACGTAGGCCCCACGTCCCGCCGCCTTGCCGCTCGCATCGAGCGCGACCGTGCCGTCCGCCTTACGGACGAAGCGCACAAGCGCGTGCTTGTCCGAGCTTGCGCCGCAGGCGATGCAGGTGCGTATGGGAGCCCTTTTCGTCATTAGATGAGGGACTCCTCTTCCTCGTCGGATACCTGGCCGTCGGAGTGGATGCCGCAGAAATGCGAGCCGGGACGGGCATGGTTACGGCAACGCACGCCTTCGGGGCTCACGTACTCGCAGCGCAGATCCACCGGCTCCTCGGGCAGGTCATCCTCCTCGTCGATGAGCGAGGTCATGGACGACAGCGATCCGCCATCGGCCGCGACGAGGCTCGCCCACCTGATGTCGATATGCCAAACCGTCTCGGCGCCTG
>UQUH01000035.1 GCA_900544245.1 uncultured Coriobacteriaceae bacterium | reverse complement strand
GCGGGGCGATCCCCCGCCGCCCGCGTCGCCCCCCCTGCCATAACTGCCAGATCGGCTGCAAGGACGAGCATTGCGGTAACTGCTGGATGCCCTATGCCGAGGAGCAACCCGAAATCGGCCAGTTCTGGATGAAGGTCGAGCAGAAGGAACGCGGGCACAAGCCGCACGTCAAGGTGAGCTACACGCCGCGTCTGTGCAACCATTGCGGGGACGCTCCCTGCATGAGGGCAGCCAAAGACGACGCAGTCTACCGTCGCGATGACGGCCTGGTCATCATCGACCCGGTCAAGGCCAAGGGCCAGAAGCAGATCGTCGACGCCTGCCCGTACCATGTCATCTACTGGAACGAGGAGAAGGAGATTCCGCAGAAGTGCACGGGTTGTGCGCATCTCATCGACGATCCCGAGCAGCCCATCCACACGCCGCGCTGCATGGACAATTGCCATCTCGACGTCATCCAGTTTGGCGAGGCCGAGGACTTCGACCTGACGGGTTGCGAGGTGCTCCATCCCGAGTACAAGACCGATCCGCATGTCTACTACCGTAGCCTGCCCAAGAAGTTCATCGCCGGCACGGCGTACGATCCGGAGACCGAGGAGATCGTCGAGGGCGCGACCGTCACCGCGACTTGCGCCGAGGGAACGGTCACCGCGACGACCGACAGCTGGGGTGACTTCTGGCTCAAGGACCTGCCGGATGCCGAGTGGCGTGTCGAGATCGAGAAGGGCGGCAAGAGGGCTGCTCTCGAGGTGAGCACGCTCGAGGAAGACAAGGGACTGGGCGACATTCCGCTTGCGTAAGTCTGGGGCAAAGGGCCGTCGGCATGTGTCGGCGGCCTGCTCTTTTCGCGAGCGCGAATGCATCTACTCACATGAGGAGGAACCATGGGCAAGGAGCTTTTCGGAAAATACGGCATCAGGCAGCTCGGGTATAGCGTTGAGAGCATCGAGGAGACGGCGCAGCTGTATCACGACCTCTTCGGTGCCGGTCCGTTCATCGACATGGGTGTGAATGCTCCAGAGAGCTGCAAGATTCGTGGCGTCGAGCAACCGGTCAAGATGCGCACGGCCATCGGGTATCTCGGCGACATGGAGATCGAGCTCATCGAGGACAAGAGCGATTGTCCGAGCCCGTACT
This sequence comes from uncultured Coriobacteriaceae bacterium, assembly GCA_900544245.1. GTDB lineage: Bacteria > Actinomycetota > Coriobacteriia > Coriobacteriales > QAMH01 > QAMH01. The sequence continues at coordinate 16,755 of UQUH01000035.1, read as the reverse complement.
CCGAGGCGGGGCGTTACGGCTTGCATCACTATTGCATCTGGGTCGACGACGTGCAGGAGGCAGTCGACGAATTTGCCGCTGCCGGCATCGAGGTCGCCATGGACATGGTCTCGGGCTCCGGGATGCGCGTGGTCTACGTCGACGCACGCGAACAGCTCGGGCAGTACATCGAGGTCAATCCGCCGCTCGAACAAGTGCGGCAGATGGGCATGGGCGTGCACCAGAAGTGGCCGGATGACGTCGCCCTCGTGGGCATTCAGGACGTCATGGCGATGATGGGACGCTAGATTCGCATGGCAAAAGCCCGTTTGCGTGAAATACCAGTCGTGGCCATCGATCGGAGCTCGGGAGCATTCCTGGGCTCCGATGGTCGTCGTTACTACGAGGTGGAAGCTGACGTCTTCGTGCTCGATGGCATCGTCGAGGAAGGCGTCATCGCGTGTCACGGCTCGGGGTCGCACGGAGGGCACATCGTGCTCAAGCCGTTTTACGAGCGACGCGATGGCGCGTGGGTGAACATGTACTCCGGCGCCGTCGCGCGCGGGAAGAATCGCGAGAGATGAGGGAGCAATATGGTTAACCAGGGGGATCGCGTCATCGTCGAGTATCGCGGCAAACTCGATGATGGCACGGAGTTTGCGAGCACGAAGGCCCAAGATGAGCCGCTCGAGTTCGTGGCGGGAAGCGGCGTCGTGCTGCCCGATTTCGATTATGCCGTGATGGGCATGAAAGTGGGCGAGACGCGCAGCATTCACATCCCGGCTGATCGCGCCTACGGGCAGCGCGACGAGGCCCTCGTCATCTCGATGCCCGTGACCTCGCTTCCCAATGGCGAGGCGCTCCCGGTGGGCGCGATGCTGGGCATCCAGACGCCCGAGGGCGATGTCATGCGCGTGCGCGTGCTCGAGGTGGGCGACGAAGAGGTGGTGCTCGATTGCAATCACGAGCTCGCAGGCCAGAACCTCAACTTCGACATCACCCTGGTCGATGTCGTGAGCGAGACGCCTATTGAGCACGAACTGCATCCTGAAGGGTGCACGTGCGGCTGCGACAGACTGCAGGAGTCGCTTGCTGCTGGCGAGCACTGATACGAAGTCATAGCCTAGGGCATAGGAGGAGCGTACTCCTTGGGGTAGAGAGCAGAGTCGAGGGGGACGACTATGGGGGATGCGAAGAGCGCGATAATTTCGAGCCTGAAAGAGCTGGTCGAGGAAAGGCCCTACACGAGCATAACCGTATCGGACATATGCCAAAACGCCCACGTCTCCCGTAAGTCTTTCTACAACATGTTCGAGAACAAGGACGATGTCCTGTCCACGATTTTCAAACAGGATGTCATCGAGCCCATCGAAAGCCTCAACGTGGTTCTGACGCAAAAGCAGGCATTCGATATGAGCATGCTCTTCTACGAGAAGGTATACGAGAAAATCTACGAATCCGCCGCTTTCTACGGCAAGCTCCTTGGCCCCATGAGGGGCAGGGATGATACGTTCATCCGCATCGCGACCCACGCCATCTACGATCTCAACATCGACATTCTCACTTCCTACGAGTGGATGGGAGACATCCGGAAAGCCGATTACACCGCCTACTTCTTCGCCTCGTCCCAAGCCATGTTCATACAGAAGTGGGTGAGCGATGGCTTGCCCTATACGCCCCGTGAGCTTGCCAAGCTGTATGACGAGATGACCCGGCAGTTCTGGTTGACGACATTCCCACCATCGACCAAGGACTAATCCAGGGAGAGGAAACAGATCGCCCGATTTGTACCGATTGGGTGTGGATGATCGCGATGTGTCTCCCAAACATGCCCAGCGGCTCCAGCTGCCCTGGCACTGTTCCCAATTCAGAATCATTGCAAATTGAATAGACCGGCCGCTTCCCCCATCTTTGAAGATGTCGAGCTGGGGGGCCCGACGCATGCGCGCATGTCCCTTCGTTTCACGAGAGGGACAGCGCGGGGCTCGGGAATCGGCGTGTATTCAAATCATAAGAACATGGAGAGGAAAGGCGATGGAAATGAAAGATCCCTTTGACCTGACGGGGCGTGTTGCCCTCATCACGGGTGCGAGCTCCCATGGAATCGGGAACGAGTCGGCAAAGGTCCTCGCCGAGCACGGTGCCAAGGTGTTTCTCACGGCCCGTCGCGAGGACAAGCTGCAAAAGGCGGTCGAGGAGATCGAGGCAGCCGGCGCCAGTGCGGCATATTGTGTCACCGACGTCTCGAGCGAGGAAGATTGCAAGGCCGCCATCGAGGAGTGCATCGCCACGTTCGGGCGCCTCGACATCATGGTGCTCTCGGCCGGAATCTCGGGACTTTCCGTTTCGGGCGGCCTCGGGACGGCTTTCGACACCGACAACTGGCGCAAGGTCCTGGGTGTCAACCTGGATGGCGTCATGTTCATGATCATGTATGGCTGGGAGGAGTGCGCCAAGAACGACGTTGGTGCGATCATCCCTGTCGCCTCGCTTGCCGCGTGGAAGGCCGCTGGATCAGTTGCCTACACGGCCACCAAGGGCGCCATACGCGCGCTCACGCCGTGCATCGCGAAGCTCCTTGCCCCGGAGGGCGTGCGCATGAACACGCTGTATCCGGGCTTCATCGAGACCGACATGACGCACCCCGAAGGATCCGATGACATCTTCCAGAAGATCGCGCCGGGTATCTTGGCGAAGATTCCGCTGGGACGCACGGGAAAGGTATCCGATTGCGCGAACGCGGTGCTCTACCTCGCCTCGGACGCGTCCAGCTTCATGACCGGACAGCATCTCGTGGTCGATGGTGGGGAGCTCTGCTAGCAGGCAAGACAAGGTGGGATTACAAGAAGGGAGAACCTGATGGATCAGGTCAAGGAGGAGCCGAGAAACCCGTTTCTGGACGCTCCGAACGCAAAGAAGATGATGACGGTCATAGGCCTCTACCTCGCCGTCATCGCCAACATGCTCGTATCGAACACGAACTCGGTCATGCTGCCCGCCGCCGCAGCCGACATCGGAGGCATGGACATCTACGGTCTTGCCCAGGGAGTCAGTGGCATCATCGGCGTCTGCGCCATGCCCATCTACGGCTTCATCGGCGCGCGCAACCCGGCCTCCAAGCGGCTTCTGGCCGGTGGCTCGCTCGTCGTGGGCGCCTTGGTGCTCCTCATCCGCGGCGTCGCGACCAATATGTTCATGATCATCGCCGCGAACATCTTCTGGGGCTTGGTGAGCGCTGGCGTCTTCGCCATCGGCTTCACCATGATTCGCGACATCTATGACAAGAAGCAGGCGGGCCTGTACCTCGGCCTCGTGGGCACGATGATGTCCATCGGCATCCTTGCCGGCCCCTTCGTGGGTGGCCTGGTCATCGACCAGATCGGCTGGCGCGTGTGGTGCTTCATCCTGTTCGCCTTCCTCGCCCTGGGAGCGATCCTCATCCTCATGGGCGTCAAGGTAAAGAAGGAAGAGGTTGCATTTCTTGCCGTCAAGGGCGGCAAGTTCGACTTCGCCGGTGCCGCGGTCATCACCATCTTCCTGGGCTGCCTCATCATCGCGCTTTCCATGGGCAGCAGCTACGTCAAGTTCGGCACGCCGCTCAACACGGGCCTGCTCGTCGTGTCCGTCATCGCGCTCATTGTGCTCGTCTTCATCATCAGGAAGAAGAAGGACGACGCCATCATTCCGCTCAACGCCCTCAAGGATCGCAATACGCTCGTGCTGACGGGTTCGAACTTCCTGCACAACCTCGGTGCGATGTCGATTTCGTTCTTCATCCCCGGCTTCATCATGCGCACGCTCGCGACCGACCCCATCGTGCAGACGATAGGCCCCGCGCTTGCCGGCGGTCTGTCAACTTCGCTCATGGCCGTGCTCGGTCTGTTCCTCGGGCCCGTGTTCGGCAGGATCATCGCCAAGCAGAACACGGCGAAGTGGGTCATGACCTTTGGCAACGTGTGGCGTGTTCTCATCATGGGCGCCTTCGTGCTCGTGCTCGTGCCCGGCGTGCCCGTGTGGGTAATCTACATCCTCACCTTCCTGGGAGGCTTCTTCAACTCCCAGCAGACGGTCACGCAGTCCGCGGCACCGCAGATCATGCTCAAGGCCAATCTGCGCACGCTTGGTAACTCCGTCATCCAGCTGGGCCAGAACCTCGGCGCTGGCGTAGGCATGGCGGTCTTCACGTTGCTCGTGGCGATGGACCCGGCGACGGGCATGCGTCTGTGCATGATCGTCTCGCTGGTCGCCTGGATTGTCCTGCTCCTCATCACGTTCCTCCTCAAGAAGCCCACCGAGGCCGAGGCGGAAGCCGAGTAGGTTATTTGATTTTCGATCAAGGGCGTCCGTTCGTGCTTGCGGCCGCCCGGATAGGTGGGTAACGAGATGAAAAGATTGCAAGTTGTGGCAGGCGGAACGTCGGGCATGGGCCTTGCCACTGCCAAGGCGCTGGGCAAGTTTGGTCCCGTGCTGGTAGGAGGACGCAACGAGAAGCGCCTTGCCAATGCCGTCGCCAAGCTCGAAGCCGATGGCGTCGAGGCCTACGGGAAGACGGTCGACATCGCCGATCGTGCCTCTCTCGACGAGTTCGCGGCCTATGCAGCCTCGATTGCGCCGTTGGGAAACGTGGTGAACGCCGCGGGCGTTGACACGGGCGGCGGCGACCTCATCGTCAAGGTCAACATGGTGGGAACGATCAATTTCGTCGAGGCGTTCCTGCCCTATCTCGAAGAGGGATCGGCTTTGGTGAACTACTCGTCCATCACGGGATACTTCGTGCAGCCCACGCCCGAGGAGCGCGAGATTTGGGATGATCCCAACAACCCTGCGTTCTTCGATAAGGTCAAGGCGGCTATAGATGCGCGTGAGGTGCCCGAGGCCATGCGTGCCATGGGCGAGGACTACCAGTACTATCCGATATCCAAGACCTTCACGCAATATTACACGCGTGCGAACACACGGCGGTTCGGGAAGAAGGGCTGCCGTATCTTCTCCATCGCGCCAGGAGCCTTTGACACACCCATGTTGCGCGAGGCCTCCGAGGAGACGGTTGCCGGTATCGAACGTGGCACTGCGTTTGGCCGTCTGGGAGATCCTGATGAGATGGCCGAGTTCATCATGCGCATGCTCGAACCCGGTTTGGAGTACCTGACGGGCGTTGACCTCATTTTGGATGGTGGCAAGTTTGGCATGACGATGGCAAAGCAGCTCGACTAGATTTCATTGCATGAGGCGTTTGACACTTATGCAAGAAGAAAGGATACACATGACCATGAAAGATTACTCGACTTATTTCGAAGGCAAGGACTGGGTGCACCAGCTCGGCTTTTGCGCATCCGACTGGCATGCGTTCATGACTGCCCATAACCGCCTGTTCGGGTCCGGGCCGTTCTTCTACACGACCAACACCTTTGGCAAGCTGCTCTATCACGGTGAGGAGGTCGATTGCAAGGGACTGGAGTTCCATGCCTGCTACGGCGCGTGGGGTAGCCACTCCATAGAAGTCGTGACGCAAAACGATTGGTCAATCCCCACGATGTTCACTGAGCTCAACAAGGAGGAGGAACCCGGTCTCAACCACGTGCACATCTTCGTGGACAGCCTGGCCGAAGCCCAGGACGCTTGCGATTTCCTCGGCATCGACGTGATCACGGTTGGCTATCCCGACCTCGAGAACGCACTCGAGAAGGCGCGTGCGACAGGTACCGACGAGGCGATGGTGCGCGCCAACGCGGGCAAGCCCTCGTTCATGGTGGCCGACATGCGCAAGGATCTGGGCTTTGCCGTGCAGTTCGTCGAGCCGCGTGCCAAGAACCTCCACGATGCCATCATCGGCGCTCGCGAGAAGTGGGACGGTTCGCAAGAGACGATGTTCATTCCCATGGGCGGAAGGTGATTTTCCTGTCCTTGCCGGGGGATGTCTGGGATCCTCCGGCAGGTGATATGCCCATTTCCGAGGCGTGCCGTGGATTAATCCCCCAACCTCAGGTCCATGGCACGCCGCTCTCTTCGAGAAGACCGAAGCCGGTGGACTTTCGGTCTTCTCGCGTTTGGGGCGGTGAGCACGAATCGTCGCTGCCGACATGCTGAAGGGGGTCGAAAGCCCCCTTGGCCCTCGCCCCCTTCCATGCCGGTGCAACTCACATTGCCCCGCAAGGATACCAGCCGCACGTTGCGGTGCGATGACGGCGTGCTTACCGTGGCGTTTCAGATGGGAGGACCGCTTTTTTGAGACGCCCTGTTCGGGACACTCATCAGCTCAAGAATCGATATATACATGTCGATTATGGAGCTCTCGAAAAAGACGGAACAGTTTTAAGTGCAAGCAGTGCGTTCCCAAAGTGCAAAAGTTGCACTTTGAATTGCACTTTGGGAGAGCTCGCGGTACTTCGTCTGATTGCAGATAACCCACGAATAACGCAGAAGGGCCTCGCTGCGGTGATTGGCATCTCTGAGAGGACAGTTAAGACGCGTACTGTCGAGCTGCAGGCAAAGGGACTATTGCAACGTGAGGGTGGACGACGTAATGGCGAATGGGTTATCCCGTCCGCGATTCGCGGTGAAATCGACGCTGCTAGATAGTGAGATTTCTCGACTGCGCCGCCTTCGGCGGCTTCGCTCGAAATGACAGGACCCCATCGTGCATGAGACGGGGTCCTATTTTGCTCGGTATGTCGAAATCTGACTACACGATCGTGGCGTGGATGTCCTGCAGCGACATGACGCTTGCCTCGCTCGCGTCCTTGACCGCCTGGATGCCCAGCGCGCTTGCCATGGCGGCGGCGAGCGTGGTCATGTAGGGCACGTGGGCCTTGATGGCTGCCTTGCGGATGTAGCTGTCGTCGACGGCGCTTTCCTGCGTGGAGGACGGCGTGTTGATGACGAAGTCGATCTCGCCGTTGGTGATGGCGTCGAGGATATCGGGCCTGCCCTCGCCCTGCTTGTTGATGGTGTCGCAGGCGATGTCATGCTCTCTGAGCATCGCGCCCGTGCCCGCCGTGGCGATGATGGAGAAGCCGGCGCGCTCGAACTCGCGGGCGACGTCGACGGCCTCCTCTTTGTCGCGGTTGTTCACGGTGATGAGCACGGTGCCCGAAAGCGGCAGCACCGTCTGCGTGGCCTCCTGGGCCTTGAAGAACGCCTCGCCAAAGTTGCTGGCCAGGCCCAGGACCTCGCCGGTCGAGCGCATCTCGGGGCCGAGGATGGGATCGACCTCGGGGAACATGTTGAACGGGAAGACGGCTTCCTTGACGCCGTAGTGCGAGAAGGTCTTCTCGCGCAGTTCGGGCACGGGGCTGGGACGACCCGTGATATCGCCGGTGATGACGTCGGTGGCGATTTGCACCATCTGGATGCCGCAGACCTTGGAGACGAGCGGCACGGTGCGGCTCGCGCGCGGATTGGCCTCGAGTACGTAGACGGTGTCGCCCTCGATGGCGTACTGCATGTTCATGAGGCCGCAGACGTGCATGGCCTCGGCGATTTTGCGCGTGTAGTCCTTGATGGTGGTCAAGTGCTCCTCGGAGATGTTGAGGCTCGGCAGGATGCAGGCCGAGTCGCCGGAGTGGATGCCCGCGAGCTCGACGTGCTCCATGACGGCGGGCACGAAGGCCAAGGTGCCGTCGCAGATGGCGTCGGCCTCGCACTCGAGCGCGTGCTGCAGGAAGCGGTCGATGAGGATGGGACGGTCGGGGGTCACGCCCACGGCGGCAGCCATGTACTGGGAGAGGGTCTCATCATCGTAGACGACCTCCATGCCGCGTCCGCCCAGCACGTAGCTCGGACGCACCATGACGGGATAGCCGATCTCGTGTGCGATGTTGAGGGCGTCCTCGACGGTGACGGCCATGCCCGCCTCGGGCATGGGGATGCCCAGGCTGTCCATGACTTCGCGGAAGCGGTCGCGGTCCTCGGCCAGGTCGATGATCTCGGGGCTGGTGCCCAGGATGTTGACGCCGGCGGCCTTGAGCTCGCTGGCGAGGTTGAGCGGCGTCTGGCCACCAAACTGCGCGATGACGCCGACCGGCTGCTCCTTCTCGTAGATGGAGAGCACGTCTTCGGTGGTGAGCGGCTCGAAGTAGAGCTTGTCGGAAGTGTCGTAGTCGGTCGAGACCGTCTCGGGGTTGCAGTTGACGATGATGGTCGAGAAGCCGAGCTTCTTGAGCGCGAAGGCCGCGTGTACGCAGCAGTAGTCGAACTCGATGCCCTGGCCGATGCGGTTGGGGCCGCCGCCCAGGATCATGACCTTCTTGCCGGGGGCCGGCTCGCTCTTGTCGGGGGCGTTGTAGGTGGAGTAGAAGTACTCGGAATCGGCCGTGGAGCTCACGTGCACGCCCTCCCACGCTTGCTTGATGCCGGCGTCAAGGCGCGCCTCGCGCACCTGGGTCTCGGGCAGGTGCAGAAGCTGGGCCAGGTAGCGGTCGGCGAAGCCGTCGCGCTTGGCGCTGGCAAGCTCGTCGGCGGGCAGCATTTGCGCGGGATGCTCGGCGGACCAGGCGATGATACGCTCCTCGGCATCGACGAGCTCCTTCATCTGCTCGATGAAGTAGGCCTTGATCTTGGTGAGCTCGTGCAGCTGCTCGACCGTGGCGCCCTTGCGCAGCGCCTCGTACATCTGGAACTGGCGATCGGGCGTGGCGAAGTTGAGCAGCGTGAGCAGTTCGTCGAGGGTCTTCTCGTTGTAGTCCTTCACGAAGCCCAGGCCATAGACGTTCTTCTCGAGCGAGCGGATGGCCTTCTGGAAGGCCTCCTTGTAGGTCTTGCCGATGGACATGACCTCGCCCACGGCGCGCATCTGCGTGCCCAGGTGGTCCGAGACGCCCTTGAACTTCTCGAAGGCCCAGCGCGCGAACTTGACGACGACGTAATCGCCGTCCGGATAGTACTTGTCGAGCGTGCCGTACTTGCCGCAGGGGATCTCGTCGAGCGTCAGGCCACTCGCGAGCATGGCCGAGACCAGCGCGATGGGAAAGCCCGTGGCCTTGGAGGCCAGTGCCGACGAACGCGAGGTGCGCGGATTGATCTCGATGATGATGTCGCGGTCGCTCACCGGGTCATGCGCCCACTGCACGTTGGTGCCGCCGATGACGCCGACCTTGTCGACGATCGCGTAGGACTTCTTTTGCAGGCGGTCGATGACCTCTTGCGAAATGGTCTGCATGGGGGCGGCGCAGAACGAATCGCCCGTATGCACGCCCATCGGGTCGATGTTCTCGATGGTGCAGACGGTGATGAGCTGTCCCTTGGCATCGCGGACGACCTCGAACTCGAGCTCCTCCCAGCCCAGGACGCTCTCCTCGACCAGAACCTCGGTGACCGGGGACGCGGCCAGGCCGCGGGCGACCGTGGTCTTGAGCTCGTCGATGTTGTAGACCAGGCCACCGCCGGTGCCGCCCATGGTGTAGGCGGGGCGCAGCACACACGGGTAGCCGAGCTCCTCGGCGATCTCGACGGCTTCCTCGACCGTGTGCGAGACGCGGCTGCGGGCCATCTCGATGCCGAGCTCGGCCATCGTGTTCTTGAACTCCTCGCGATCCTCGCCGCGCTTGATGGCATCGATTTGGACGCCGATGACCTTGACGCCGTACTTGTCGAGGATGCCCGCCTCGGCAAGCTCGCTCGAAAGGTTGAGGCCGGACTGGCCGCCCAGGTTGGGAAGCAGCGCGTCGGGACGTTCGAGCGCGATGATCTGCTCGAGGCGCTCGACGTTGAGGGGCTCGATGTAGGTGCGATCGGCGATGTCGGGGTCGGTCATGATGGTGGCCGGGTTGGAGTTGACGAGGACGATCTCGTAGCCCAGCGAACGGAGCGCCTTGCATGCCTGCGTGCCCGAATAATCGAACTCGCACGCTTGGCCGATGATGATGGGGCCGGATCCGATGATCATTACCTTGTGGATATCGGTGCGCTTGGGCATGGGGTGCGCCTTTCTGCGAGAGCCTACAATCTTAGATATGATACCGCGCCCTCGGGAGGGCGAATCGCACAATTTGCGGATGCGGCTTGCGCATCGGGGGACGGGATGAGTGCGCGTGGTGATGAGACAGTTGCTCAGGGACGTTGTCTCATTCGTCATCGAATGAGACAACGTCCCTGAGCAACTGTCTCATCACCACGCGTCGGCAACCGCCTCGTTCGCGGCTGATATACTGCTCGCATATCGGAGAACGAGGGTCACAAGGGGGATCTCCGTGGAAAACGTGTTTCGAGAGGCGCTGGAAAACGGCGAGTTCGTTGTCACCTGCGAGATGATTCCGGGACGCGGCGCCTTCGAGGCCTATCAGGAAGCCGATCACATGAAGATGAGGGCCATCTGGGAAACCGGCCTGGTCCACGCCATCTCGATCACCGACTGTCCGAGTGGCAATCCCGCCATCAGCCCGCCCACCGTGGCGCGGCGTTTCGCGCGCGAGGGGATTCCCTCGATTGTTCATTACACGTGCAAGGACCGTTCGCGCAACATGATGCAGGGCGAGCTCTATGCGATGCAGCTGCGCGATCTCGAGAACCTGCTCATCATGTCGGGGGATTACCAGGGCTCCGGCTTCGAGGGCGCGGGTCGCCCGGATTTCGACCTCGATCCCGCCAATGCCCTGCGCCTTGTGAGCGCCATGAACGAGGGTCTCGTCTACCACGGTCGTGATGGCGACGTGCGCGAGACTCCCGCGCATTTCTTTCCCGGTGCCGTCGTCAATCCATACAAGTACCGTGAAGGCGAGAGCATCCCGCAGTACCTCAAGTTGGAGAAGAAGCTCATCTGCGGCGCGAGATTCATTATCCAGCAGCTCGGTTTCGACGCGCGCAAGATGCAGGAGCAGCTCTTCTACGTTGCCGAACGCGGTTATGACGCGCCCATGATCGCCAACGTCTTCATGCTCACCAAGACCGCCGCGTCCCTGATGCGCCGTGGCGATATCGCCGGCTGCATCGTCACCGACGAGCTCATGGCAGAGCTCGAGGAGGAAAGCGACGCCAATGCCCTGCGTCCGGGCTATGCCCGCGGCAAGCGCATCGAGCGCGCCGCCAAGCAGATTGCCATCGCCCGTGGGCTGGGCTATGCCGGCGTGCACATCGGGGGCGTCGGGCTGGACGCGGACACCGTCACCGAGGTACTGGAACGCTCGGCGGATTACGATGCGAATTGGCGCGTCTGCGCCCGTGAGCTCTCGTACGCGCCGGCCGGCGGCTTCTACCTCTACGAGCCCGAGCTCGACGAGAACGGCGCTCCCACGGGGCTCAACACACGTGAGCACGCACCGCTCGACGAGGACATATCCGATCGCAAGCTCTTCAAGGGCTATGGCATATCGCGTCTCTTCCACAAGCTCGCACTCGCGCAAGAATACGATGACGAGGGAAACGTCGCCGACCGCTCCGGCTTGAACGGCCTGCTCGCCTGGAACATGGATCGTCTGGATCGCAAGAAGGGCGTCAACCGCGCCCATGGTTTCGAGCACACGTGCAAGACCCTTCTCTACGGCTGCATCGATTGCGGCGACTGCGGGTTGGAATCCGTCGCCTACAGCTGCCCCATGGCCTCGTGTCCCAAGAGCGAACGCAATGGTCCGTGCGGTGGCAGCATGGATGGCTACTGCGAGGTGTATCCTCCCACGAAGCCGGGCGGCACGCGCTTTTGCGTGCACTACATGGCGTACCATCGACTCAAACGTGCCGGCGACCTGGGCAAGTACATGAGCTTCATCACGCCGCCCAACGACTGGACCTACTGGCAGCGCAGCGCATGGAGCAACTATACCCACGGACGCGATAACTGCGCCAAGCGCATCAAGGTCGACATTGGCTTTGGCGGCGCGCCCGGCGGGCTGCCCGACGATACGCCGAAGGACGAAGCCTGAGGGCATTCTCCGCATTCTGCCGGGAAAATCACGTATCATCTATGCGGTATGTCGATTGCGTCGCAGGGGCGTGTGACGTGGAATGAAAACGCATGACGTCGCCGCATGGTGGGTCGTGCCGAGGAGAAGGAGAGCATATGCCGTCTGATATCGAAATCGCGCAGGCATGCGAGATGGAGCCCATTGCCGAGGTCGCCGCGCAGGCGGGCATCGACGAGAAGTACCTCGAGCCCTACGGCCGCTACATGGCCAAGGTCGACAACATCTCAGTGCTCAGGGACTATGCCGACAAGCCAGACGGCAAGCTCATCCTCGTGACAGCCATCACGCCGACGCCGGCGGGCGAGGGCAAGACCACCACGTCGGTGGGCCTGGCCGATGGCATGCGCCAGATTGGCGAGGACGTGATCGTCGCGTTGCGCGAGCCCTCCCTCGGGCCCGTCTTCGGCATCAAGGGTGGTGCGGCTGGCGGCGGATACGCGCAGGTCGTTCCCATGGAGAACATCAACCTGCACTTCACGGGCGATTTCCACGCCATCGGGGCGGCCAACAACCTGCTCGCCGCCATGCTTGACAACCACATCCAGCAGGGTAACGAGCTCGGCATCGATCCCAAGTCCATCACCTGGAAGCGTGCCGTCGACATGAACGACCGCCAGTTGCGCCACATCGTGGACGGTCTGGGTGGCGCCAAGCAGGGTGTGCCGCGCGAGGATGGCTTCCAGATCACGGTCGCCTCCGAGATCATGGCAATCTTCTGCCTGGCGACCGACATCGATGACCTCAAGGCGCGCCTGGCGCGCATCGTCGTCGGCTACACCTACGATGGCAAGCCGGTCACGGCCGCCGACCTCAAGGCCGTCGGTGCCATGGCGGCCCTGCTCAAGGATGCCCTCAAGCCCAATCTCGTGCAGACGCTCGAGCATACCCCGGCGCTCGTGCACGGCGGTCCGTTCGCCAACATCGCTCACGGCTGCAACTCCGTCATCGCCACGACCACGGCGCTCAAGCTCGCCGACTACGTCGTGACCGAGGCCGGTTTCGGCGCGGACCTCGGCGCCGAGAAGTTCCTCGACCTCAAGTGCCGCTTTGCCGGCGTTTCGCCTGCGGCCGTCGTCGTGGTCGCCACGGTGCGCGCCCTCAAGATGCACGGCGGCTTGGCTCTTGACCAGCTGGGCAACGAGGATCTCGCCGCGCTCGAGCGCGGCCTGCCCAACTTGCTGCAGCACGTGGGCAACATTCAGGACGTCTACAGCCTGCCGGTCGTCGTCGCGATCAACGCGTTTCCCACGGACACGCCCGCCGAGCTTGCGCTCGTCGAGGAGAAGTGCGCCGAGCTGGGCGTCAACGCGGTGCTCTCCGAGCACTGGGCCAAGGGTGGCGCAGGAGCCATCGACCTGGCGCATGCGGTGGTCGACGCGTGCGGGACTCCCTCGAAGATGACCTATTCCTACGAAATCGAGGGTACCTCCATCGAGGACAAGCTCGATGCCGTCGCGCGCAAGATCTACCATGCCGATGGCGTCGACTTCGTCGAGAACGCACCGGCGCAGCTCAAGCTCCTCAAGGAGCAGGGTTTTGGCGACTTGCCGGTCTGCGTGGCCAAGACGCAGTACTCGTTCAGCGACGATCCCACCAAGCTGGGCGCGCCACGTGACTTCCGCATCTCGGTGCGCAACCTCACCGTGTCCGCCGGTGCGGGCTTCATCGTGGCGCTAACCGGCGACATCATGACGATGCCGGGCCTCTCCAAGGTGCCCAGCGCCGAGAAGATCGACGTGGATAGCGACGGAAAGATCACGGGACTGTTCTAGATGACTGAGGCCGTGGAGCTCAGCTGCAGGAAGTTCGCCGAGGTACTGGCTTCGGACGCACCGGCGCCTGGCGGCGGCGGCGCGGCTGCGCGTCGTCATCATCGTGGCTGCGCGAGCGGCGGGAGCGACGCGACGGACGTTCGTCGTCGTCAACATCGTCATCACGAGTGTCAGCGGTATCGTGCGCATCCACAGCGGCGGGCAGTACCGGTTCCTGGAAGAGCAGGGACGTCATCGGCTTGCCGCGACGCACGGCCTCGTGGCCAGAGGGCAGGGATTCGACCGCGTCGAACAGGCGCTCATCCGGGGTGTCCTCGTGCGTATCCGCAACTGCACGGCGAGAACGACGGCGAACCGGACGGTCCTCGTCATCATCATCCATATCCATAGACGCACGGCGAGAGCGGGAGCGAACCGGCCGATCCTCGTAGTCATCATCGTCGGACTGGCGGGAGCGAGAGCGGCGGCGAACCGGGCGGTCCTCGTCGTAATCGTCATCGTCCACAACCGAACGGCGGCGGGAACGTGGGGCGTCATCGTCATCGAAATCATCGGCACTGACAGTGCGGCGCGAACGACGAGGACGATCATCCTCGCTATCCGAGTCGGCCACTGCGGAAGCGGCGCGGCGCGAACGGCGGCGGGTTGGACGTTCGGCGGAATCCTGGGAATCGCTGGATTCATCGGAATCGCTGGAATCGGCTGACTTGGAATCGGCCGCAGTGCCGGCATCGGGAAGCGCGGGGGCTTCGAACAGCGGGGCGCGTTCCTGCACTTGCAGTTCCAGAGAAGCGCCGGCAGCACCGGTGCCGCGGACCACGCGGCGGCCGCCACGACGACGGCGAACAGGTTCGGCGGGCTGGGAGGCGGCGGCAGGCGCAGCGTTCACGGCTGCAGCCGAATCGGCATTGGATACGGTTGAATTATCGGTTCCGTCGTTGACGAAACCTTCACGGTTGTCAGTGGGCACAATGCTCCTCGCGGCGCGCTGCATCACGACGCCTATTTCCAGGCCTATACGCTTGTCTCACACCACGCTCTCACCGTGGCCGCACGAAAACGCGCCGCGTAAAGGCAACTTCGTCTCAAGTCTGTCCTGCGGGTGGCGGACACCGGCGCTTGCGTTGTCTCATTCTCAAGAGCCGCAAGGGGATCGACGCCATCTCGCACGCTGATGGTTATGCAGAACCACCATCCTTTAGTATGCCACATATTTTGTGCGGGCGTGGCCCGGCGAGGCTGACGTTCTCTCGGCTCCCCTCCCCCGCGGTGACAGCTCCCCTCAGGGAGGGGAGCTAGAGAGGTGTCAGACCAGCCAGTCGGTAAGGATTGCGGCCATGGCGGTCAGGTCGGATTCAGGCACCTGCTCGTCGTGCTTGTGAGCCAGCAGCGGATCGCCGGCACCGAGGTTGACGGCCGGGATACCGAGCTGAGAGAAGCGTGCCACGTCGGTCCAGCCGAGCTTGGCCAGCGGGTCGCGGCCAGTGCGCTCCTTAACCAGTCGGACCAGATCCTGGGCGAGCGGGGCGTTCAGGCCCGGGCGCGCGGAGGGGCTTTCGTCCTTCATTTCGATGCCGTAGCCCTCGAACACGCCGCCGGTAGCCACATGCTCGCCATTGCCGAGTTCGGCACCGGCGTCCGCGCCCATCATCAGAGCCTTGGCCTCGGCCAACGACTTGTCCGGGGCGAAGCGGTAGTTGACGTGTACGCGGCATTCATCCGGAATGACGTTCGTGCCTTTGCCGCCGGAGATCAGCGTGGCGTTGAGGCCCTCGCGATAATCGAGCCCGTCCACGTTCACGGTGGCCGGCTCGTAGGCGTTGAGTCGGTTCAGAATGTCGGCCGCCTTGTGGATGGCGTTCTCCCCCATCCATGCACGGGCGGAGTGCGCGGCCACGCCGTGGGTTACGACGTCGAAGCGAATCGTACCGTTGCAACCGCCCTCGATGCCGCTGTTGGTGGGCTCGCCGATGATGGCGAAATCGCCGGTGATCCAATCGGGATGGGCCTCGACGACTTTGCGTAGGCCATTCTTTTCGGCGACGACTTCCTCATGGTCGTAGAAGACGTAGGTGAGGTCGACTTTCGGGGTGGTTTCCGGCGTGCGGCCGTCGAGCGTGGCGGCGAGGTAGAGCATCACCGCGTCGGAGGCCTTCATATCGGTGGGACCCCGGCCCCACAGCACGCGGTCTTCGGGATGAGCGTGGGCGATTTCTTCGCGAATCAGCGAATCGCCGGGCTCCAGCCACTTTGGTGGGAAATTGTCGATGACCGGCACAGTATCGAGGTGCCCGGCCAAGATCACACGGCTCGGCTTGCCGAAGTCGGTGCTGGCCACCACTGTGTCGCCGTGACGGCGGACGGTCAGATGCTCTTGCTCGTTAAGGAAGGCCTCGACCTCGTCGGTGAGGGGGCCCTCGTGGTCGGACACGGAGAAGTTCTCCATGATCTGGGTGAGCAGGCTGTTCAGCTGCTCGGCAGTGGATGCGGTGCGGTTCAATTCAAGCGTCATGTGAACAGCGTACCGCGTGGACGGCGGGCCCAGCACACTCACTACATGAGATTTTGCGGCCGAATACATTTTTATGTGCCACACTGGGGTGGCGAAAGGGAGGATTATGCCAGGTCTAATCAGCGCCATGCAAGGCTTCTGCGTTATCGGCATCGTAATCGCGGTGGGATATGTTGCCGCACGAATGCGAATCGGCGGGCCGTCCGCTCAGATGGTGCTCAACCGGTTCTCCTTCTTCGTATCGAGCCCGTGCCTGATGTTCGCGATTCTCTCCAAGGAGCCGATTTTCGACATCTTCCACCCCTCGATTATCGTGGCGTTCTTCTCCGCCGTGCTGGTAGGCGTGGTGTTTTTGGTGCTCAACCGTATGTTCTTCCACCTGAATGCCCCGGACGCCACCATCGGTGCCCTGAATTCGCTGTACCTCAATTCCAATAACATCGGCCTGCCAATCGCCACCTACATTCTGGGCAATCCGGCTCTTGTGGCACCGATTCTGGTCATGCAGCAGGCCATCTTCACACCGGTGGGCCTGACAGTGCTGGACGTGACCACCAAGGGCAAGGTCTCCATCAAGGAAATCGCCAAGCAGCCACTG
>UQUH01000034.1 GCA_900544245.1 uncultured Coriobacteriaceae bacterium | reverse complement strand
CCGGCCGGTGAGGATGGCCTCGCGCAGGCGGGAGGCAGGACCGGCGTTGTTTCGAACGGAGTCGCCGTTGGGCGGCGTGGTGGAGAAATCTCCTCCGCTACGACTACCGGAACGCAAAGGGCGAGATCTCTCGATTTCGCTCGCTACGTCCGCTTCGCTCGAAATGACGACGCCCTGCATCGCGTCCACGTATTCCAGACATCCGGCATCTTGTCCGTTGATGACGCGAAAGGCGGCGATCGCCTCGCGGTAACGCGGCTCGAGCGGATTGATGATCGGCAGGTCCAGTCCGCTGGCGAGCGCGGCCGTGAGAAAGCTCGCGTTGAGAACGGGACGCGCCGGCAAACCAAAGCTCACGTTGGAGACGCCGAGCACGCAGCGCACGCCGAGCCGTTCCCTGCACGCGCGCATGGCGGCGAGGATCTCGGGGATTTCGGGCTGGTTGGTGGCAGCGGCCATGACGAGGCAGTCGATCGCGATGTCCTCGCGGCGCAGGCCGGCGTCGAGCGCGGCGTCGACGATGCGCCCGGCAATCGCGACGCGCTCCTCGGCGTGCGCGGGAATGCCGTTCTCGTCGAGGGTGAGCCCCACGATCGTGGCGCCATGGCGCGCGGCGATGGGTAGGACGGTTGCGAGGCTTTCGGCCTTGCCGTTGACCGAGTTGATGAGCGGACGCCCCGCGTACGTGTGGCAGGCGGCCTCGAGTGCGGACGCATCGGACGAATCGAGCTGCAGCGGCACGGGCACGGTTGCCTGTAGGCGTTCGCTGACGGCGCGCAGCACAGCCGGCTCGTCGAGGCCCGGAACGCCCACGTTGACGTCTAGGATCGCGGCGCCTGCCTCGACTTGCCCGACGGCTTCGGAGACGATGAGGTCATAGGAGCCATCGACGAGCGCTTCCTTGAGCCTTGGCTTGCCCGTGGGGTTGATGCGCTCACCGATGACGGCGATGTCGTCGCTTCCAGGAGCGAGCTCGACGAGCGATTGCGCGCTCGTCACGACGAACGACGGGCGGTATCCCGCTTGCCCGCCGTGCGTCTCGCCGTCCTCGTCGATCAGGCGGCGCAGGGCCGCGATGTGCTCGGGCGTCGTCCCGCAGCATCCTCCGATGACGCGTGCGCCGGCTGCGAGGATGCCGCGCATCGCCTGGGCGAACTCCCCGGGGGTCACGTCGTAGACGGTCGAGCCATCGGCATCCATGCGTGGCAGGCCGGCGTTGGGCTGCACCATGAGCGGGCAGCGCGCGTAAGGCGCCATCTGCGTGACGAGCGGGGCCGTCTCGGCGGGGCCGAGGGAGCAGTTGATGCCGACGGCCGAGGCGCCGAGCGCGGATAGCGTCGTGGCCGCGATCGCCGGCGTCGTGCCCATGAAGCTGCGGCCATCCTCTCCAAAGGTCATCGTCGCGAAGACCGGCAGGGGAGTGTTCTCGACGCAGGCGAGCAGCGCCGCCTTGGCCTCGAGCAAATCGGCGAAGGTTTCGAGGAAGATGAGGTCGCAGCCGGCCTCGTGAGCCGCGCGGGCCTGCTCGGCAAAGATGTCGTAGGCCTCACCGAAGGAGAGCGGGCCCAAAGGCGCAAGCAGCTTGCCGGTGGGACCGATATCTCCGGCAACCAGTTGCGCACCTGTCTCGCGTGCGATGCGCGCTGCGGCGGCGTAGAGTTCGTCGACGCTCGCGTCGGTCCCGGCGAGCTTGAGGCGATTCGAGCTGAAGGTGTTGGTCGCGATGCAGTCGCTTCCCGCTTCGACGTAGCGGCGCTGTAGCTCGCGGATCTCGTTCGCATGCGTCAGGTTGAGCAGGTCGGGAACCTCGTGGACGCGCGCGAGGCCGGCTTGCTGGATGAGAGTGCCCATGCCGCCGTCGCACAACAGCGGCGCGCGGCCATCGATGACGCGCCCGAGCAAGTCGTTTGCGATTGCGAGTTTTCGGGAAGCTGCCATGTCCGCCCTTTCAGATCGTGGGTAGATGATACCGCAAGATAGGACATGGGCTTCGTGTCGCGAGATGGAGTGCGCGAGAGTTCCGTGGCCTTGAATAATCGCACCTTACGCATGAGGGTCCGGCTTCAGGCCGACTATGGCCGTGACGCTCTTCATCGGCGTCATGAGATGCGAGCTACCGGCGTGTATCCCGAGCAACTTGCCGGCATCGATCGTCTGGAGGAAGGCGTCTTGCAGCTCGAGTGTCAGGTCGCCGAAGCCGGGACTGAAGCGCTTCGTGGGCACGACACCGGCCTCGTCGGCGAGTTCGGCGATGCGCTGCGATGCGGCCTGTGCGGCTTCCTCGGTCATTGACGAGGCGCATGCGTCGAAGAGCAGCGCGTCGAGCGGACTCGTGGCCTGCAAGCGCGCGATCATGCGCTCGCTTTCCATGCCGAGGGTGACCGCCAGCAGGCACGCGAGCGGACAGCCATCGAGGTGGCGGGCGATGTTGCGTCCGGTCAGGACGAGGGCGCCGCTCTCGAGTGCGATGCCGTCGGCGCGGCGCTCGAGCGCGAAGCTACGGGCGACGCCGCGCGGCCGGGCGATGGATTCGCAGAGGCGAATGGCGTCTTGGAAGCGGTCCGCGAGTTCGTCGGTGAGCTCTTGACCGCGCTGCCCGAGGTACTTGAGGGCACGGAACTCGTCGACGTGGCAGTCGAGTGCCTCGGGGCCGAAGCGCACGATGCCCAGCGCCTCCGTGCTCCCGTCAACCGTGACCATGGCCCGCTCCCTCCCGTTAATGAGACAGTTGCTCAGAGCAACTGTCTCATTATGTGCCGGCGCCTGTTGTTAATGGGACAGCGTGGTCAGGCCACTTGCCCCATTCGCCTCATCCTCTGGCGCCGTACTGCTCGTAGTAGGCGTCGAGGGCGGCCTTCACGTCGTCGTCGATGACCACGCGACCGCCGCGCTCCTGGTTATGCAGGTAGCCGATGACCTCGTCCATCGTCACGATGGCGCTGGTGGGGAAGCCGTACTTCTCGCTCACCTCGTCGATGGCGCAGATCGTGCCGCTCGGACCGACCTCCTGGCGGTTGAGCGAGACCATGAGCCCCACGACCTCGACGTCGGCGATGCTGCGCAGCAGCGGGTACGTCTCGTCGATGGACTTGCCCGAGGTCGTCACGTCCTCGACCATGACGACGCGGTCGCCGTCGTGTAGCTCGGCGCCGAGCAGGATGCCCGCGTCGCCGTGGTCCTTGGCCTCCTTGCGGTTGGAGCAATAGCGCGCTTCCTTGCCGTAGAGCTCTTGTAGGCCGATGCAAGTCACGACGGATAGGGGGATGCCCTTGTACGCGGGCCCGAAGACGATGTCGAAGTCCAGGCCGAAGGCGTCGTGGATGGCCTGTGCGTAGTAGAGGCCAAGTTTATGCAACTGGTTGCCGGTGACGTAGGCACCGGCGTTCATGAAGAACGGGGACTTGCGCCCGCTCTTGAGCGTGAACTCGCCGAACTTGAGCACGTCGGAATCGACCATGAAGTCGATGAACTCCTGCTTGTAGGCTTCCATGATTCTCCTCGTCTTCCCTGATAACGAGACAATTGCTCAGAGCAACTGTCTCACTCTGTCATGCCGTCCCTAAAAGGAGAGCTCCTCGATGCGGCGCATGGCCTCCTTGGTGGCCTCGGCATCGCCAAAGGCGGTGAAGCGGATGTAGCCCTCACCAGCCGGGCCAAAGCCCGCGCCCGGCGTCGTGATGACGCCACAGCGCTCGAGCAGGATGTCGAAGAACTCCCACGAGCCGATGTCGCCGGGAGTCTCGCACCAGACGTAGGGGCTGTTCACGGCTCCGTAGACCGTGTAGCCGCACGCCTCGAGTGCGTCCTTGATCACGCGGGCGTTTTGGCGGTAGTAGTCGATGGTCTCCTCGACCTGGCGCGCGCCTTCGGGCGTGTAGATGGCCGCCGCGCCCTTCTGGATGACGTAGCTCGCGCCGTTGAACTTGGTCGTCTGGCGGCGGTTCCACATGGCGTTGAGGCTCTGGCCGTCGCGCACGAGCGCCTTCGGCACCACGGTGTATCCGCAACGCGCGCCCGTGAAGCCGGCGGTCTTGGAGAACGAGCGGAACTCGATGGCGCAGGTCTCGGCGCCCTCGACCTCGAAGATGGAGTGCGGCACGCCCTCCTCGACGATGAAGCGCTCGTAGGCTGCGTCGAAGAGAATGACGGAGCCGTGCTCGTTGGCGTAGTCGACCCAGGTCTTGAGCTGGTCGCGCGTGAGCACGGTGCCGGTGGGGTTGTTGGGCGAGCACAGGTAGATGAGGTCGACTGGGGTTTCGGGAAGCGCCGGGCAGAAGTCGTTTGCCGCGGTGGTGGGCATGTAGACGATGTCGGTCCAACCTTCCGCGTTCTCGTCGTAGAAGCCCGCGCGTCCGGCCATGGCGTTGGTGTCGACGTAAACGGGGTAGACCGGATCGCATACGGCGACTCGGTTGTCGATGGCGAAGATGTCGCCGATGTTGCCGCAGTCGCTCTTGGCGCCGTCGGAGACGAAGACCTCGTCGACGGAGATGTTCACGCCGCGCGCCGCGAAGTCATGCTCGACGATGGCCTCGCGCAGGAAATCGTAGCCCTGCTCGGGGCCGTAGCCGTGGAAGGTCTCTGCATGCGCGAGGTCGTCGACGGCGGCGTGCATGGCCTCGACGACGGCGGGTGCGAGCGGGCGCGTCACATCTCCGATGCCCATCTTGATGAGCTTGACGTCGGGATGGGCCGCGGAAAAGTCGGCCGTACGATGGGCTATCTCGCTAAACAGGTAGCTACCGGGGAGTTTCTGGTAATTCTCGTTGACTGTGGCCACAAGGGGTCCTTTCGTTCGAGGTGGTGCGGTTCGCGCAGACAGGCGCATGCGCGCGTAATTGAATAGTGTACAACGAATGAGACAAACGACCTGTCCACTTGTCTCATTTTCTGATGAGGCATTTGGGACCGGAGCCGATGAGGTCGGTACGCCCGGTCTTGACGAGCGCCTCGCGCACGAGCTTGCGGTTCTTCGGGTCGCGGTACTGGATGAGCGCGCGCTGCATCGCCTTGTCGTGCGGCGATTTGGCGACGTAGACCGGCTGCATCGTGCGCGGATCGAGGCCCGTGTAGTACATGCAGGTCGAGATCGTCGAGGGAGTGGGATAGAAGTCCTGCACTTGCTCGGGGTTGTAGCCCATGTCGCGCACGAACTCGGCGAGCTCGACGGCATCGGCAAGCGTCGCGCCGGGATGTGACGACATGAGGTAGGCGACGAGGTACTGCTTGAGGCCGTACTTCTTGTTGAGACGCTTGAATTCAGCATCGAAGCGCTTGAAGACGCCGATGGGAGGCTTACCCATCACGTCGAGCACCGCATCCGAAGCATGCTCGGGGGCGACGCGGAGCTGTCCGCTTACGTGATGGCGCACGAGCTCGCGCATGAAACTCGGGTCA
Organism: uncultured Coriobacteriaceae bacterium; assembly: GCA_900544245.1. GTDB lineage: Bacteria > Actinomycetota > Coriobacteriia > Coriobacteriales > QAMH01 > QAMH01. The sequence goes on along the minus strand of UQUH01000034.1, from coordinate 13,566 downwards.
TCGTCGAGTAGCATGTAGTCAAAACGCAACCCACTGCGTATAAACACCTTCTTGACGCCGGGCAGCGCGCGCAGCTTGCGCAGCAGGGCGAGGTAGTCGTCGTGTGTGACGCGCAGGCTCGGGCATGGCGTAGGCGACAGGCAGCGCCTGTCGATGCAGGCACCGTGCTTGAGCTGCTTTGCGCAGGCGGGTACGCGGAAGTTGGCGGTGGGGCCACCTACGTCGTGGATGTAGCCCTTGAATGCGGGGTCTTCGGTCATGAGCTTGGCCTCGGCGAGCAGCGACTCGTGGCTACGCGCCTGGATGATGCGGCCCTGGTGGAAGTTGAGCGCGCAAAACGAGCAATCGCCCATGCAACCGCGATTGCTCGTGAGCGAGAACCTCACCTCGGAAAGCGCGGGCACGCCACCGGCTTGCGCGTACGAGGGATGCGCGTCACGTGCGAAGGGCAGCGCGTAGACGGCATCCATCTCGGACATCGAAAGTGGCTTGGACGGTGGGTTTTGCACGACGAAGACATCGTGCGGATACTCCTCGACGAGGATGTGCGCGGAAAACGGGTCGAGGTTTTCATGCTGAATCGCAAAACTGGTTGCGTATTTCCGGGAATCCGACTGCATGGCCTCGAAGCCCGGCAGAACGACCGCGTCATCGGGTAGATGGTCGAGCGAGCGCGCCTTGTAGACGGTGCCGTCGATGAAGCTCAGGTCATGGACGGAGAGACCGCTGGCCAGGGCGTCCGCAATCTCGATGATGGATCGCTCGCCCATGCCGTAGGAGATGAGGTCGGCGCCCGAGTCGAGCAGGATGGAGCGCCTGAGGGAGTCCGACCAGTAATCGTAGTGCGCCAAGCGACGCAGGCTCGCCTCGATGCCGCCGAGGATGACGGGCGTCTTCTTGTACGTGCGGCGGATGAGGTTTCCGTAGACGACGCAGGCGTGATCGGGGCGCAGACCGGCCTTGCCGCCGGGCGAATACGCGTCCGAGCGGCGGCGCTTCTTCGCGACCGTGAAGTGGTTGACCATCGAGTCCATGTTGCCAGCCGAGACGAGGAAGCCCAGGCGCGGTTCGCCGAGCGTGGTGACGGACGCCGGATCGCGCCAATCGGGCTGCGCGATGACGCCGACACGGTAGCCGTGGGCCTCGAGCAGTCGCGTGATGATGGCCATGCCGAAGGAGGGGTGATCGACGTAGGCATCGCCGCTCACGTAGACGAAGTCGAGCTCGTCCCATCCGCGCTCGAGCATCTCGGCGCGGCTCGTTGGCAGGAATGCAGCTGTCACGGCGGGCTATCCCTCGTCGTCGGGCAGTTCGAAGGTGATGAAGTCAATGAAGTCGTAGTGCTCGTAGCGCTTGTTGATCGCCTTGATCGCGTCGGCGCGCGTGGCGAAGCGGTCGAGTATCTCGCGTCGGCGGCGGAACGCCAGACGGCCGAGCGTGCCGTATTCCTCGCGCAGCGCGTCGTATTCCTTGACGTAGGCCATGATGTCGTCTTGATACTCGGCGATGATCTCGTCGTTCGTCTCTTCCTGGTCGCCGGCCTTGGCGTCTTGGGCGGCTGCCATGAGCTCGGCGTGCTGGCGCGTGAGGTAGTTGATGTCGGTGAGACGCTGGCGTAGCTCGGCCTCGAACTTGTCGAGCTCGCCGGCCTTGGAGCGCGTGAAGGGCGACATGACCTTGCAGAATCGTGCCCAGAAGGACTCCATGAGCTGCTGCAGGGCGGTGACCTTCTTGACGAAGTCCCTTCCGAGCAGGCCGACCTCGCGGCGGATGTTCTCGTGCTTGACCTGGTCAAAGACCTGCAGGGCCGCCAGTTCGCCCGCAAACTGCTGGCCGAGCATCTCCTCGCGCTCGGCGACGTGCTCGGGGTCGTAGGTGCCCGAGCCATCTGGAGAATAGGGCGTGTCGCCAAGGACGGAGATTTCCTCGCCGACCTCCTTGACGAGGTCGAGGAACTCGAGAATGCGCACGACGGTGTCGTCGACGCTTTCCTTGCGACGACGCAGCGATTCCGGCAGCGACTTGTAGGCATAGCGCTCGGCGGCCGTCATCGCGGGCCTGTCCAAGGTGTATTTGCCTGATTTCCGCTGCTCTGCGGGCATCTCTTCTCCTTCGCGCATCAGTCATCCCATTCTACGCCCCAAAGCGGGTGTCGGTAAATGGGGATTTCCGCGCTTGGGTGCAGAGAGACGGAGGATGGGAAAATGAGACAGTTGCTCAGAGCAATTGTCTCATTTGCTGGTACCGGCTGATGCGACGCGGTTGCTGATGTAGACGCCAATCAATCCCGCGAGAACGCCGATGACGGCGCCCGCGAGCACGTCGGTGGGGAAGTGCACGAAGAGGTAGAGACGCGAGAACGCAATCGCGATGGCCGCGACCCACGCGGCTACCTTCCAGCCGCGCGCGATGGGGGCGCGCGTGAGCACGGTGGCTGCGATAAACGCCGTGAGCGTATGACCCGAGGGAAGCGAGTACCCGCTCGGCGGGGCGATGAGGAGCACGTAGCTGGGGTCGACGACGAAGGGACGGGGGCGTGCCAGGAGCTCCTTGACGCCAAACTCGCAGATGACCCAGGTGATGCCGAGGGTGACGAGCAGCGTGACGCCCCATCGCCGCGTCTTCGGGATGATAAGCAATACGATGCCTACCACAATCCAGATGAGGCCATGGTCGCCGCATGCGGTGATGACGGGCATGAGCGCATCAAGAAACGGGCAGCCGATTACCTGCTGTATGCCGTAGAGTATGGCAAGGTCCATGCGCGTCCTTTCGGGATGATTGCTGGCATTGTGCCACATGAGTCGGCTAATTGAAACGGGGCACGGGGGATGTGCGTCTAGGCTCGATGTGGGACAAATGGACAGGTCATTTGTCCCACCTAGCGTACATCATTATTCTGCGCGTGGTACCATTGTCGCCACGAAACCACGAGACGGGAGCATCCATGTACATCTCCGATTCGTACCTCGAACAGCTCATCCGCGAGGACGTGCCCGACATCGACCTGACCACGCACCTGCTGGGCATCGGCACGAAGCCCGGACGCATCGAGTACTTCACGCGCAGCGAGGCCGTCGTCTGCGGTACCGAGGAAGCCGCGCGCATCTACGGCATGCTTGGCGACGTGCGCTGCGAGTTCGAGCCCTCGGGCACGCGTCTTGCGCCCGGCGACGTCTTCATGCGCGTATGGGGCGAGGCCGCGACGCTGCACATGGGGTGGAAGTGCTGTCTCAACATCTTCGAGTACTACAGCGCGCTGGCGACAAAGACGCGCACGATGGTCGATCGCGTTCACGAGGCCAACCCGCGGTGCGAGGTGCTCACGACGCGCAAGCGCATGCCGGGCACCAAGCCGCTGGGGACAAAGGCGCTGCTCGTGGGTGGGTCGTTTCCGCATCGCCTGGGGCTTTCGGAGACCGTACTCATTTTTGCGCAACATCTTGCATTCTACGAGGGAGGCATCGAGGCCCTCATCGCCGACATTCCCGAAATCAAGGCGCGTTGCTGCGAGAAGAAGCTCTTCGTCGAGGCCGATGCCGCCGATGCGCGCAGGTTTGCCGAGGCGGGCGTCGATGGCATTCAGCTCGACAAGGTGCCCGCATCCGAGCTCGTCACGCTCGTGAGCGAGATCAGGGACATCGATCCGCACGTCACGATCATCGCCGCCGGCGGCGTGAACCTCGATAACGCCAGCGAATATGCCGCGACCGGCGTCGACGGCCTCGCGACGACATGCCTGCACTTTGCCAAGCCGCTCGACATGAGCGCGCGCATGTTCGCGGGGGAATAGGGACCGGCATGACCGTGGCCTCGCAGCGCGCCCACGAGGCGCTCGACCGGCTGCTCCTTGCCCACGAGGGCTACTTCGACATGGAGTGCGACCATGCGTTTGCGGGAAGGACCTTCGACGGGTACGCCGAGTTCCACTCGAGCACATCGCAATACGTGCTGGTCAAGCGCGCGAAGCTCTGGGAGGCGCATTCCCACGAGTACCTGTTCTTCACGCTCGTGGGACATCTTGACGAGGCGGCCTACGACGACCTCGTCGCATTCATGAAAGACGAGGCGCTTGCCAAGGTCACGCTCGAACCCGATCACATGAACTCGTTTCTCTCCCTCGTCATCATCGCCGATTCCGCAGACGGGCATATTGCGCGGCGCGTGCGCAAGACGCGGTTCCGCAAGAACTTCTGCCTTGGCCTGAGGGGATGGGCTGACCTGCGGATATGCGTGGCTTGCCTGGACGAGGGGGCGGTCTATGCCAACGCGATGGGCGCCGATCTCGCCTCCACGGTCGAGGCGAACGCGTTGCGTGCGGGGGAGACCCCGGCGTGCCCGCGATGACGCGGGATTCTCGGTTCTCATAAGAACTGAATACGGCGCTCTTCGCTCCACTCGCCCTCAAAAGTACTAGAATCCCAGCATCATTGGATGATGAGAGGTGAATGTCGATGAACGCGATGCTGATCTTGCTGGTGTCGGTGGTGGTGCTCGTCCTGGGATACGTCCTCTACGGAGGATGGCTCGCCAGGCAATGGGGCGTCAAGGCCGACAGGACCACGCCCGCCCACGAGTACGAGGATGGACGCGACTTCGTGCCGGCACCCCCTTACGTCGTGCTCGGCCACCATTTCTCGTCCATTGCCGGAGCCGGCCCCATCAATGGTCCCATCCAGGCCGCCATCTTTGGCTGGGTGCCCGTCTTGCTATGGGTGCTTATCGGCGGCATCTTCATCGGCGCCATGCACGACTTCGGCGCGCTCTTCGCCTCGATTCGCCATAAGGGCCAGACGCTCGCGACCGTCATCCAGGAAAACGTCGACGGCATGGCAAAGCGCCTGTTCTGCATCTTCGCCTATCTCACGCTCATCCTCGTCGTCGCGGCCTTTGCGTCCATCGTAGCCGGCACCTTCGCCGTCTCGCCCGTCCCGGCTGATGCCGCCAAGGCGGCCACCGTCGAGATGACGAATCTCGCCAACACCCGCACTGCCATGATCTCGGTGCTGTTCATCGTCGTTGCCGTCGTCTTCGGCCTGGCGACGCGCGGACGTAAGATTCCCGTTTTCGCCAACGTGCTCTCGGCGATCGTCATCATCGTGCTCGTCGTCACGCTGGGCTTTCTCTTCCCGGTCATCGAGCTCGACAACACGACGTGGATGCTCCTCATCGGCGTCTACATCCTGCTCGCCTCGGTTGCTCCCGTGTGGATCTTGTTGCAGCCGCGTGATTACCTGTCGAGTTACCTGCTCTACGGCATGATCGCGCTCGCCCTTGTCGGCATCCTCGGGTCGGGCATCGTGGGCGGCTCGACTGACCTGGCGATCCCCGCCTTCACCGGCTTCGCGGCCACGGCGGGCACGTCAAAGGTGGCTGCAAGCGGCTTTCTCTTCCCGGCGCTCTTCATCACCATCGCATGCGGCGCCATCTCGGGTTTCCATAGCCTCGTCGCCTCCGGCACGACGTCCAAGCAGCTTGACCGGGAAAGCCAGGCGCAACCGATTGCCTATGGCGGCATGCTTCTCGAGTGCCTGGTCGCGGTCATCTCGCTGTGCGCCGTCGCCTTCGTGTTCTCGGGATACATGGACGGTACCTACACGTCGCCCACGCAGGTCTTCGCCGCCGGCCTGTCGCAGATGCTCGGCATGATCCCAGGTCTTGCCGGTACCACCGACATCGCGTACGCGCTGCTCATCCTGGCCGTTTCGGTGTTCTGCCTGACCTCGCTCGACACGGCGACGCGTCTGGCCCGCTACATGTTCCAGGAGCTCTTCACGCCGCAGGGAGTCGAGATTTCTGAGCTCACGGGCTGGCGCAAGGCCATGACCAACCCCTGGGTCGCCACGATCATCACGGTCGTGCTCGGCGTGGGGCTCGGCATGACGGGCTATCAGCTCGTCTGGCCGCTCTTCGGCGCCGCCAACCAGCTACTCGCCGCACTGGGCCTGCTCGCCGTGTGCGCGTGGCTCGGCAATGCGGGGCGCAACAACAAGATGTTCTACGTGCCCATGGCGTTCATGCTCATCGTGACGCTGACCTCGCTCGGCATGACGCTGTACGCCAAAGGCGTGGCGCTTGCGGGCGGTGCGCTCGATGCGGCGACCGTGCTGCAGCTGCTCATCGCGCTGCTGCTCATTATCCTGGCCGTCATACTCGCCGTGAAGGGCTTCAGGACGATATTCGGCAGGAAGGGTCCGGGTGGTCCCGGTGATGGCGGGGAAGCCACAAGCTCCGCGCGCGCCAACCCCGCCGACGAGCCCTTCGAGAACGCCAACCTGGGATTCGAGGACCTGAACATATAGGACGACCGCATTCGCAGGCATAACCCGGCGTGCGGGAAACTCGCGGTTGAGGCGAGGGCTCCGTGGCCCATGCGCGTTTTTTGCGATTGTGTGGGGGCAAACCGGCCCGCATGCAGGAAATTGTCGATTGAGTGTAATGCAAGAGCCTCCAAATTGCGCACAATCGAAAAAAACGCGCACGTGCCTCCTGCAGATTGCGCACAATCGAAAAATCCGCAAAATCGTGCTAGAATAACCGCAACAAGTTGCCAAATGCGTCGGGGGTCCAGACCCCGCGACGCACCGAGGAGGACGATCGTCGTGAAGTCCAGCGAGCGAGGCCAGTACGAGCAGTTTGTCATCGGCGCGATCTCGATTCTGTCGAATCGATTCAATCGCTTTGCCGATTCCCTGCATTCGGATATCACCTTCAAGCAGTGGTATCTCATGATGATGATCTCGCGCATGGAGGACGAGCCGCGCAACGTGCGCGACATCGCCGAGTTCACGGGCACCACGCGCCAGAACGTCAAGAAGATGCTCAGTTCGCTCGAGGACAAGGGCTATGTCAGGTGCAGCAGGTCGAGTGCGGACGGGCGCGCACTTGACGTCGACCTTACGCGCAAGGCGCACACGTACCTGGACCAGAATGGTGCCGAGGCCGAGCGCAAGATCGACGAGCTCTTCGAGAGCGTGTCGGATGCCGAGCTCATCGACATCGTCAAGGACATCCAGAAGCTCACCGATTGCCTCGATGCCCTCGAGGAGGAATAGCGAGGGGGCGGCCGTCCCCTCGCCCTACAGCAGCTCCAGTCCCACTTCGCGCAGGTAGCGACCCTGCTCGTCACGTTCGAGCACGTTGTACGAGACGGCCACGGCGAGGCGCGTATCGGCCAGGGCGTCCGCATGGCGCAACGGGAAGGCCAGGGCGTTTTCGTGCGGGCTTTCGAGCATGTCGGCGCAACCGGCCGCGCGCAGGTGCTTCTTGGCCGGTTCGATGTCCTTGCCAAACACCTTGGCCGTCTTGAGGAAGAAGTCGTCCTCGTCAAATGAGAAGCACGGGTGCATGTCGCGTCCGATCTCGTTCATCTGGCGCATCTCGCTACGGTGCTTGTTGTCGAGCGAGCAGTAGTGCATCCCAAAGCGAAGGCCCTCGTCCATGGCCCAGAGCATGAGCTCGAGTGCGAGCTGCTCGCTGCCGTCGATGGCCAGACCGCCCGAGTAGCTGTAGTCGTACATGACGTCGAAGGGCGGGTTGCGTAGCTCGAATCCACGCTTGGCGAACTCATCCCAGCTGTGGAAGGGAAAGCAGAACTCGAGCAGGTTCATGCCGTCGATGCCCGCCTCGTCGAAGCGACGCATCCATTCGCGCATCGCATCGCCGGTACCGGGGATGATGGGCATCTCGACCATGACGGAGGGGATGTACTCGGTTGCCATCTTCATGTTGGCGAGCACGCGCTCGCGCTGGTCGTCGGTGTCGTCCTGCTTGATCGAGAAGCGAATTTCGTCGAGCCCGGCATCGCGGAGCCGTTCGGCCATCTCGCGCGTGAGCAAATCGCCCGACGTGTACATGCGCTTGTGCGCATCGCCGAAGAGCTCGTGGGCGCGGGCGAGGAAGGCGAGCGTGTCATCGAAGTTGAGTAGGGGCTCTCCGCCGGTCAACCCCACGACGGCGAGCTTGCCGTCCGAAGATTGCGCAGCCTGTTGCATGACTTCTTCCCACGGGCATCCCTCCTCGACGAACTTGTCGTAGTCGGCGAGGTTGTAGTTGAAGCAGAAGTAGCAATCGCGATGGCACTTGAAGGTTGTCGAGAAGGTCTCGGAGCCGTTCGCGCCGGTGCACTCCACGCATGCGGGAGACAGCCAGCCCACGCGGATGCTCGCGCCCGCATTGCGCATCTCGGCGCCACGTTCGGCGAGATCGGCACGCAGGCTGGCGATCGCCTCGTCACGTGCATGCGCATCGGCAAAGGCCAGGCCCTTTTCCCGCAGCGCCTCGACGTAGTTCTGCTCGACGCGCTCGAAGTTGCGCAGGGCGCTTTGCATTGATTGGTTGTTCATAGGGGCGTCACATCCATGTCGTGGTCGGGTGGCGTTTTTCCATTGGCGATTATAGGGCCTGCGTGGGGTGGCGTGGTGTGGGAAGTCCGATATACTATATCGAGTTCGCGCCTTGGAGGGATGCGAAACGTTTCCGCCCGTCGAGGGTGGGTGGAAGAGCCGCGCGAGCGCTACGCGGCTTTTCTCGTATGGGCGCGGGCCTTTTTGGAGGATTGGCCCGCACGAACAGGGGAGTTACATGAAACCTTACAAGACCGTGTTCTATAGTTTCTGCGTGGGAGGCGTTCTCGCCCTCATCGCGCAGGCGATTCTGTCGTTCTGGCAGTTCGCGCTGACCGGTACGCCCATGGAGTTCTTCACGGGTGGTGCCACGCTCGTGAGCATGGGCCTCATCGGCTGCGTCCTGGGCGGCTTTGCGTGCTATCAGTACGTCGAGGAGTGGGCCACGTTTGGCGCCTTGTTGCCTTTCTCCGGCTTCGCCATGGCCGTTGGCATGAAGGGCGTCGGTCCGTGGACCAAGGAAAACGCCTCGATGGGCAAGTGCGTCTGGAACTGCGTCTGGTTCGTCATCTGGTTTAACGTCGTGTTCATGCTCGTGTGCGTCGTGATTGGCTACGTGTGCGGCATGATGGGCGTCCAGCCTGGCCAGAACCTGGGCGTGGCAAAGACCGAAGGCGGCATGCTCTTCTTCAACGCGTTGTGGGTGGGTGGCTTGCTCGCCGCGTTCTTCCAGATTCTGTTCCTGGTCTGCAAGTCCATCACTTCCAAGACCACGCCGCTCCACATCCTGATGACGGCATGGATGTTGGGTGCGATTCTCGCACCCTTCGGCATCTCCGGTGCGCTTGCCAACTTCGCTGGCCAGGGCTTTTCGGTCATGATTACCGTTGGTGGCTACAACACCTACAACATTGGCATGGACCTGTTCCTCGGTGGCGAGCACGCCATCGCCGGTCTGGTTCACCTGGGTTCTTTTGCGCTGGCCGTGTGCGGTCTGGCGCTTACGGCGCTGTTCACCTTCTGGATCTACAACGCCATCTTCGGCCGCAAGCCCATCAACGAGGTGCATGCCGAGAAGGCGCTGCATTCGCTCGAGGAGCTCGGCTACGACGCTTCCATGGTCAAGGTCGCCAAGGTCGAGGAGCAAGAGGGCTTCGACGAGGGGGCCGATGGCACGCCCGTGGGCACGGGAGGTGCTGTCGATGCCAATGATGACGGCATCATCGACGTGACAGGGGATGTCGTCGATAAGTAGCAGGTTGCGTAAAGGCAACTGATTTAAGCGGCGAGGGTGCCGAGCAATTCCTCAGAGACCTATTCGGAATTGTTCGGTCCCTCGTCGCTTTTGTATGCATGCAGGCACTTCTGACGCGATGGGGCATTGTGGTAGAATATAGCCAGCGGATGCCTGCGATTGGAGCGTCAGGCAACGCCGTTTGGGTTATGACCGCCAAGCGCCTAGCGTTGGCGGTCATTCTTATTCCGAGCGTTGCTCGGAGTCTTGGTCATGAACTTGAAGACTGCCGTACCGAGAGCTATCGCCGAGGCGAGTAACTTGAGTATCGCAATCAGAAGGTCCATGGGCATCACCTCCTTCCCGAAGGAAGAGGCGTTGCCGACTCGCGGGGCTTACACCGCTGACCAGCGAGTATCGTAGCAGATACTATCTAACAAGAACGCCGACCAAATCCGGAACGATTCCGGATATAAATGAGACAGTTGCTCAGGGACACTGTCTCGTAGGCAATGTGTTGCGTTAGCGGTGGTAGTAGGCGCGGCGCTCGAAGACGGGCTCGCAGCAGACGTTGATACCGAGTTTGGCGTACGTCTTCTCGTCGGTCGAGGAGATGATGACCGAGAAGTACGCATCGCAGCCGCGCAGGGCCTCCGTCGCGTCGATAGCCTTTTCTGCCAGGGGATCCGTGGCCGAGCTGATGGAAAGGGCAATAAGTGTCTCATCTGAGTGCAAGCGCGGGTTGATGCTGTGCATATGCTCGGTCTTGAGGTGGCAGATGGGTTCGAGGGCGGCGTCGCTCACGATGTAGGTGCTGTCATCGATGCCGGCCACGACCTTGAGGGCGTTGAGCAACAACGACGAGGCGGCACCCAGGAGCTCGGAGGTCTTGCCGGTCACGAGCGTGCCATCGGGCAGCACCATGGCGCCCGCGGGAAGCCCCGAGGCCTCCGCCTTGCTAAGCGCAGCTTGGTGAGCGGGGGAAAGGTCGACGTCAACGCCGACATCCTGCATGAGCAGCTCGAGTTTCGCGACTTCGTCCTTGCCGACACCGGTGCGAGCGAGCTGCTCGCGGGCGTGGAAATAACGACGCACGACCTCGTTACGGGCGGCGTTGCTGCAAACCTCGTCGTCGCAAATGCAATTACCCACCATGTTTACGCCCATGTCCGTGGGAGATTGATAGGGGCTTTCGCCCAGGATGCTCTCCATCATGGCCTTGAGCACGGGAAACGTCTCGACATCGCGATTGTAGTTGACGGCGATGGAACCATAGGCCTCGAGATGGAAGGGGTCGATGATGTTGTTGTCCTCGAGGTCTGCCGTCGCGGCCTCATAGGCGACGTTGACCGGATGCTTGAGTGGGAGGTTCCAGACCGGGAAGGTCTCGAATTTTGCATATCCGCAGGTCACGCCATGCTTATTCTCATGATAGAGCTGCGAGAGGCAGGTCGCGAGTTTGCCCGAACCCGGGCCGGGGGCCGTCACGACGACGAGCGGGCGCTCGGTGAGCACGTAGTCGTTCTTGCCAAAGCCCTCGTCGCTCACGATATGGTCTATATCGGATGGATACCGGTCAATGATGTAATGACGGTAGCATTTGATGTTCATGGCCTCCAGGCGGCGCTGATAGGCCTCGGCGTGGGGCTGGCCGGTGAAATGCGTAATGACGACACCGCCCACGAGCAGGCCCATCTCGCGGTAGACGTCCATGAGGCGCAAGACGTCCTCGGAATAGGCGATGCCTATGTCTGAGCGGTGCTTGTTGCCCTCGATGTGGTTGGCGTTGATCGCGATGATGACCTCTGCGTCGTCTGCCAGGGACATGAGCATGCGAACCTTGGAATCCGGCTCGAACCCGGGCAGCACGCGCGAGGCATGGTAGTCATCGAAGAGCTTACCGCCGAACTCGAGGTAGAGCTTGCCGCCAAACTGGGCAATGCGTTCTCTAATGCGCGCGGCCTGCATCTCGATATACATGTCATTGTCGAATCCGGTACGCATGCCATACAACCTTTCGCCTCGAGCCTTTTCTTCATCATACACGACAGCAATGACATGAAAACGGAACCGATGCGGAGAATCGGTTGGGAGCAGACGAAGGCAGTTTCCCACATATGTCCACATGTGGGTGTTTTGTGATTGGCGCCAAGTGCGTATGAGGGGAAATTCGCGATATGGAAAACGACGCATCAGAATGGCGTGTAAGGCATTCTGGGGATTAGTTTGGCATCGATGTACGCCAAATGTAAAAAAGGCCTTGAAAGCCAGCATTTTGCGTCTGGGGGATAGTCACGTGTCTGGAATCTCACGGATCCGATTTTTGGGTCCTGATGGAGACGGCGCCTCGGGGTGAGTCGAGATATAGCCAGAATTATTTGTCATGATTCCAGATAAAGATTCGTTCGATTGTGGAAAAGTGAGTCTCTGTTAATTATCTAAAGAATAGATAAAACTTTATCTGATATCACGATAGAAACGAGAGATCTGGCCGAAGGGCTCATTCCTGTTATCTGCTGGTGCCAGTTAAAAATATTATCGAAAACGCTTTGTATTCGACAGGAAATAAAGAATTATCTAGATTGAGATAATGTCGAAAGCAGGGCACAATTTTTCGAGAATGAAAAACTTATCTTGAAAGTCGATAAAGATTTATCTGAATCCGCAATAAAGAATTCATATTGCGAAAAAGTGGCGGATTTTTACTCTTTATTCTTGATTTTGATAAAACATTATCTGAATGGAAGATAAATTTTCCTTTCTGGATTCGAGGGAGAGAAGAAGGGAATATATACAGGCACCAGTAGAAAATACTTCATTAATTAATCTAGAATTTAGATAATACATTTATCTACAAATCAGTTAATGAATTATATGATATTCAGATAAATATGAGGAAATCGGAAATTTGCGAGGCATCATTTAATTAACAGGATATGATTTCTAATCCTGTAGAAAACTTCCAAGAGAGATTTTGAGATTATTAACTAGAAACTAGATAAAGATTTGAAAATTCAACCAGATTTGCTTTCGTCAAAATCTACCGGGTTTCGGGTTAAATCCTGCCAGAATTCCGAAATAGGGGATTTGAGACACGAGAATCGATTTTGAGGCGTTTTAGGGTCTTGAATGAGTATGAACCCAAAGGGGTTTTGGAAAAGGCTTCTGAGGGCAAAATATGAGGCCGTTTTCTTACTCAAAAATCTGGCACCTTATATCTGAAAAGAGAATAAAGAAACGCAAGCACGAAATCGATCGGATTTTCAAACGAGATTCAAAAATATTATCCTAGACAAAGATAAAAGAATCGAGATTAGAAAATCTGCTCGATTATTCTTCAAGCAGATTAAACTTTCTCAGAAAAATGAATAAATTAATATGTAAACGAGAATAATAAAACGTATGAATCTTAATCAACTATGAAGATAAAGATTGCCTGGTTTTCAAAAATTTTCGAAGCCCGTTTTGTGTCTAGATTTTGAAGCGGTCTTGTAAAAAAAGTTTTCTCCACAATTAAATTTTGCCGAAAATTCGTGCTAGAAATCGTTGAAAATTCGCGATAGCACAGCCCCGTTTTCGGGGGTGAAAACGGGGCTCAGAATCGCTTGTAATCGCTCTGAGATATCCTCTGGATCAGACCTTTGATTTTGTATAGAAAAAGCGTATATATTCCCTGCTAAATCGCTGATATCATCGAAAATGCTAGAAGGCAAAAACACTGCTAAATCGGGCGTTAGCTGAGCTATTTTCGACTGCATGCTACGAGGGGGCAAAAAATCGCCCCAGAAGCCACTCAGGGGCCTCTGAAAGCACAAAGCTATCAATTTGTATTTTTTATAGATTTGCGTATATCACTTGGTATATAATCTCAAAGACTCTAGATGAGTCAGATCGTCTAGTTACTCGCCAGAATGTTCTCAAAAAATGTAGGTTGGGGGTGCGCCCCAATCACTGGAGACGCTAAGCAGCCAAGCCTAGCGATTTCCT
>UQUH01000033.1 GCA_900544245.1 uncultured Coriobacteriaceae bacterium | reverse complement strand
CCGTCACGGCGCAGCGCGATCTGGCCACCTTCATCTACGCCATCGCTGAGACGACGCAGCTCGGCGTCACGAGCCAGCACGAGTTCCTGGAGTGGCTGCGAACGGCTGGCTTCATGGTCAACCCCAACATCCGCGTGGTGGATAGCGAGGCGGCAGTGCACGAGTTTTGCAAGAACGCGCTCGAGCATCGCGGCGACCTCGATTACGACATCGACGGCGTCGTCGTGAAGGTCGACGACTTCGCCATCCAGTCAGAGTTGGGCTTCACCGCCAAGGCGCCGCGCTGGGCCATCGCCTTCAAGTTCCCGCCCGAGGAAAAGACGACCATCCTGCGCAACGTCGCCGTGCAGGTGGGTCGTACCGGCGTGCTCACGCCCGTGGCGGAGTTCGACCCCACCACCGTCGACGGCTCGGTCGTCTCGCGTGCGACCCTGCACAACTACGACGAGCTCGCCCGCAAGGACGTGCGCATCGGCGACACCATCATCATCCACAAGGCCGGTGACGTGATTCCCGAGGTCGTCGGTGCTGTCCTGTCCCTGCGTCCGCCCGAGGCACGCATTCCCGAAGTCCCCGTGACCTGCCCGAGCTGCGGGTCACCGGTCTTTCGCGATGGGGCCTTCCTGCGCTGCGACAGCGCGGAGTGCCCCGCACAGCTCCAGACGCGCCTCGAGCACTGGGTCTCGCGCGGGGCGATGGACATCGACGGTCTGGGCACCAAGATCATCGAGAATCTCGTCGCGTCGGGTCTGGTCAAGGACGCGGTCGACTTCTACAAGCTCGATGTCGCCACGCTTGCCGAGGTGTCGACCGGCGACGAGAAGAAGGACGGGTCCCCACGCGTCTTCGGCACTAGAAACGCCACCAAAGCCATCGAGCAGATCGAGGCCTCCAAGCAGCGCCCCTTCGAGAGCGTGCTCTTCGCCATCGGCATACGCAACATCGGCAAGACGACGGCCGAGGTGCTTGCCAGGGCCTTCAAGACGATGGATGCGCTCATGGAGGCGAGCGAGGTGCAGCTATGCCAGGTTGATGGCATCGGCGAGGTGGTCGCGCAGGGCGTCGAGGAGTTCTTCGACACGAAGGACAATCGGGATTTTATCGAGCGACTGCGCGAGGTCGGGCTGCAGATGGCCATCGACGAAAGCGACGCCAAACCGCAGACCCTCGCGGGACTCACCTTCGTGCTCACCGGCTCGCTCGAACACTACGACCGCGCCACGGCCGAGGAGCTGCTACGCGCCTACGGCGCCAAGGCAAGCGGAAGCGTGAGCAAGAAGACGTCCTACGTGGTAGCTGGCCCCGGTGCGGGCAGCAAGCTACGCAAAGCCGAGGAGCTTGGCGTTCCCGTCCTCGACGAGGATGCGCTCGTGAAGATCATCGAGACGGGCGAGGTACCGGGGGAGTAGCGGGGTCAAGCTACTTCAGCACGACGAGGAAGTTCTCGCCATCGCCGTAGATTGCCTGGTAAGCGGTGTCCTTTAAAAGGGGAAGGGACTCATCAAATGTTGTTGCGGATTCGACCTTGACGTTAGGAAGTCCGTAATAGTATGTAAAGCCCACAAGTCCCCATTGCTCTCCCCCCTGAAATGCAATAGGGATGAGACGTTTCAGCATTTTGTAGTTTTGAGGCTGATTACGCAATATTGGCGATAGTCCTATGCCTCCCTTGACTTGGACAATTTTCGGCGTTTCCGTTGCAAATTCTGGAGTGTCGTTCAAATCCTGAATGGCTGACGTGGTGCGAAAATTCGTCCACTGAATCTGAGCGTAAAGTGCATTGCCGTAGGTGAAGGAGAAGACGAGAAAGCACCAGCTAAGAGCGAGGATGACCAACTTACCGCAAAGGATGCGCGGCGACGAGGCAACCACTATGGCGAGAAATGCAATGAACGCCCCAACGCCATACATCGCGCGCGGCTGAAAAGAGGTTGTTCAAGTGCGGGATATATACCGAATGTGAGACAGGACATGAGTGCCAGGCAGACGATTGTGAGAATGAATGTCAGCATTCGATTTCGCTCTGTATCGCGTATCGTGACCCATATAAAGGCGATTACAACCAGTGCGATCAATATGAGCCAGATTTTCTTAAAGTCTGACATCATGTATTTCATATACATATCCAGGTGACCAATGAATATGCCGGGGAGTTCTCCAATAGAAGGGATTTCTGTTGAAACATAGTTTTCTGCCGGTTGCATAAGAAAGAGCTTGAAGATAAGCAATGCCGCGAGATAAGCGCATGCGGATAGGAGAAGGAATCGCAGAATTTCTTTCGTATCCTCGTCTGCGCACCAGCGGCGGAGCGCGATAACCATCACAAGAAGAGGAAGTATGCCTGAAGCCGCCTGATAGGTCGTGCACACTATGAGCTCTCCCGCGATGACCGCCAAGGCAAAGACGATCCTGTTGCGCCTCATGAGCAAAAGTGGGGCAATAGAAGCGAACACCGACAGCGCCATGTACGGGGAGTCGTACTTGTACGAGAGGCATTCCAGGAAATAGGGGCACAATCCAAGGGGGAGTATGGCGACAACCAGCCATATGTTTAGCTGTCTTCGTCCCGAAATGACATAAAGCGCGATGACGCCTGCGATTGCCAATTCGAAGGTGGCCACCATCTGAGTGAGGGGCGATATGTCAGTGAGGTAATTCCCCGCATGCATGAAGCTGGATAGAAATGTGGTGGTATAGCGGCTGAAATGATCCCATTTCTTGAATCCAAGAGCCACGCGAGCCATGTCATCGCTATAGTTGAAGTTGGCGAGGATGATGGCGCTGATTCCCACGGTGAAGATGAGCCAGAGTATCAACGTGGGCTTTATCGCAAAGCGGCATGAGTCCCAGAGGCACGTGGGCGCCGCTCGCAGAGACTCGATGGCCTGGGCGAGGCCTTCTCGTGCGTTATACCGTTCGAACTGCATCCCTTGGTCCAGGCTCTCCAGATATGCTTCAAAACGAGATGCACACCAGTGCTCGCGACAGGTATGCCTTCTCCCCTATTCCTATTGAATCTCATACATATATTCCCATACAAGTATGGTGGTTTACAGTGAGAACTTGCCTAATAGTGAACAAATGGACACTCTGGCGACACAAAAGGACCCTGCGGAGTTTTCGCGTGCATTAGCTGACCGACTGCGCAATCTCAGGGAGAAAAGCGGTTTGAGTCAGGAGAGTGTCGCGCATCAAGCCGGTATTTCCACGTATACCTACCAGAAGTTCGAAAAAGGCGAATCCAAGCCCGGTACGCCCATGAATCCGCGTCTTTTCACGCTTCTTTCTCTCGCGGAAGTATTTGGCGTCGATGTACGCGACTTGCTTTCTGTAGATGAAGAATAGCCTGACAACTGCGCACGTTGTTTTCTGCCATGTGATTTTCTGAATCAGGATATAAACCGCAAATCGGAGTTTCTAAACCCTAGCCAAATGTATGCTGGGCCTGCAAGAAACAAAGTGGGTAGAATTAGAAAACCTAATCTTGTTTGTGGCTAACCGAAGGCACCTGAGATCTTCTCGTATTCGATGCCCTTTTCCTTGGCGAGCCTATCGAAGAGCTCATCGCAGTCGAACACCTTTACGGACGAGTGCACAAACCCCGCTTTGTCCCGCGTGATGATGGCATCTGCCTTGACCTTGAGCGCCGTCTGGAACACGAACGCGTCTTCGAGATCATCAAAGGAGCAACGGGCTACGTTGTCATAGTCCTCGGCATCCGTTGTGTATATATGCAGCATCTTCTTCAGGGTGGTCATGGTGTCCTGGGCATATTCGCTGAGTGAGGGCTTGCCACCATCGGTGATGACGTAGACGATGTCCGAAACCTGCGACGTGCCAATCCAGAGCTCGAATTCGTTGATGTAGCCAAGTGCCATGAGGAGCTCTGCCTTGGCGTTGAAAGGCTTGCGTTCGACGAGATAATCGATGAGTACGTTGGTGTCTACGACGAAACGGGCTCCTGTGAGCATCTAGTACTCATCGCCGTTGCTCGGCACAAACCCCTTTGCGGCGAGCTTGCTGCGCTTTATCTCCGCATCGCTCATGTGCGAAAACTGATTTTTGCGGGGCAGGCTACGAGCAAAGGTGAGCGCTTCTTCGAGCTGCACGGATTTGGCGGGCTCGTTCGCCATAGCGTCAAAGGGAGACGCGTCATACGTGATGAGGTAGTCGTAGAGCTGGTTGATGACTTGTGACGCGCTCAGGCCAAGCGACTGGAGCACACGGCCGCCTGCCTGCTTCTTTGCCTGGGGCATTCTTCCCGTAACCATTGCATCTGCCATGATTGCTCCTCATGTTGTATGTACAACATTCAATATATCATGAAAGTGAAGCTGCATTGAAGTGCTCACGAGTCCGAATTCACTTCGCTTTCACTCCGTTTTTGCTCCGAAATCGGTCCGGTTTCGTTCAGGTTCTCGGGGTGGTTGGCCCGGTTCGCCCTGACGCACAATTGCACGGCCTGGCATGGGGCCAACGCGATGCGCGAAGGACGGCGAACGTGATGAGAACACATGTATATATGGATACACAGGGCAGAAAGCGCCTGCTCACGGCGTTGCTTGTTTATGCGTTGCTCGCCTATGCGATGACAGCTGGTGCGGAATTGGAAATGGTTTGGGGCGACGAGCCCGTTGGAGATTTCATTGCAAGCGATGCTTTGAATGACGAAGCGGGCGGCTTGGAAGATGCGCCAAGCGATGATGGGGGCAATCAAGAGCCGCTCGAGTTCCATGACAGCTCGAAGCCTGAAGAGTCGAGTGAAGAGGAACGGCGCATGCTCGAGGGGCTGTCCTCCCTTCGAGCGAGGCTTGATGCCGCATGCATGCAGCTTGTGTCAGGGCGGGCTGCTTTCGATAATGCTCGTGTTGCGTTCGCGCGAAGCACACGTGTACAGGAAACTCTCATGCGCTCTGACAAGGACGCGCAGGAACGCGTTGCCGGGCTCGAAAATGCGCGACATAGAGCACTTGCACTCCTCAAGCTCGTACAAGATGAGCTGATGCAAAGCGATGAATACGGCACGCATGCGCTCATGGCAGGATCATCCACCTTGCGTGACATCACGCTTCGGCATGACATGCTCGAGCGTCTCATGATCGTCGAGGGCGAGCAGATGCGCAGATTGGCATGCGATCAGAGGCGATTGCGCACAGCCATCGTGCTTGATGCGGTATGCGCCCGTCATGCACGACAAGAGCTGCGTGTCTCGATTAAGTCGGTCAACAAACTGGCCTACAAGGTCGAGGAGGGGTGTGCACGCCTGAGACAATGCATGAAGGAGATCGAGCTTTCGATCGAGGAAGGAGGCGATGGCAGTCCGGCATTCGTCGAAGCGAAAGATGCCACGCGCTACGCAGTCCGTGACGCCCTTTCCTTGCTTGCCGATGCAGAACAAGGTATTGGTTCATGGTATGACGAGCTCGATGCGCGGGCAGATGCTCAGGGGTCTCTTTCATTTGGCGAGGGTATCGACTTTTCACTTGACGAGGATGTATTCATCGAGATCTGGGGCACTGCGATAGACGAGTATTTCGCAGATCGCGCTCGAACGGCTGGTGCGATGCCGCTGCAAGGTTATGGGCGAACGATGGCCGCCTCGGCATACCGGCACAAGATCGATCCTCGCCTGTGTGCCGCGGTGAGCATCGCGGAATCGGGCGGTGGACAAAACTGCATAAGGCCGTATAACGCATGGGGGTGGGGAGCGGCCGACAGCGATCCGCGTGGACTTGCCGCCGAGTGGAGCTCCTTCGAGGAGGCCATCGAGGCATGGCACGAGGGCATGGCGTCATCTGGGAGCGGCCTGGCGACGGCCCGGACCGTGAGCGCCCTTGGGGCCATCTACTGCTCTTCGCCCATATGGGGTGCCACCGTGATTGACCAGATGGAGCTCATAAGCGGTTTCGCGTGAGCGGGTGCGCTCCGTTCGTGTTAGTATGCGTGCATGCTAAACGATATCTACCAGCTCATCGATCCGGTTATCGTCTCCGTCGGTCCGCTTTCCGTGCGGTGGTACGGAGTTGCCTACGTCGTGGGCTTCATCCTCGCCGGCCTCGTCGTGTATTTCTACGCCAGGCACTGGAAGCTTCGCTTCTCCGGCTATGACGTCCTCGTCTTCGTGTGCTATTGCGCCTTCGGCGTCATCATCGGCGCGCGGCTCGGCTACTGCCTTCTCTACGGTGACGGTTATTACCTCGCCAACCCGATGGAAATCCTCGCCCTCGGTAACGGGGGGATGTCCTTCCACGGTGGGCTCGTCGGCATCGTGGTCGCGGGCGTCATACACTCGCTCGTCTACAACGTTCCGTTTCTCACCTTGGCCGACCTCGTCTCTTGCGGCGTTCCCCTTGGCCTTCTCTTCGGGCGCTGCGCGAACTTCGTGAATGGCGAACTGTACGGCGCACCCACGACCTTGCCCATCGGTGTCGATTTCACGGGGTCGGGCATCATGTACCATCCCTCGCAGCTCTACGAGGCGCTCCTTGAGGGTCTCGTCATCTTCCTCGTGCTCTTCGCCCTGTCGCGCAAGTCGAACCCCCCGCGTCCTCGTGGGTTCTTCCTGGGCACCTTCCTCACGCTCTACGGCGTCTTCCGCATCCTCATCGAGTTCGTGCGCCTTCCCGACGTACAGATCGGCTACTTCTTCGGCACGTGGGGGACGATGGGGCAATTGCTCTCGCTTCCCATGGTCGTCGTCGGCATCTGCCTGATCGCGTGGAGCTGCGTGCGAAAGCTCCCGCAACGGGGCATGCCCGCCCACAAGGCGTAGATACATCGCTACACGAACACGGAGCGGAGTGCTAGAATACTTCGGTCGATTCAATAGCACGGGAGGATTCACTCATGTCCGGACATTCCAAGTGGGCAACCACCAAGCATCGCAAGGCGGCGCAAGATTCCAAGCGCTCCGCGATGTTCTCCAAGCTCAGCCGCATCATCACCGTCGCAGCCAAGCAGGGCGGCGACCCCAATCCCGAGAACAACGCCTCCCTTGCGGCGGCAATCGCCAAGGCCAAGGGCTACTCCATGCCCAAGGACAAGATTAAGGTTGCCATCGACAAGGCCTTCGGTTCCGGTGCGGATGCCGCCAACTTCGAGGAGGTAACCTACGAGGGCTACGGTCCGGCCGGCATTGGCGTCTACGTCGAGTGCCTGACCGACAATCGCAACCGTACCGCCGCCGACGTGCGCAGCGCCTTCTCGCATTCGGGTGGTAACCTGGGCGCGAACGGTTCGGT
Source organism: uncultured Coriobacteriaceae bacterium (assembly GCA_900544245.1). Lineage (GTDB taxonomy): Bacteria > Actinomycetota > Coriobacteriia > Coriobacteriales > QAMH01 > QAMH01. Next base: position 12,111 of record UQUH01000033.1, on the reverse strand, counting down.
GGCGTACATGTTCGACCGCAAGGGCCAGATCACCGTCTTGAAGGAGGTCGAGACGGGAGACAAGAAGAACCCCACCGCTCCCAACGGCGCCGCCGCCGACTCCGACGAGTTCGAGATGGCCGTCATCGAGGCGGGTGCGGACGATTACGAAGAGGCCGATGACGAGTGGGTCGTCTACACCGAGCCCAGCGACCTCATGGCCGTGCGCAGCGCTCTCGAGGAGCAGGGCATCGAGGTCAAGGGTGCGGAGCTCATCTTCGAGCCCAACAATCCCACGGCCGTCTCCATCGCGGATGCCAAGAAGGTCCAGCGCCTCATCGACAAGCTCGAGGAGTTCGATGACGTCCAGAACGTCTACAGCACCATGGACATCACCGACGAGGTCGCCGCTGCCCTCGACGAGGACTAGGCGGGTCCGCATATCGAGATGACGAAGCCCCGTGCGATGAGCACGGGGCTTTCTCGTTTCTACCTGAACGGATCGTCGCTGTGCGCGATCGACTCGAGCGTTCTCCTGTGGCGATGGGTAGCGTATGCGATGCAGGCACAGGCTCCCAAGATCGTGGCAAGTGACATGAGGAGCACGCGCGTCCAGAAGTCTCCGGTGAGGACGGAGGGTCCCTTTCCGCTCGAGCCACCCGATGTCGCCTGGCCGCCCGACAGGGCATCGGGGTCGACTTCGCCGCTCGTCACCGTCTGGGCGACGTCCTCGAGGTCGGCGTGTTCGGCGATCACGTTGCCGTCATGCTCGAGCGTCTCGAAGGCGACGAGAACCTGGCTCGACTGTGCGCTCGCGTCGAAGCCGTATTCGACATCGACCGATCCGGAGATTTCCTGCGGCACGAACGGCACTTCGGCGCTTACGGGGCCGTCTTCCGCGTTGAGCGCGCAGCCGGTCTCCCTGTCCATGAGCGCGCCCTTGAGGACGTACTGCTCACCCGGGACGAGGTTGGCGTAGCTGACGGTGTCGACGATCGTGACGCCGCGGGCGTTCGCGTCGAAGACCTTGTCGCCATCGGCCTTGTCGGTCGCGTTCGACGTGAGCTTGACGGTCTTGACCGTCTGCGCCGCATCCTCGATGTCGCGGTGGTCGGCGATGACATTGCCATCGTCATCGGTCAGCTTGTCGAAGACGACGATGTCATGGCCGGCGATGGCGCTCGTGTCTACGCCAAGGTCAAGGTCGACGCTTCCCCTGGAGCTTTCGGGAACGAACTCGACGTGCGCCGTGATGACCTTGCCCTGGGCGTCGCGCAGCGCGTTGCCGGTCGCCTTGTCGTTGAGGATGCAGCTCGCCATGTACGAGCGATCGGATCTCAGGCCGTCGTAGCTCAGGTGCTCCCTCACGATGGCCTCGCTTCCCATGACGTAGGCATCCCCGTCCGACGCATCGCAAGCCGTTGCGATGATGATGGGTTCGACGTCGAGCGTCTGGTCCGTTCCGTCTTCATCATCGCCCGTGATGCTCATGCCCTTGCCATCGACGAGCTCGAGCTGCATCACGATGCGCTCGCCCGCGAGCGCGGAGCAGTCCAGCGTGACGTGAAGGGAAAGGGTGCCGCTCGATTGTTCGGGCGTGAATTCGAGTGAGGCAAGCGCCGGGGTGCCCTGTGGGCCGGGGACGTTCTCTCCCGTGCTCTGGACCAGTGCCGTGCAGTTGATCCGATAGCTCTTGCCGACGACGAGGTTGCGATAGGCGACCTTCTCGTCGACGCTGACGTTACCCGATGGGCGGACGAGGCCGTCTCCGTCATCTGCGTCAGAGGCGCTTCCCGTGATTGCGGGCCGCGTGTTGACGATGTTGTCAAGCTTGACGGTGAAGGCGTCCCTGTTGACGTTGAACTGCGTGGCGACGAGGTTCATGCCCCTATTCGCGTCGCATGGCAGTTCCTGGAGGATGTACGAGCCGTAGGGGAGCGCGCCGCGTGTGTCGTCGACCGCTGCGCGCGATCCGTTCGCATCCACCGAGAACCATGTGCCGGCATCATCGGATAGCTTCGAATCGTCGAGTTCGTAGGTACCGTCGACGCATGCGATGATGGCGTCATCGTTGGCGTTCGTGCGCATGCTGTGGGCGGTGCCTTCGGCGCTCGAGGTGTAGTCGCCGTACTCGTCCGTGACTATGACATGGCTTTCGACATGCGCGGCGCCGTCGGCATCCGCATACGAGAGAAGGAAGGGAATCCCGGCGAGGGCGATGCCGTTCTCGTCCGTCTTTCTGAACATGAAGTCGCCACGTATCGGTCGCAGTGTCTCATCAAGGGGCTCGAATTCGCGCGAAGGCTCGGTGTCGCTTCTGGACGGCTCGACCACGTCGCGGTTCAGGACCGTGTTGACGGCGACGAAACCGGCAGGCGATTGGTCGACGGTGATCGTGTAATGCCCGAGGGGCATGACGGGCAGGCCATGAGGACCGGTGTAGAGGGGCGAGCCCGTGACGAGGCAGTCTTCGGAAAGGCGCACCTCTCCGTTTTCATCTGACTTGAAGGTCCAGCTGCGCGTGGGGCCGGCAATGATGTTGTCATCGTCAAAGCTATCGTAATGGGAGACGGTGTAGGTCGCGCCGCCAAGACGTGCGCCGGCGACACCGGTGGGATTGCCTGTCTCGGCGTTGATCTCGCGGATGATCACCTCAGGGGCACTAAAGTCGGGCGTTGCGCTTGTCTCGACAGTCGCGCTTGCGCCAATTGCCACATCGACCTGGTAGAGCTGGGTCGATAGTGCAAAGCCCGGTGAGGCAAGCTCTTCCTTGATGAAGTATCGCCCGGCGGGAAGGGGAGTGGAAGTCGCATGACCATCCTCGTCGGTCACGAGCTCCCCAGCCCTTTGCGTGCATTGATAGTCCGAATAGATGCCGAAGTGGGCATCGGCAAGAGAGTAGAGCGTGTTGGAATCGCTCAGGTTCGCTAGCTCGCTTGCATAGCTGAGCTTGATGTTGCCCTCGTCGCTCGCGGCGGATTGCGTGGCCGGGAATGCTGGCAGGCAGAAGGAGGCGGCAAGGGCAAACGCGGCCAAGGCGATGGTGGCCGCATGCCATGCCGGCAGGTACGGTTCTCTGCATGTTCTCATGCGATGTCCTTTCGAACGGGCTGGTCAGGTCGCCTCGTCGGCCTTGGAAAGACCTGACGAGGTGACGGAAAGGCTATCGCGCGGACATGCGGGACGACCACCCCGAGAACCTATGCGTTTTCGGGGCAAATCAGGAGCAGGTTCGGGGCGATTTCGGGACGGAAACGGAGTTCGAGGTGCGATACCCTACTTCGCGGGAAACGGCCTTCCCAGATGCTCGAAGGCCTTGCGGGTGGCCTGACGCCCCTTGGGCGTGCGATTGACGAGCCCTTGCCTGAGCAGAAACGGCTCGTAGACGTCCTCGATGGAATCGGCTTCCTCGCCCAGGGCGCTCGCGAGGGCGGAAAGGCCGACAGGTCGCCCTTCGAAGGTGTTCACGAGCATGTCGAGGATGCGGTTGTCCATCGGGTCGAGCCCGAGCTCGTCGACTTCGAAGAAGGCGAGTGCATCGTGAGCGATGCCCCCGTCGATGTAGCCGTCGCACCGCACCTGAGAGAAGTCGCGCACACGCTTGAGAAGGCGGTTTGCCAGACGTGGCGTCGCGCGTGACCGCGAGGCGATTTCGAAGGCGCCGCCGTCGTCGATGTCGATGGAAAGGATGGTCGCCGAGCGGATGACGATGTCCTTGAGCTCGTCGTCCGAGTAGTAGTCCATGTGGAACGCGGCGCCGAAGCGGTCTCGTAGGGGGCCGGTGAGCATGCCGCTGCGCGTGGTGGCCGCAATGAGGGTGAAGTGGGGGATGTCCAGGCGAATGGAGCGCGCCGCGGGCCCCTGCCCGATGACGATGTCGATGGCGTAGTCTTCCATGGCGGGATAGAGGACCTCTTCGACCGCACGGTTGAGACGGTGTATCTCGTCGATGAAGAGAATGTCGCCTTCTTCGAGATTGGTGAGGATGGCCGCAAGATCGCCCGCGCGATCGATGGCGGGGCCGGAGGTCGTGCGTATCTGCACCCCCATCTCGTTTGCCACGACGCTGGCAAGCGTCGTCTTGCCCAGACCCGGGGGGCCAGAGAAGAGCAGGTGGTCAAGCGGCTCGCGACGCATGCGCGCGGCTTCGATGAGCACGGCGAGGTTGTCCTTGATGCGGCTTTGCCCCAGATAGTCATCCAGCGACTTGGGACGCAGGCTCTGCTCGGCGCGTGCGTCCTCGGGTAACTCGCGCGCGTCCACGATGCGCTGGGTCTCGTCGAAGTCGGGGGCTTCCCAGATCATGCCGCACCTCCCACGTGCTTGAGCGCGTAGCGTATGATGGCGCTCGTGTCCGATTCGGTGCAGCCCTTGAGGGCGGCCGAGATTTCGTCGCCGCTAAAGCCCATGGCCTCGAGGGCGCCGGCGGCGTCTTGCAGGGGACGGTTGTCATCGCCGATGGCGAACGCCTCGAAGGCGTCGCTCGTCTTGAGCGTGCCCTGGAGCTCGAGGATCATGCGCTGGGCGATCTTCTTGCCCACGCCCGGGATGGTCGAGATGGCGCTGACATCGCCCGCGGCGATGTGCGCGACGAACTCCGCGGGCCTGAAGGTGGAGAGTGCGGAGATGGCCATCTTGGGGCCGATACCGCTTACGGCGATGAGCTTCTCGAAGAGCTCGCGTTCTGCGGGCTCCGAGAAGCCGAACAGCGAGATGTCATCCTCCTTCACGGCGAGGTAGGTCCAGACCTGGGCGGGATTGCCGCAGGCGGGAAGTGCAGCCAGGGCGTGAACGGACATGACGAGCTCGTAGCCGATGCCGCCTGTCTCGAGGATGGCGATTTCGGCATCCTTGTACGCGACGGTTCCCCTGATGAAAGCGATCACGTTGGCTCTCCTCGTGACGGTGCGCGCGGTACGGCGCTATCCGACCTGCTGTTCGATGATTCTGGACGTGCGAAGCCGCGCATGCGTGATGGCCGCGGCCAGGGCGTCTGCGGCGTGATCGGGACGCGGCTCGTGGTCGAGCTTGAGCACGGCACGCACCATGTACTGGATCTGCCGCTTGTCCGCCGCGCCTGTGCCCACGAGTGCCTGCTTGATTTGCATGGGCGTGTACTCGCCGTATTCGAGCCCCCTGTATGCGCAGGCGACGAGCGCTGCGCCACGTGCCTGCGCCGTGGGGATGGCCGACTTCGCGTTGTTGCCGAAGTAGATGCCCTCGACCGAGAGCTCCGTGGGAAGGTAGCGGTCGATGATTTCGAGGAGGTTGTCGTGGATGATGGCGAGGCGAGTGGGCAGGTCGTGGCTCTTTGTCGTGGTGATGCAGCCGTACGCGACGGGTGCGACGTGCGTCCCGCCGCAGCGTATGATGCCCCAGCCCGTATTTGCCAGACCGGGATCGATACCCATGATAATCTGCGATTCCATCTGCATTCCTTTGACACAAACAAATGTTCGAGAATAGAATACCCGTTCGGTCCGAGACATGCAAGCGAATGCTCGTCAGGCGGAGTATTTCAACTCGGTGGCATTATCCGTTCTGGTATGACGTTGTGATAACCTGTCGCGTATATGTTTTGGCCGTGCGCGGCCGTGCAAATAGGAGTTGCTGGCAATGAGCAAGAAATCGTATCTATTCACTTCGGAATCCGTGACCGAGGGACATCCTGACAAGATCTGCGACCAGATCTCCGATGCCATCCTCGATGCGGTTCTCGCCAAGGAAATCCAGCTCGCCGAGGCGGGTTACGTTGCCCCCAACGGCATGCCCGCCGATCCCAAGAACGCCCGCGTTGCCTGCGAGACCGTGACGAGCACGGGTCTGGTCATGGTCACGGGCGAGATTCGCACGCAGGCCTACATCGACGTCGACCAGATTGTGCGCGAGACCATTCGCGAGATCGGCTACACGCGCGCCAAGTTCGGCTTTGACGGCAACACCTGCGGCGTCGTCAACGCGATACACGAGCAGAGCCCCGACATCGCCCAGGGCGTCGATGCGAGTTCCGAGTTCAAGGAAGACGGCGCGGACGAGCTCGACGTCTTCGGCGCCGGCGACCAGGGCATGATGTTCGGGTTTGCCTGCAACGAGACCTCCCAGCTCATGCCCATGCCAATCTATCTCGCGCATCGCCTGTCCGAGCGTCTCACCAAGGTGCGCAAGGATGGCACGCTCGAATACCTGCGACCGGACGGCAAGACGCAGGTGTCGGTACGCTATGTCGATGACAAGCCTGTCGCCGTCGAGAAGATACTCATCTCGACACAGCATTCCGATGATGTCGAGCAGAGACAGATCTATGCCGACATGGTCGAGCATGTCATCAAACCCGTGTTCGACGAGGAGGGCATCGCGTGCGAGGATGCCGAGATCTACGTGAATCCCACGGGACGTTTCGTCATCGGCGGCCCCATGGGCGACGCCGGTCTCACCGGACGCAAGATCATCGTCGACACCTATGGTGGCATGGGCCGTCATGGCGGCGGCGCGTTTTCGGGCAAGGACCCCACGAAGGTCGATCGCAGTGGCGCCTACGCCGCTCGTTGGGTGGCCAAGAACGTCGTCGCGGCGGGCCTTGCCGACAAATGCGAGGTGCAGGTGGCCTACGCCATCGGCGTGGCGCGTCCCCTGAGCCTCATGGTCGAGACCTTCGGCACCGAGCACGTTGACGCCGACCTCATCGAACGTGCGGTCGACGAGGTCTTCGACTTGCGTCCTGGCGCCATCCTTCGTGACCTCGACTTGCAGCGTCCCATCTATCGTAAGACGGCGGCATACGGGCATTTCGGCCGTGCGGAGTTTCCCTGGGAGCAGACCAACCGCGTTGACGAGCTCAGGGCCGCTTGCGGCCTGAGCTAGCCGGCGCATGCTCGTCGCCTCGGTCATAGTCGACGTACCGGCGCGCGCGCTCGACCGTCCCTTCTACTATCTTGTCCCCTCTGTGCTCGAGGCTGACGTGCACGTCGGTTGCGCCGTGAGCGTCGACTTCGCGAATCGCCCGGTCGTGGGCTATGTCATTGACCTCATGGAGATGGACGAAGCCGGATGCGAAGAGGCCGTGGGCGACGTCGGCAAGCTCAAGCCCCTGCTCGGCGTCCTCTCGGACCCGTACTTCGACAAGGTTGCGGCCCGTCTCGCCACCTGGATTTCCCGGGAGTACCTCTGCGCGCTGCCGGATGCCCTGCACCTGTTCACCCCTCCGGGCGGGTCGCCCAAGGTCAAGCGCGTGGACGGCACCTGGGAGATCGTCTTTCCGGGCGTCGGCCCCGTCGATGACCGCTGGGTCATCCCCACCGCTGCGGCGGCATCGTTCGTTCCGGCGAGAAACGCCGTCAAGCAGCAGCGCGTCCTCGATGCGCTTTCCTGTGGTGCCATGCGCGCAGCCGAGCTCTCCGCCATGCTCGGAAGCGTCAGTGCCACCCTCAAGTCACTCGAGAAACGTGGGGTCATGCGCATCGAGCATCGCCGCCGCATGCGCGATGCGATGCCGGCAAGCGCGAACGCGTGCGCGGACGTCACCACCCTGACGGCGGGTCAGCGAGATGCCCTCGCGACGATAGGGACGGCGCTTGCGGGCGACGCCCCTTCCAGCGTCGTCGTGGTCGATGGGATCACGGGATCGGGTAAGACCGAGGTCTACCTGCGTGCCATCGCCGATGTGCTGAGCGCCGGGAAGTCCGCCATCGTCCTCGTTCCCGAAATCGCCCTCACGCCCCAGACGGTGGGCAGGTTCAGGGCGCGTTTCTCCGACGATGTCGCCGTGTTGCATTCGCGTCTTTCGGCCGGCGAGCGATTCGACCAGTGGGACCTCGTGCGCAACGGCGAGGCGCATGTGGTCGTCGGAACCCGCAGCGCGCTTTTCGCTCCCGTGCATGACCTCGGCCTCGTCATCATCGACGAGGAGCACGACTCCTCCTACAAGCAGGACAACGCCCCGCGCTACGACGCCCGTGTCGTCGCCTACGAGCTGGTGCGCATGCGCGGCGCGACGCTCGTGTTGGGCTCGGCGACGCCGGGCATCGACACGCTTGCGTCATGTGCGGGCGGCGTTCGCGGCGAGCGTGCGTGGCAGCATGTCACGCTCGGCGAACGGCCAGGTGGCCAGACCCTTCCCGACGTGCAGGTAGTCGACATGGCCGCCGAGTTCAGGGGCGGGTCGCGCTCCATGTTCTCCAAGGCGCTCGTCGAGGCACTGCATGACGTATACGAACGGGGCGAGAAGGCCGTCTTGCTGCTCAACCGGCGTGGATTCGCCTCCTTCGTGCTTTGCCGCGAATGCGGCTTCGTGCCCGAATGCCCGCATTGTTCGACATCGCTCACCTTTCACGAGAGCGCGGGAACGCTCGTCTGCCACCATTGCGACCATTCCGAGCCACTTCCCGCGGTTTGCCCGCAATGCGGGAGTCCCTACCTGCGCAAGTTCGGTGCCGGTACCGAGCGGGTGGAGGCCGAGCTGCGCCAGGTCGTCCCCGTCGACATGCCCGTCATTCGCATGGATGCCGACACCACGCGGGGGAAGGGTGCGCACGAGCGCCTGCTCGACGAGTTCTCCTCGGCCCATGGCGGCATCTTGCTCGGTACCCAGATGATCGCGAAGGGGCTCGATTTCCCCGACGTGACGCTCGTCGGCGTCATCAACGCCGATACGACGCTCAAGCTTCCCGATTTTCGCGCATCCGAGCGAACCTTCCAGTTGCTCGAGCAAGTGAGCGGCCGGGCAGGTCGTGCCGACAAGCCCGGACACGTCATCGTCCAGACCTACTGGCCCGAGCATCCGGCCATATGTGCCGCAGCCGCGCATGATAGGGAGCGCTTCCTCGAAAGCGAGCTTCCGTTGCGCGAGGAGCTTGGCTATCCGCCCTTCACGCGTCTCGCGAACATCCTCGTCTGGGGTAGGGACGAGCGTCTGGTGCGTCAGGTCATCACCGAGGTGACGCTTGCCGTCAACTCGTCGATGGTGTCCGCCGGATGCGAATGGGACGTCCTTGGCCCCGCACCATGCCTGCTTGCGCGCTTGCGCGGGCTGTACCGCTGGCATACGCTCGTCAAGGCCCCGGTCGACGCGGACATTTCCGCCATCATCGATCCGGTTCTGAAGGCGCGCAAGGCGAACGCCGACGTGCGCGTTGCCGTCGACGTCGACCCGGACAATCTGTTCTAGACGAGACGGGGGATGAGACAACGTCTCAGGGCAACTGTCTCATTTTGAAGCGGGCTGTCGGGAAGCGACCGTCGGAGCAAAGTAACTTGCCTGCACGTATATTGTGAGGCAGAGGCCAAAAAATCATTGCCTCGTACTTCGCATTGCTGTATCCTGTCTCTTCGCGTCGTTTCCTCCGTGGGGATAGGCCCGCACGCGAAACGAATGGCACGACAGGAAAAGGATCAGACAATGGACTACATCCGCGCAATCGAGCAGCAGCAGATCAAGGAGATTCCCGAGTTCTTCCCGGGCTCCCATGTAAAGGTTCACTACCGCATCAAAGAGGGCAACCGCGAGCGCATCCAGGTGTTCGAGGGTGACGTCATCCGTCGTCATGGCTCCTCCAACCGCGAGACCTTCACGGTTCGCAAGGTCTCCTTCGGCGTGGGTGTCGAGCGCACCTTCCCCGTGCATTCCCCCAAGATCGAGAAGATCGAGGTCGTGCGTCACGGTGCCGTGCGTCGCGCCAAGCTCTACTACCTGCGCGACAAGGTCGGCAAGGCCGCTCGTCTGCGCGAAAAGGGCTTCTAATCGGCCTAACAAAGAAAGAACGCGAAGAGCTCCGCAGGGTACATACCGCGGAGCTCTATTCGTATATGCGCGAGATCGTTCCCGAGGGCATCGTCGTCGGCATCGATGAGGTCGGCAGGGGAGCGTTGGCCGGTCCGCTCATGGTTGCCTGCGTGGCGCTGCCGGACGATCCGCAAGTCATCGGACTCGATGACTCCAAGAAGCTCTCGCCCAAGCGTCGTGCCGAGCTGGCAGAGCAGATTGACGAAGTGGCTCTTGGTGTGGGCATTGCACGTGTTGAACCTGACGAAATCGATGCCTGCGGCATGGCCGCAAGCTTGCGCGTCGCGATGAAACGAGCCCTTACGGCATGCGAGCATGACCTTGCCAAACGCGGGTACGTCGAAGATATCGCTGGCGTACTCATCGATGGCAATCCCGTTCACGTGCACGAGCGCGAGATCTGCGTCGTCAAGGGCGATGGAAAGCTTGCCTGCATTGCCGCGGCAAGCATCGTTGCCAAAGTCACTCGCGACAACCTGATGGTCGATCTTGCCAATGAGCATCCCGCCTATGGTTTCGAGAGCAACAAGGGGTACGGATCTGCCGGGCATATCGCCGCCCTCAGGGAGCACGGGGCAAGCCCGGTCCATCGGCAGAGCTTTCTCGGCAACATACTCGCCGAGCAACAATCCCTGTTGTAGTAGAATGACAGGTCATGCGCATGCGATGCGTATGCTTCGTCGTGCGCAGAACGCGAAGCGAATACACTTGCAAGCAACGTACGGGAGTTATAGATGACGCAACGCAAGTCGTCCGCAGGTGGCTCAGGCAAGAAGCCCGAATCGGACATCGAGAAGGAGAAGCGCGCCAAGGAGCGCGAGAAGGCCGCCAAGAGGCGCGCCAAGGAGCGTGAGAGGCAGGAACGCGACGCCGAACGGTATCGCAAGGCCGCCGAAGCCGCGCGCAAGCGCGCCGCCGTGCGGCTGTGCGCGGGCCTTTTGCCTCCTTTATGCGGCAACGCCAAAATAAAGGAGGTTTTTTCATGTCTGCTTTTCAATCCACATTCGATTCCCTGCGCGGCTTTCCCCGCCGCCTGTCCGACGCCGCCCGCGAGGTGCGGCGCACCGCCAGTCTGGCCGGGGCCGCCATGCTGGCGGCGCTGAGCCTGGTGCTCAACCAGTTTACCATCGCGGTCAGCCAGTTTCTGGAGATCGGCTTTTCCTTTCTGGCCGCAGGAACGTGCGCGTTCCTGTACGGCCCGTGGCTGGCCGGGCTAATGGGCATCGTCACCGACGTGGCGGGCTACTTTTTGCGGCCCAACGGCGGCTTTTTTCCCGGCTTCACGCTCAACGAGTTCCTGCTGGGCTTTTTATACGGCTGCTGGCTGTACAAAAAACCCGTGTCCCTGTGGCGCACGTTCTGCGCCTGCCTGTCCGCGGTGCTCGTCATCAACCTGGTGCTCACGCCGCTGTGGCTGAATATCATGTACGGCAACGCTTTCGTGATTTCCGGCATGCGGCTTATCAAAAATGCCGTTAAGCTGCCTTTGGACACCGCTTTGCTGTATTTTCTGCTGAAAGCTGTGGAAACGCACCGCAAAAAAGCTCTGTAACGCAAAACAGCCTCCTTTCCGCCCCCGCACGCGGCGCACGCCGCGCGCATACCATGGGGCAGAAGGAGGCAATTTTTATGCTTGAAAATAATAATGCAGTCCTCGCCGTAGTCGATCCCGTCTATCCCGGCACCGCTTTGCGGCCCGGCAGCTCCGGCAGCGAAGTCGCGCGGATGCAGACCTATTTGAACGGCCTGCGCGACGCCAAGTACCCCACCCTCAACCGTCTGGTCGTGGACGGACGGTACGGCTCCGCCACCGCCAGCACCGTGATGCAGTATCAGGTGATCAACCGTCTTTCGATGGATGGCGTCATCGGCCACGATACCTGGAACGCCATCGTCAGCGATTACAATGCCACCATCGGCGGCAGCGCCGACACCTATCCCGGCATTCCCCTGCGCCCGGGCGACCGCAGCCAGGATGTGCGCCACATGCAGGGCCGTCTGAACGAAGTTGCACGCATCTACACCGGCATCAACACGCAGACCGTGGACGGCGCGTACGGAAACAATATGACCAACGCCGTGCGCCGCTTCCAGCGCCAGTTCAGCCTTTCCGCCGACGGCATTCTGGGCAAGGATACCTGGAACAAGATCGTCTCCGTGCATAACGCCATGCAGGCGGGCAACCCCACGCACGTTACCACTCAGTATCCCGGCGTACCGCTGCGCGTAGGCTCCACCGGCGATTACGTCCGCTTTGTGCAGAGCTATCTGAACGGCATAAGCGGCCGTCCTCTGCTGACAGTGGACGGAAATTACGGCCAGAACACCACCCGTGCCGTAGGTCTGTTCCAGGC
>UQUH01000032.1 GCA_900544245.1 uncultured Coriobacteriaceae bacterium | reverse complement strand
GGAGCAGCAGTGACCGCGGCCGCCGCGATGGTGATGGCGCGCGGGTCTGCAAGGCCCACGTCCTCGCTCGCCAGGATGAAGATGCGACGCGCGATGAAGCGCGGGTCCTCCCCGCCCTCGATCATGCGCGCGAGCCAGTAGACGGTCGCATCCGGATCACTACCGCGCATCGACTTAATGAAGGCGGAGATGACGTCATAGTGCGTGTCGCCATCCTTGTCATAGGGAAGCTGGCGACGCGGCGATGCCTCGCGCACTTGCTCGGTGCCGATCTCGCCGCCGGGCTCGGTGAGGGCTGCCGCGAGCTCGAGCGTGGTGAGCGCCGTGCGGGCGTCCCCGCCCGCAGTGATCACGATGGCGTTGAGGGCCTCGTCGGAGATCGTGTATTCGCTGGCGAGACCGCGCTCGTCTTCGATCGCGCGCTTGACGAGCATCTTGATGCCGTGATTGCCTATGGGCTTGAGCTCGACGATACGCGAGCGCGAGATGAGGGCCGAATTGACCTCGAAGAAGGGGTTTTCGGTCGTCGCGCCGATGAGGATGACGATGCGATCCTCGACGGCATGGAGCAAGGCATCTTGCTGCGAACGGGAGAAGCGGTGTATCTCGTCGATGAACAGGATGGTGCGCCGCTTGTAGGCGAGCAGACGCTCCTCGGCCGCCTTGATCTCGCGGCGCAAGTCGGCGACGGTTCCCGAAACCGCTGAGACCTCGACGAAGGCGGCGTTCGTGGAATTGGCGATGACGTGCGCGATGGAGGTCTTACCCGTACCCGCCGGCCCGAAGAGGATGACCGAGGAGAGCGTATCGTTGGCAATGGCGCGCCTGAGCCAGGTATCCTTGCCGATGGCCTCTTCCTGACCGACCACCTCGCTGAGCGTGCGCGGGCGCATGCGCACGGCAAGTGGGGCGGCCGCAAAGCGCGTCTCGCCATCCACCTCGCTGAAGAGTGTGTCCATCGAAGCATCCATGGGTCAATGATACCGCAGCCGCATGTGCCGGCGGCACCGTGCGGACATGCCGATGCCTACTCGTCAATATCGAGGACGAGCGACACGGGGCAATGGTCGCTGCCGTATACGTCTGACTCGATGCCCGCCGCGACGACCGAATCGGCGAGCGCCGTGCTCACGAGGAAGTAGTCGATACGCCATCCGACGTTTCGTTCGCGGGCCCTCATGCGGTAGCTCCACCAGCTATAGGCATCCGTCACGTCGGGGTGAAGCAGCCGAAACGTGTCGACGAAACCACTGGCCAGGAGTTCGTCGAATTTGCCGCGCTCCTCATCGGAGAAGCCTGCGTTACCGACGTTCTCCTTGGGTCGCGCGAGATCGATCGGTTCGTGCGCGACGTTCATGTCACCGCAGACGACGACGCCCTTGTGCGATGCGAGATCGGTCAGATACTCCCGAAAGCGGTCCTCGAAGGCGCAACGGTAGTCGATACGCGCAAGCTCGTGCTGGGCATTGGGCGTGTAGACGCACACGAAGTAGAAATCCTCGAACTCGAGCGTGACAGTGCGACCCTCGCAATCGAAACGACTGTCACCGATGCCATGAAAGACGGCAAGCGGCTCGCGTTTCGAGAAGACAGCCGTACCCGAATAGCCCTTCTTCTCCGCGTAGCTCCAGTACTCGTGATAATCCCCGAAGTCGAGCGGGCTTTGCCCCTCCTGGAGCTTTGTCTCCTGGATGGCGAAGACGTCCGCGTCGAATTCGCGGAAGATGTCATCAAAGCCCTTCTTGACGATGGCGCGCAGCCCGTTGACGTTCCATGATACGAACTTCACGTGGTCAATCCTCCCCTACTTGCCCAGGCACGCATCGCAGCGCGCCTTGATGGGCCCTACGATACCTCGAGAACCTGTCCACTCATATGATGACCCGTCTCGCCCGCGAGAAAGAGGCAGGTATCCACGAGGCCATCATATGACGCGGAGAGCGCATCACGCCCCAGAGACGAAAGCGCCTCATCTTGCGCATCGGGGAATTCACGAGCCCAATGCTCGAACTGCGCGGTCGACGCCTGTGCGCAGACGATATTGACGTTGATATTGTCATCGGCCCATTCGCGTGCGGCGACACGGCTTATGCCGGCAAGCCCCTCGACCGCGGCGGCAAGCATCCCGAAGCCAGGTTGCCCTTGCATCGCCAGACGCGAGCCGAAGTTGATGATGGATCCGTGCACAATAGCCAAGTGCGGACGACATTCGCGCATCCAGGCAAAAGATTCGATGGCGCATGTCGCAAACGTGCGCTCGAGATCATCGTCGCGCGTGGACGCGAGCAGCTCGGCACGTGCGACGAGCGAGCAGTTCACAAGCACGTCGATGCGCCCGAAGCGATCCACGATATCCTGTACGGCCTTGCGCACGGCCGGCGTGTCCTCGTGCGCAAGACGCAACGCCATGACCCCGGCATCCGCCTCGACGGCAAGCGACCGAGCATAGTCGTTCACGCTCGCGTGCGGACCGACAGCCACGATATTGGCGCCTTGCGCCGCAAAGCCGGCGGCGACGGCATGCGCCATGCTCACCTGCGCGCCACATCCGCGCACGATAACGGTCCTGTCGGAAAACGCGCTCATCGCACTCCCCTATCTGCAGAGCTGCCAGAACGCGACGGCGCTCGCGGCGGCGACGTTGAGAGAGTCGACGCCATGCGCCATCGGAATGCGCACGGTGTAATCGCAGCGTGCGATCGTGGACGAGGTCAGGCCATCGCCCTCGGTGCCGAACACGAGGGCAAGACGGTCTTCGGCGTTGAGCCCGGCGTCGTCAAGGGATACCGAGTCATCGTCCAGCGCGAACGCGGCCGTCTTGAATCCGAGCTCGTGCAACCTCTCGATACCGGCCTGTGGCCAATCGTCCGGGTCGTGCCCGATGCGTGTCCAGGGAATCTGGAACACCGTTCCCATCGAGACCCGAACGGCGCGACGATACAGCGGATCGCAACAAGTGGGAGTCACGAGAACGGCGTCGACGTCAAGTGCGGCAGCGGAACGAAATATCGCGCCCACGTTGGTATGGTCGACGATCCCCTCGAGTACGGCGACGCGTCGAGCGTCGGCGAGCAGGCCTTCGACCTCAGGCAGCTGCGGACGACGCATGGCGCAGAGCACGCCGCGCGTCAACCTGAAACCCGTAAGCCCCTCGAGAACGTCGGCAGGGCCCGTGTAGACGGGGATATCTCCGCAACGCGCCACGAGGCTGGCGCATTCCCCGAGATGCGAGCGGTCCATGAGCATGGAGAGCGGCTGCATCCCCGCGTCGAGGGCGCGTCCGATGACCTTGGGTGACTCGGCGATGAATATCCCCTTTTCCGGCTCGAGTCTATTGCGTAGCTGCGCTTCCGTAAGACGTGCATAGGCATCGAGCTCGGGGGCATCCAGCGATGTGACTTCGATGATTCTCATATTGGCCTCAATGAAGACGGGTCACCGGAAACCCCCGATGACCCGTCCCCTCTTCTGTGCGAAAGACGCTATTCGTCTTCGATGAGCTCGAACTGCGATGCCGGCGCCCCGCATAGGGGGCACGTCTCGGGCGGCTCTTCGCCCTCGTAGACATAGCCGCAAAGCTTGCAGCGCCACTTCTTCATGACCGCTCCTTCGCGAACCATATCCTAGTAGTTGTGGGCTTCCAGCTCGAAGAACGCCTTGGGGTGCGAGCACACGGGGCAGATCTCGGGAGCGTTCTTGCCAATGACGATGTGGCCGCAGTTACGGCAAATCCAGATGGCATCGCCATCACGGCTGAAGACCTTTCCGGTCTCGATGTTGTCGATCAGCGCACGATAGCGCTCCTCGTGCTGCTTCTCGATGGCACCGACCATCTCGAAGCGCAGGGCGATCTCCTCGAAGCCCTCCTCGCGGGCGGTCTTGGCAAAGCCGGCGTACATGTCGGTCCACTCGTAGTTCTCGCCTGCGGCGGCGTCCTCGAGATTGGGAAGCGTCTCGGGCATCTCGCCGCCATGGAGGTACTTGAACCAGATCTTGGCATGCTCCTTCTCGTTGTGCGAGGTCTCGAGGAACAGGGCCGCGATCTGCTCGTAGCCGTCCTTCTTCGCCTGGCTTGCGTAGTACTCGTACTTGGTATGGGCCTGCGACTCGCCGGCAAAGGCGGTCTGGAGGTTGATCTCGGTCTGGCTACCCTTCAAATCCATGGTGTTTCCTCTTTCCTTTTGAATCAGTGGGTCAACATGCGGCTAAGTATACGCACTTTCACGACAAAGGGGGCTGTCAATTTATTTCCAACACAAAATGATTTCCGCAGCGCGAAGCCGGTGCGAATGCTACTGGACGAGCGGGGCGCGTTCCCTGGAAACGTCGTCGCCGATTTCCTTGCCGAGCTCCTCGGCGACCTTCTTGGCCTTGCGCGAGAGCTTCTTCGGGACGACGACCGTGACATGCACGAGCAAGTCGCCGCGCTTGTTGTTCCTGCGAAACATCGGCAGGCCATATCCCTTGATACGCAGCGTCTGGCCGGGCTGGCAGCCCTCAGGGATGTGGACGGGAACCTCCTCGTCCTCGAGGATGCCGCATACGGTGATGTCCGCGCCGGTCATCGCCTGGACGACCGTGATGTTCGCACGCGTATGCAGGTTGTCACCATCGCGCTCGAAGTACTCGTGGGGGTCTATGCGCACGGTCGCGATCAAATCGCCCGCCGGTGCACCCTGCATACCCGCCTCGCCACGACCCTGGACGCGAATCTGCTGCCCATCGTGTATGCCGAGGGGAATCTCGATGGTGAGATGCTCGCGATCGGGAACGCGCCCCTGACCCTGGCATTCGGGACAGGGCTTGTCGATGGTGCGCCCGGTACCACCGCAGTCCGGGCAGGTGACCGCCGTCTGCATGTCGCCGAGGAACGTATGCTGCACGCTCACGACATGACCCGAGCCGTGGCAGGTCGGACATTCGACCTCCGAACCGTCCTCGGCGGCACCGCTGCCACCGCATTCCTCGCAGGTGGCGAGGCGATCGTAGACGATGTCCTTCTTCGCGCCGCGGGCGACTTCCTCGAGCGTGAGGCGAAGCCCGATTCCCATGTCGCGACCGTCGCGGCGCACCTGCTGGGATCCTCGACCGCCCATGCCGCCGAAGAAGGAACTGAAGATGTCGCCCATGCCACCGAAGATGTCACTCATGTCGACGGCCTGATAGCCACCGAAACCCTGTGCGGCCTCCGGCGTACCATAGCGGTCGTACAGGGACTTCTTCTGGGAATCGGAGAGCACGTCATACGCTTCGTTGAGCTCCTTGAAGCGCTCTTCGGCATCGGGGGCCTTGTTGACGTCAGGATGCAGTTCACGCGCCTTGCGCCTGAACGCCTTCTTTATCTCCGTTACAGTAGCCTCGCGCGAAACACCGAGAACTTCGTAATACTCATACGCCATGCGAAATAACTCCCCGCACTCAGATTCGACGGTGACTATTGTGGGGTACGGCCAGACGGCTAATGCGAATCGTAAGCGATTCGTCACCAAGCCATACGCGAACGTCAACGTCTAGGACACGAGCGACCAAATCGCACCATAGACCTCGTTTCCGAGCAACCAACCGCGCCGCGCGGGAACGAAGCGATCACCTTGTTCGCACACAAGTCCGAGCTGCTCGAGGCGCTCGAAGACCGCGGGCGCACCCTCGACGGATTGCACCTGCCCGACTGGAACGCCGATGCTTCTGCGCATGCCGAGCATGAGGTCTTCGACGGCAGATTCGCGGGCGCTGAGTAATTCGATTTCGGCACGAGGGCATCCGAGCGATTCGGCAAACGCGATATCATCGGATGATGCAGCGATGCGGATACGGGCGAAATCTACATCATAAGGCTGGGTGGGGGCGCAGTCGCTCGGACAGTGCTGAGCTCGCACGGAAGCGCCACCGGCGCTTCCGCTCGTATGCGCCGACGCGAAGCTAGTCCCTTTAGGGAAACTCGCTTTGTGCATTCCCCACCCAGCCTTTTCACTATCGATTTCGAATATCCCCGAATCAATCGCCTGTTCCGCGGTCGCAGCCGACAGCATGCTCGAAGCCCCGGCCCCGAGGCCAAGGTACTCAGCACCCGTCCAATACGCCGTGTTGTGGCAGGAAGTGAAGCCCGGCTTGGCATAGGAGGCGACTTCATAGCGCTCGAACCCCGCGGCCGTCAGCATCTGCTCGGCCTCGAGCATCATGTCGGCCTGCGCGTCCTCGTCGGCAACTTCGCACTCCCCCATCTCGACACGATGCGCAAGCGGCGTATCGTCCTCGAGCATGAGCGGATAGACGCTCACATGAGAGACACCCGCGTCGATTGCGTGCCGCAGACTTTCCCTCCACGATTCCATGCTCTGGCCCGGCCCTCCGCAGATAAGGTCGAGCGAGACGTTGTTCGTACGCGTGTGCACGGCGGCAAGGGCCGCGTCGACCGCAGCCGCGTCATGCACGCGACCATATCCCCGCAAGACCGCATCATCGAAGCTCTGCGCCCCGATGCTGAAGCGGTTTACGCCGAGCGAGAAGAGGTCGGCCACCATGCGCTCGTCAATCGACTCGGGATTGGCCTCGCAAGTGAATTCGACGACGTTCTCGAGATTGACCGAAAGCGAGAGCGTGTACACGAGCGTGTTGAGGCGCCTGCTGCCGAGGTGCGTGGGCGTACCGCCGCCAATGTAAATCGTCTTGACCTGTCCGAGCAGGCCGGCCTTTGCTGCCCGACGCAATTGCAGGCACAGCGCCTCCACGTAGGCATCCATCCGTGCGCCGTCATCGCACGCGCTCGTCGCAAAGTCGCAATACGCGCAACGTGAGACACAGAAGGGCAGATGCAGGTACAGGGCCTCGATCATCGTCTCCCGCTTTCGGCGAGGGCCTCGGCCTCATCGAAGATGCGCTCGAAGTCGGAAACGTTCCTCGCGTCACTCAGGCTCTTGCGCAGAGATGCCGCGTTGGGCAGACCGCGTACGTACCAGGCGAGCTGCGCGCGAAGCGGGGTAAGGTAGGGAGCTCGCTCGTCCCGGGGCGCGGGCACGGCCGCGACGCTCGTCGAGGGGCGCTCGTCACGCGCCTTCACCGGATCGGCGTAGTGGAGGTAGAGGTCGAAGTGCTCGCGCATGACATCCACACGCTCGGCATGCGAGGGTTCATGGCCCGTGAATATCCACGGATTACCGCGTGCACCACGAGCGACGTGCACCACATCGACACCACATCGCTCGCGCATGCGGCATGCATCGTCATGGGAAAACACGTCCCCGCTACCCGCGACGGGAATAGCGACCGCCTCCTTGACCTGAGCAATCACATCCCAGTCCGCATTGCCGCGATACATCTGACGCGCACTCCGTCCGTGCACGCTCAAAAGCGCGGCGCCGGCCTGCTCGAGACGCTTGGCGAAGTCGACGGCGTTTCTCTCCTCGTTCGTCCACCCGCTCCTGAACTTCGCGGTAACCGGGACATCCACGGCATCGACGATGGTGCGTATGATCTGGCCGGCGAGTTCGGGAGTCTTCATGAGGGCCGATCCCTCGCCACGGCGCACGACCTTGCGCACGGGACAGCCCATGTTCACGTCGATGAGCGCGAGCCTATCGCCCAGACGCTCGGCGACACGAGCGGCCTGGCGCGCCATGCAATCGGGCTCCGAGCCGAAGAGCTGCACGGCGAGCACGCGTTCCTCGTCTGCCGGCTCGACGAGCGCGAAAGTCCTCACGCCATCGTATTCGAGGCCCTTGGCACTCACCATCTCGGAAAACGTGAGCCCTGCGCCATGTCGAAGGCACAAGCTCCTGAAAGCGCGATCGGTCACGCCGGCCATCGGCGCGAGCCAAAGAGGCGTGGCGAGGTATGTGTCTAGATTTGCCAAGAGGCGCTACTCGTCGTCGACGGAGAGGATGACCATGAACGCCTCTTGCGGAACTTCGACGTTGCCGATGTTCTTCATGCGCTTCTTGCCCGCCTTCTGCTTCTCGAGCAGCTTGCGCTTGCGCGTGATGTCACCGCCATAGCATTTGGCCAACACGTCCTTGCGACGCGCGCGCACCGTCTGGCGCGCCAGGATCCTGCTGCCCACGGCGGCCTGTATGGGCACTTCGAAGAGCTGCTGGGGGATGATTTCCTTGAGCTTCTCGCACAGGGCCTTGCCACGCGTGTAGGCGGCGTCCTTGTGCACAATCGCCGAAAGTGCGTCGACGGGATTGCCTGCGAGCAGTATCTCGAGCTTGACGAGATTACTCGCCTGATAGCCACAGACATCGTAGTCAAGCGATGCATAGCCCTTGGTGCGGCTCTTGAGCGAATCGAAGTAGTCCATGATGAGCTCGGAGAGCGGCATCTCGAACTTGAGCTCGACGGTAGTCGTCGAGAGGTACTGCATGTCGATGAACTTGCCGCGACGCTCGGTCGAAAGCTCCATGACCGCACCGATGTAGTCGGGCGGGATGATGATGTCCGCCTTGACGTACGGCTCCTCGATACGCTCGATGGACGAGGGATCGGGCATATCCTGCGGGGAATGGACGGTCACTTCCTCGCCATCGGTGAGGTAGGCATGATACTCGACCGAGGGTGCCGTCGCGATGAGATCGAGCCCGAACTCGCGCTCGAGGCGCTCCTTGACGACCTCCATGTGCAGCAAGCCGAGGAAGCCGACGCGAAACCCGAAGCCGAGCGCCTGACTCGTCTCGGGTTCGTAGACAAGTGCCGGATCGTTGAGCGTGAGCTTGTCGAGCGCATCGCGCAGAGCCGGATATTGGTCGGCATCGATGGGAAACAGTCCCGTGTAGACCATCGGCTTGACGTCACGGTATCCGGGCAGGGGCTCGGCGGCACCGTTTTTCGCGAGCGTGACCGTATCGCCGACCTTGACCATGCGCGGATCCTTGAGGCCCGTAACGAGATAGCCGACCTCGCCGACCTTGAGCTCATCGACCGGAGTCTCGGCCGGACGACGCACACCCACTTCCTCGACCTCGCACTCGTTCTTCGTCGCCATGAAGCGAATCTTCTGACGGGCCTTGATGGAACCGTCGACGACGCGGATGAGCGCGACGACACCACGGTAGGCATCGAAGTACGAATCGAAGATGAGGGCCTTGAGCGGTGCGTTGGCGTCGCCTTGCGGCGCCGGAATGCGCTCGACGATGGCCTCGAGCAGGTCATGCACGCCGATACCCGACTTGCCCGAGGTGAGTATCGCCTCGTCGGCGGGAATCGCGAGGCCCTCCTCGATCTCGGCACGCACGCGCTCGGGATCGGCGGCGGGCAAGTCGACCTTGTTGATGACGGGAATGATCTCGAGGTCGGCGTTCATGGCGAGCAGGGCATTGGCGACCGTCTGCGCCTCGACGCCCTGGGTGGAATCCACGACGAGAACCGCGCCCTCGCATGCCGCCAACGAGCGCGATACCTCGTAGGTGAAATCGACGTGACCCGGCGTGTCGATGAGGTTGAACTGGTATGTCTCGCCGTTGTCGGCCTCGTAGAGAACGCAGACGGCCTGCGACTTGATGGTGATGCCACGCTCGCGCTCGATATCCATCGAATCGAGCACCTGCTCGACCATGTCGCGCGAGGCGACCGTGTTCGTCATCTCGAGAATGCGGTCGGCGATGGTCGACTTGCCATGGTCGATGTGCGCGATGATGGAGAAGTTTCTGATATGCGAGCGGTCCATGGGACTCATTCTAACGCAGGAACGTCAACGTGAAAAAGGAGACCGCCCCATCATGAGGGCGGCCTCCCGAGAAGCCCAAAAAGCCCTAAAGCTATTTGTCGAGGCTATTGGCCAGGGCCATGACACCGCTCTTGCGATTGGCGGCCTGGTTCTTGTGGATGATGCCCTTGCTGACGGCCTTGTCGAACAGGCGGCAGGCCTTGCTGGCAGCCTCGGTCGCGAGTGCCTTGTCGCCGGCCTCGACGGCCTCGCGCACGCGGCGCACGGCGGTCTTCATCTCGGCCTTGGCGGCGCGATTGCGCAGGCGGGCCTTCTCGTTGGTCTTGATACGCTTCTTCTGACTTTTGATGTTCGCCATTTCCGGCTTTTCCTTTCGATGAAACCCATTGTCTCTCGCAGTGGGGTGCGACGAAACTACGAGATGATATCACAGTTGCGCGTCATCTCATCGACGAATGTGAAACTCGACGCGTGCAGACGTCCAAGACCCAGCGTTCGAAGGTCGCCTGCTGGTCGGCACCCGTCTTCATCGCCCGGTCGCAGGCAACGGCCCCGACGAGCGCGGCCTCGAGCTCGGCTTCGGAAAATCCGCTTGCCCACCGTCCGTAGTTCTTCACCTGCCAATCAGGCCGCCCGAGCGCGGAGGCAAGCGCGCCGGTTCCCTGACCCTGCAAGTCCTTTGCGACAAGCAGGTCGCGAATCCTGTTGACGCACATGGTCAGCAGGCCAAAAGGTGACTGGGCGCTCATGCGCGCGAGCAGGACTGCGCATTTCGTCGCATCGCGTTCCGCAAGCGCATCGCTCAAGTGCCAGGGCTTGGGCTCGGCGACGCGAGCGACGTACGCCTGCACCTCGGGCAAGTCGATGACGGCGCCACGCCCCAGGGCAATGGCCATCTTGGTCAGCTCGCCGTCGAGGTGGATGGTCGATTCGCCGATGAGCGAGATGAGCTCCTCGGCCGCCGGGCGCGTAATGCTCACGCCCTTGCTCTGGGCAAACTGCTGCACTTGCTGCGGCAGCTCACGTGCGCCGAGCGGGCTGCAATCGATGACGGCCTTCTTATCGACCTTGGCGATCGCCTTGTACAGACGCGTGTTCTTCGCGAGTTTCTCGGCGATGAGCGCGAGAACGGTCGTATCGTTGGGGCTCTCGAGATACGAGACGATGGCCTCTTGCGCCGCCTTCTTGAGGCGCTCCGCAGACTGGATGACGACGAGGCGCTTCTCGCTCATGAACGGCATCGTATTGCAAGCCGCCGTGAGCTCGTCGGGAGCGAGCGACCCGCCTTCAAGCACGTCCTTGTTGAAGTCGAGATCGCCGAGCTTTGCCATGCGCTCGTTGAGACGCCCGTAGACGAACTCTCGCTTGAGCTCGTCGGCGCCGACGATGAGGTATACGGGGAGAAAGTCGTTATCCGCCATGATGAGCTTCCCTCAAGCAAGAAGGCCGGGTGCATCCCGGCCTTCAGTGTTCTTGGCAGCCCGTACCGGATTCGAACCGGTGATCTCCGCCTTGAGAGTACGCTCTGCCATCAAAACCTAGGTCCGTTTATGTAATCCATATTAACCTATATCGCGCCTATCTGTGGAAACATGTTTACTTGCGTTGCATGTGTTTGTTGGTATTCATGCGCGCGGGGGAAGTCTGGGGGAAGTAAAACGCCCCCTCTTTCCTCTGCGAAATCCAAGATCAGCATGTCAAGTTTCATGCAGTCCTCTTTTACTTGGCGCATATATAATTGAGAGGAAATGCAGCCTCTTCGAAGTGAGCAATCGATTACATCTTCCCTATAATTCTGCCAGCTACTCCTGAGAAAGGTCTTGCCCAATGGAAGACGGCTTTAGCGTCACCTGCCTCGAATGCGATAAACCGATGGACATTATCACGATGGACAAGCTCTTTTTCGAAGCAACTTGTCCTCATTGCGAAAATCGCGCAGGCTTCTCATTCAGCGGCCCTTGCGTCACCTCTCTAGTTGAGATGGGACGCAGCGAGGTCACAAGACGTATGAACGAAGACCTGTCTGTCAAGAGGCAAGGTTGTCAGGCTGGACAGGAAGTCACATCAAGACGCAAACAGGTAGATATGCTTACATTATCTGCGTTAGTCAAAGCCACGTGCATCATTGGACGACATTAGCTAGAAATAGGCACAATGTGTCCCGAACGTCTTTAGTTCGCATAGAGGGCATAAGATTTGCGGCAGCCTAAATCTTGAGTAGCAGGCGGATCATTTGTTGCCAATCTCAGCGAACCTGTTCCATCTTGCGCATATATAATGAAAAGCCAGTAAAGCCTCTTTCAAAGTGAGTCTCGGATGAATCTGAATCAGAAGCAGGCGGGCGAGGATGCCTACGGAGGCGACTTCGATGGTGACGAGGACATGATCGCCTCCCGTCTGTTCGAGCTCTATGCCAATGCGACAAGGGAGGAATAGCACGACTATGGATAACGTATTCCCTGGGGCAAATTATTCAGTCGGCTTTATCGCCTATTTTGACGACAGGAAGCGCGAGGTTGCATTCGTGAAGCGCCAGCAGGTTTTCCCGAAAAGGGAGAATTACATGGTCATAGGTTACAAGAACATAATCGGATATGAGGTGCTGAACGATGGACGAACTGTTTATAGCGGAGGTCTTGGTAGAGCTGTTGTTGGCGGAGTTCTAGCTGGCGGCGCTGGTGCCGTGGTTGGAGCCGTTACAGGCAGGAAGTCGAAGGACGTGTCCGAGGACATGAGGATCAAGATTACCGTCAAGAACATGTCCGAGCCCGCCTTTTACGTTCCTGTTCTCACGGGGAAGTTTAAGAAAAATGGCAGATTTTATAAGCAAGCGGAAAGAGAGGCGCATGACATTTGCGCGAAGCTTGATGCTATTTTGAGCGACAACACGCAGCGAGAGAAAAGAAGGGTTTCTTCATCCCCACCTGCTAAAAATGACCAGCCGCTCGATGCTTTTGAGATTGTAAGAAAGTTCAAGGCGCTCGCTGACGAGGGAGTTATCTCTCAAGAGCAATTCGAGACCAAGAAAAAAGAGCTCCTCGGTCTGTGATCTTTGAGAAAAGAGACGAGCGAATGACCCCACGATGGTTCTCATCTACGATATCCAAGATGCGGTCTATCGCGGATGCGGCCAGAAGGAAATCGACGATATCATGAACCAGGCAGAGGGCTACAGGTTCCAGATGCGGTGTTCCAGATGCGATTACATCCTGAACGAGAGGACGAGGGAAGGGCTCATGAAGCTCCAGGGGTGGCTCCGCAGCTTCGTCACAACCTGCTCCTCGGGACAGACCCCGATAACGAACACCAACACCGCGACGGCGACGGCATCGGCCGAGGTGACGTTCAGCAGCACTATGTCGCAGGTTTGGTCGCTTCCCGAAGCCAAGCTGAATGACGAAAGGAAGCAGGAACTTGCCGAGCTGCTGCGGGAGTTCGAGGACGAGAGGGACAAGGACGAGGGGAAGCTCGCGAAAGCCGGAAGGAAGGTCGCGGACTGGATGTTCGATAATGCGATAGGCGCGATACCGACCGTCATGCCCTACATCGTCCAGGCGATACAGGGAATCGCGTGAAGTGGCAGCGTTTGCGAGGTGGCATGGGAATGTTTTGTGTTCGTCATTGCCCAAAATTTAGCATCATGATAAATTTGTCGGCGAAAGGAAACGTCATTGAGGTCAAGTAGAGGGCCTTGCCACGATCTCGGAAAAATCAAAGAGCTCGTCATGAAGAGCAGGTATCGCACCACGAAGAGGGTGCGGGACTACATCCTGAACCATGGCTACGACTACGCTGAGACCGTCGAGGACGTCATCTGCTCGATTGAGGAAGAGCATTACCACAAGACCGACGAACTGGAGGCGATACCTGGAACGTTCGCGGACATCTACCGTCACGTCGAATGCTACGAGGAAGAATGGTACGTGAAGCTCTTCATGGATGATGACGGGACGCCGTCCGTCCAGATATGGTCGTTGAAGGAAGACGGCTACCTATTCTAAGGAGAAGACATGCTGTGTATGGAGTGCGGAGCCGAGATGCGCAAGTGCTCTGACTCGGTTGATGCGGAGTATCGCGGGGAGAAAATCACCGTTCACGGTGTCGAGCATTATGTCTGCGATACCTGCGGCGAAATCGTCTTCGATGCCGAGGACGGCAAGAAATACGACGCCGAGGTGATCAGACGGTATGCCACCATCCACGACCTCCTTTCGGCTGACGAGATAAGGGCGATCAGGAAGGGCGCCGGCCTCACGCAACGCGATTTCGAGAAGGTGATTGGCGTTTCCAGCCCCTCGGTGAGCAGGTGGGAGACGGGACGCGTCCTGCAGTCGAAGCCGTTAGACCTTCTCATGAGGGCGTACAGGGACGCACCGGAATTGATGAGGGCGCGAATCGAACAGTGCGAGATACGCGTGAGCGATAAAAGGGCCGAGGTCGTCAGGTTCCCGAAGATGACATCCGGAAAGCGCGGGGACCGAGGAAAGCAACCGAGCAGGACAGTCGCGAGCTTAGCGAGCAATCGAATCGAACCGGCATGGGAGATGTGAGATGGATAACGACCGTATTGAATTGATCATAGAGGCAAGGCCGATTCAGCTCATCGACTGGATGCTTGGCGAGTTCTCGGTCAATCCCGTAGAAGAACCGTCCGGCATCGATAACTCCGTCGCAGTCACAGGAACCAGTGTCTCATCCGACGACGACAGGTTCTATGGCCTCGACTTGATGTTGGCCATTAACCCACCGTCCAATGAGGAGAGGCATTTCACGTACAAATGCCATGCGACCGCTAAGTTCGTCGTCACGGATGATTTCGACGGGGACGACGTCAAAGCAAGGACATTCATACTCACGGACGGAATGGCCGAGCTTTACACGCTCGTCAAGGCATACGTGTTCATGATGACCGGAAACAGCGAAAGCGAGTCAGTGGTCCTCCCTTCTATCGTTGTATCGAAGGACGAGTAAGCGAGCGGGTCCCGTGCGCGCGAACTACAAGTTGATCTTCTTTATGAAAAGGGCGAGATGGACATAATCACTGAATATATAAAGGCATCGAAAAAGATATTGCCAGGAAGCGATTTCAATGTCTATTGCGATGAGAGTTGTCATCTCGAAAACGACGGAAAGAAGGCCATGTCGTTGGGCGCCGTTTGGTGTCCGAAGGACAAGACCGGCGAGATTAACAAGCGATTGAGGGAGATAAAACATAGACATGGAATTCGGCCTGATTCCGAAGTGAAGTGGACGAAAGCATCACCCGGAAACATGACCCTGTACATGGACTTCCTAGATTATTTCTTCGATGATGACGACCTACACTTTCGCGGCCTGGTCATCCCCGATAAGTCCAAGCTAAACCACGCAAGATATCATCAGACCCATGATGAGTGGTATTACAAGATGTACTTCACCATGCTCAAGACCATCTTCTCGCGAGATGACGGCTATTACGTCTACATCGACATTAAGGATACGCATTCTGCTGAAAACGCGAGGAAACTCGAAGACGTATGTGCTAACAACAGGTACGACTTCGGGCACGAAATCATAAGAAGAGTTCAGCCGATACGCTCCGAGGAAGTCCAGCTCATGCAGCTCGTGGACATACTCATCGGCGCACTCGCCTATCGCCACAACAATATGTCTATAAACCCGAAGATGAATGCAACCAAGGTTGCGATAGTGAACCGCATCATCGAACGATCCCATTACGGCCTCATCAAGAGCACACCCTTGAAGGAAGACAAGTTCAACCTGTTCATATGGGATTCCGATTACGGGGAGAACTCGTGATGGGGGACGAATGCTGGCTTCCCGAGCTGTTCGCGTGCGATGACCTCTCTCAATGGGAGCAATACGAAAACGAAGTCTATGCCATATTCGAGCGCGACTTCGTCACAAGTGCGCCTACATTCAATGGTAAGCAAGTGAGGATAAGAAGGCATCCAATTGAAGATGGGCGCGAGGGGACTTTTTGGCATGTAACCTGCTGCGACTACGGGAAAGACGGAAACCGTAGCCCGGATCCCAGGCGATGCGAGAGGATAGAGTGGATACGCTCGTTCATCGAAAACTATAACTGCAAGGAATCGTGTTGTGCCGAGTGCGACGGATTGTACGTCTGGTCAACTCAGTACAGAAGGACAAACAGCCCCCGTTTTAAGATTCTGTTTGAGGAAGAGAGATACGTCGTGATAATCGAGGAGAGAACTGACTACTGTCTTCTTATCACCGCATATTACCTCGATGCGGACCATAGCCTGAGAAAGCTATTGAAGGAATACGACAGGGCCTGCAAACAGGAAGCGCCCCAATAGGGACGCAACCAGGTACTCTTTCCACACGCGGTAGATGAGCTGATGTGATTATATAACGAAAACGACCAAATTAGGCATCTTGTAATAATAGATTGGAAAAAATAGGCAAATGGAAGGGCTGTCCGGAAAGGAGAACCCCGCTGGAAACCTTGGCAGATCTTAGCGGGGTTCTTTAGGCAACAGGGAAACGCTCGGTACCGTGCACGCGGATAAGTGCGCTCTCGTTCAGACGTTCCCAGTTAGGAGAATTCTACACCATGACAAGGGTCGGGGGCGGCGGCACCATCTACCAGCTCGAGAACAAGCCCCGCAACAAGTGCCGCAAGTGGAAGCTGCAGGTGTCCCTTGGACGCGACCTGGCGACCGGAAAGTACCGCCGTCGCTGCCGCAACGTGCATGGCACCTACGGCGAGACGCAGAGGGCGCTGCGCGAGCTCATAGCAGAGACCGAGGCCGGTAGGTCAACCACACGATGCGGCGACAGGTTCGGCGACTACGCCGACGCCTGGCTCGCGTCGCGCAAGGACGAGGTCGCCGACGGCACCTACCGCAAGAACGTCGACCACGTCAGGTGCATGAAGCTGCACATAGCCGACGCGCGCCTGTCCGAACTCACGCCCGAGGTCGTCGAGCGCATGTACGACGGCTGCGCGCCGGGAAGTCCCCGTCCGGCAAGAGGCTGTCGGGAACCTACGTCGGCTGCATAGCCAGGACGCTGCACAAGATGCTTCACGACGCCATCAGGGACGGCAGGATCGCGTCGAACCCCTGCGACTTCGCGCAGGCGCCTGCGAGCGACACGGCCGAGAGGCGCGTTGTGCCGTTCGAGCGCATGCGCGAGCTCGTGGACAAGCTCGACCTGACGCACCCGCCCGAGCTCGTCGTGCTCGCCGGGATAAGGGGCGGCATCTGCCGTGGCGAGATGCACGGCCTGAGATGCGGCGACATAGACGGCCTTACCGTGTCCATCACGCACACGATGGACAACACCGGCAAGCCGCGCGAGAAGACCAAGACGCTGTACAGGACGCGCAGGATACCCATCTCGAAATCGCTGCGCGCCGCCTTCGGCGCGAGCCTGGCGTACATGGAGGAGCACGGCATACCGACCGGTCCCGAGGACCCCATCATCTGCAACGACGTCGGCGAGTGGATGAAGCCGGGGGTGTCATCGCAATGGTGGAGGCGCAATCGGCGGGCGCTCGGTTTCGACGGGTACACGGTGCACGACATGCGCCACAGCTTCGCGTCGAAGATGGCGCGCGATGAGGTCAACCCGAAGGTATTGCAGAGGATCCTGGGGCATGGCCAGTTCTCCACGACAATGGACATCTACGTCCACGTGACCAACGAGCAGATGCGCGAGGCGTGCGACGCGGCGGACTGGTGAGGTGACCCCGTGGGACTATTTGCACTTCTTTTGCACCATGCGGAGCTTGAAAAGAAAGCAGGCCAGAGCTTTCATATGCCCTGACCTGCGTCATCCTTGGCAGCCCGTACCGGATTCGAACCGGTGATCTCCGCCTTGAGAGGGCGGCGTCCTAAACCGCTAGACGAACGGGCCATGTCAACGCGCCGTTGGCTGGGGTGGAAGGAGTCGAACCCTCACTGACGGAACCAGAATCCGCTGTCCTACCATTAGACGACACCCCAGTAACAAGTGCCGAACCCTGTGCGGCGCGAGATTGCATATTACGGAATCAATCACGACCCGTCAAGCGAAAGCGCGGATTAATTTGCAGATGTCGGATTTCGGTCGCACGTAACTCCGATTTCGCCCAGGTTCTCGAGGTAGTTCGCATGGATGCTCCTCGCCTATCATCGCGCGAGAGACGAACGCAGTGGAGGTCAGATGGACGCCGAGGAACTATCCCTGAAAGCGCACTCGCTCCTACATCGAGCGGGCCTTGCCGAGGTGCCCCGTCCCATACTCGTAGGCACGTTCATCATCGCGCTTGCTCTCGTACTCGTAGGCATATGGCACTTCTGGCCAAAGGCGAACGCGGATTTCGTCGCAACAAACGCGAGTCCGCCCCAGGAAGCATCGGGCTCGGCGGCCAGCGAATCGGCCATGACGCAAGCTTCAATCGTGGTCGATGTCGAAGGCGCGGTCAACGCTCCAGGGCTCTATACGCTGCCAGCCGATGCGCGCGTGGGCGAGGCCATTCAGGCGGCAGGTGGCCTTGCCGCAAACGCGTTGCCCGGCGCCGCGAATCTCGCCCAGAAGCTCGCTGACGGCGAGCAAGTCACTATACCGACCATCGAGCAAGCACAGGATGGAGAGCAGACGAACACAAGCTCGAGCAAAACTGGCTCATCGACGAAGAAAGAGGCGAAAATCAACATCAACACGGCAAGTGCCGAGGGACTCCAGGAGCTTTCGGGCGTGGGGCCGGCGCTTTCCGAGCGCATCGTCGACTATCGCGAGGGAAACGGTCGTTTCGCGAGAATCGAGGACCTGCAAAACGTCTCGGGTATCGGCGAGACGCGCTTCGCGAACCTCAAGGACAAGATCTGCGTATGAGCTTACCTTCACTCGAGACACCCGCCCGCCCATCGCTACCTCCCCTCCTTTTCGCAGCCCTGAGCGCATGGATGGCAATTTACCTGGCAGAAGAGCTGACGTGGCGCATGTATGCGGATGAGCTCGAGATGCATGACCTTGTCTTGGAAGTTGCCGGCACGGCACTCGTCACCATCCTCATCGTGCTCGCGTGGCGACGGCTCGCGCCGCAGCACGCCAGAAACGCCATCTCCCACCTCACGCGCTCGGGCATCGCAATCATCCTCATGGCGTTTACCAGCGCATTCGTCTGCGGGTTTTGCTTTTGGACAGGATGGGCCAACGATGCCGAACGGCTTCCCGCGATACTAGAGCAGGATGTCACGATCGAGCTTGACCTGATTGGCGACCCGGCAAGACGCGATTACGGCTATGTCTCGAACGCGCAGATGGGCGATGGTCCCGATGCGATACGTGTCCGGGTCATCTGGCCCAAGGATAACGAAGGGCTTTTCGCCGGACATCGGATTGCGGTCACGGGAAGCGTCTCGGTACCCAAGCCGGATGACAGCGGACGCTGGAACCACCAAAACGGCTTCGCGGGCACGCTGCGAGCGATGAATGTCGAGGAACTGGGATGCAGCGCGGGACTGCGCGGACTCGTAACCTCGTTTCGTGACGAATCGTTCGAGCACATCGCCGCGCTCGGCGGAGATGCCGCCGGGCTTCTTGCCGGCGTGCTACTCGGCAATAAGACGATATATGCAGATTCGGAGCTCGAGCAGGCGTTCCAGACAACGGGGCTTGCCCACCTCATGGCCGTCTCGGGAACGCATCTCGCCATCGTCACCATGCTGCTCTCCGCCGTGCTCGCCCGCACTCCCCTGCGACGCGGGGTGCGCAGCGCCATGCTCGTCGCCGCGCTTGTCGTGTACGTGGCGATCACGGGCTTTGCCGCATCGGCGATACGTGCCTGCACGATGTGCTCGGTCGCGCTCGTCTTGGGAATGACGAGGCAACGTGCCCATGTACCGAGCGGCCTTGCGTTGTGCGTGTTCGTCTTTCTCGGGCTCTCCCCTCCCATGGCGTTCTCGCTCGGGTTCCAGCTCTCGGTGCTCTCGGTGTTCGGCCTCGTCGTCTTTGGCGCATGGGCGAGCTACTGGCTCCCCCCCGCCCCTTCCCCGCTCCCCCCGATCGTCGGGGATGTCT